>NZ_CAKJTL010000149.1:0-31173 GCF_917627385.1 Protofrankia sp. CiT1
GGCACGGTCCGGTTGTGGGAGGTTGCGACCGGGCGGGAACTGCGTACCCTGACCGGCCACACCGACTGGGTGTGGTCGGTGGGGCTCTCCCCGGACGGCTCCATGATCGCATCCGGGGGTGACGACCGCATGGTCCGGTTGTGGGACGTCGCGACCGGGCGGGAACTGCGCACCCTGACCGGCCACACCCGCGGGGTGTGGTCGGTGGGGTTCTCCCCGGACGGCTCCATGATCGCATCCGGGGGTGACGACCGCATGGTCCGGTTGTGGGACGTCGCGACCGGGCGGGAACTGCGCACCCTGATCGGCCACACCGACCGGGTGTGGTCGGTGGGATTCTCCCCGGACAGCTCCATGATCGCATCCGGGGGTGACGACGGCACGGTCCGGCTGTGGGATACCGCGACCGGCCAACAGATCGCGACCGTCATCGGCATTCGGGACGGGTGGGCGGTTCTGCTGGCGGACGGCTCATACAAGCTGGTCGGTGAGCCGGCCGGCTCCTTCTGGTGGGTGATCAAAAACGTCCGCTTCGAGCCTGGCGAGCTGGACGACTACGACCCGACCATCCGGCGCGTCCCAGCAGACACACCGCTGTCCCTGCCCGCCGGCTGGCACCCCGTCACGCCCCGGGTAGCCCGGCCCGGCCCACGGCCGTCCCCAGTAGCTCCGCCCGATCCACGGCCCCCCGCTGGGGCGGTATCTTCTGCCAGCGCCGACGGCGGCCTTCGAGCCCCGCCGGCCTGGTCACCGGTCAGGTACCGATGACCAGGCCGTGGGCGCGTGCCTGGGTGAGCCACCGCGGGTACTCGTACATCAGCAGATCGAAGAGCTGGTCATCACCGATCGCCGTCGGGTCGGCAACAGAGAAGAAGTTCGCGTTGTCCAGGAATCGCCCGGTCATCTCGTCCAGCTCCTCCAGGAAGCTGAAGTTGCTCTCAAGTAGGCGGTCGACAAGGCCACCGAGACCGCTACGCCGCGGCGATGCCGCGGTGCCGGCGCCAGCACTGACATTGCGGCTGCTCCGCCCTATCGCCATGAACTGCCAGAAGATCGGCTCGTAGGACGCCCAGGTGATCTGGTCGCGAGCGGCCCGCTTGTCGGTGGCCTGGCCGTCGGTCACGAACATCACGTAGACGGGCAGGTGGTCCGGGCGAGGCTGGGAACGTTGCCGCCCGCGGGAGTCGGGAAAGTAGTGCTGCCGGACCATCCCCATGGCCTTCGCGTAGTTGGTGGCGCCCTCAAGCTTGCGGTGACGCCTGAGCCCGGCCACCCAGTCCTGGTAGTTACGCAGATCGAGCGGACCCTCGTCGTGGCCACGCCCACCGAAGGTGAACACATCGCAGGAACCGTCATCATCGAACTGGACGGCGAGCGCCAGGATGCGCTCGCACAGCCGCTGCACCTTGCCCTGGCTGTACAGCGCGCTCATCGACAGGGAGATGTCCAGGCAGAGCGCGACCCGGGCACGGTGCTCGGACATGCCCTTCTTCCGAAGGGAAACCCCGGCACGCTTGACCAGGTCGACCATGGCCGGCGCGGCCACGGCGAGCTGCTTTTCCAGCCGGGCGGCCTTCGCCGTGGACACCGGATCGCGGATGCCGGCGGCTGTCGGCCGCCCCGGGGCCGGCCCCGGCAGCGGCCCTGATCCCGGCAGCGGTCCTGGTCCCGCCGGAGGCAGTGGCCTGTCCGCCGCGGAGGGGGCGTCGACGGTGATGCCGTAGCTCGTGGCAAGCCCGGCCAGGCCCGAGGTCCAGCCCTGGCCCACCCCCCGGAACTTCCAATGCCCGGACCGCCGGTACAGCTCGCCCAGGACGAACGCCGTCTCAGCACCCGCGTCCGTGACCTCGAACCGGACGATCTCCGGGCCGGGCGTGAGGAGATCGCCTGCGCCCGGCGCGTCGTGGACTCGGACATGCAGGCCGCGCACGGCGCCGACCGGCTGGCCGTCGGTCGACACCGCGACGACAATGGTTGAGATCTCTGGAGGCAGCCGGGCCAGGTCGACGGTGACCGCCTCCTGCCGCGCGGAACGCTCCTCGATGGCCACGCACCCGTCGATGGAGCGCGGCTGGTTGTAGAAGACGAAATCGGCGTCGCCACGGACGCGACCGGATGCCGTGAGCAGCAGTACGCTGCCGTCCAGTAGCGGCCCGGCGGCGGAGTCGACCACGACGCGCACCCGCCCTGTCCCCGGCGGCAGCGGCACGTTCCCGCCCTTGGGCAGAACGACAGTCATACCGGTTGAGTGTAGATACGGTTTTTCCGGCCCAGGGGTACCGAGTGGTCGCCGCCGGAAATCCGCCAGGGCCTGCCGGCGCCAGCCGGCGCCTCGCATCATCGCTCCCCGCACATCGCTTCGCGATGCACGGGTACCCCGGCTCGTCAGCCCCGGTAGAACACCGCTACCGGGGACTGGGCCGCCTCGCGACGCATCCGCCTGCCATCCGACACAGGGTGGCCACGGCCACGGCCGCTCATCGACCGATTCGCGTGGCATGGTGGCCATGGGTGTCCTGTCCCCCGCGAAAGGGTGACCAGAACGTCGATGACAGCAATAATACGCAATATGACAAAAATTCATGTTTTCCGCAGCCGGCGCGCTTTCGGCAGCCAACGCATTCTGGGCGGCCAACATAATGCTGGCGGTCAACGCGCTTTCAGCTGCCGGCCGTTAACCCGTCCCAGCGCCGGCGGTCGGGTATCAGCGGGCATCATCGGCCCGCTCGGCCTCGCCGTCCTGCTGTGCCTGACGGCCGGCTGCCAGGTCAGCCGCTCCGATCTCCACAACCCGGCCAAACCGCCGGCCACCGCCCACAGCACCCCCGCACCCGCGCCTGGAGGCACCGGCCAGACCAGCGACGGCTGGACGATCACTGTCTATTACACCGCGGTCGAAAGCTTCCACCACGGCCAGCCCAGACAGGTGACGGGCTGCCCGCGTCAGGACTGCGCACACGGCAACGACCCGCTCGGCACGTATCCCACGGATTTCGTCGCCGCCGTGCACGACGAAGGCACTGGCCGGATAACCAGCGGCGATCACGCCGGGAATTATCTGAACTGGTCGTATGACACCGGCTACTGGCTCGACACGGTCCCCGCCGACACCACCGGCCAGCGCCTGCAATCCTTCAGCACGGCCGCAGCGGACTCGGGTGTCCTCGCGCAGGGCGCCCGGTTCACCGTCGCCACCTGCGGTAGCGAGGAGGACCACTCAGCGGTCGACCCGGCGGCCTGCGCCCGTCTGCAGGCTGCGACGTGGACGATCCACGACGAGTTCACCCCAGGTCTCGGCGGCGACAAGCACATCGACCTCTACGTCGGCGAGGAGGACCGCGTGGGCTTCACCGACAGTCCCCTCTACCTCACCGGCACCGGCGCCCGGATAACGATCATCGGCTAAGAGCGCCCGGCAATAGGGATGTGGATCAAGGAGCGGGGCTTGGGTGCGTACATCGCAAGGCGGAGGAGGGAGTCACCCTGGTCCTTGGGTGTCGACCGACGACAACGCAGCGAGGTGCGTGCCCCAGCCCGCGATGCCGCGTCCTCTGTTGTCGGTCGCTCTAAAACGCGCCTGGCAACAGGGGACACGGCATCACGGGGTTATCACGGGGTTATCACGGGGTTGAGGCACGCACCTCGCGTCGTGTTTGAGGCCGCCCCGCCAGGTTCGCGCGGGCCGGCCTCGAACGCGGATCAGGCGCTGTCAGTGACGGTGGCTTCCCGGGCCGACCGTCACGGTGACCGTGGCGGTGCTGGCAACCGCCGGCAGTCGAGTGGTGTCGATCGCGAGGAACTCGCCGTCGTCCTGCGCCCCGTTCGGCAGCACCTTCGCGTGCAGCTGGAACGGTGGGGCGCTGTTCGTGACGCCGTCGATCCCGAAGTCGCTGTCGTTGCTGACGATGATTGTGCGTCCGCCGTCGGCAACCGCAACTCCCTCAATCTTGTCATGCCCGAAAAAGCCACCGGTCGGGTCAAGGCCGGTCAACAGACCGCCGAGGTCGAGGGCGAGGCTCTTGGTGACGGGGGTGATCCCGGCGGAGGCCAGCGCCGCGGTCGCGGCCGTGGTGGTCGCCGTCCCGGCGAAAGCCTCGATCGTGCGTCGGTTGGGGCCAACGAGCAGGCCGCCCCTTGCCGCGTCGTACACCGCGCCGGGCAGCGTCGCTGCCGGTCCGACGTCGGTGGCGCCGGCCAGATCGATCCGGAACAGCTTCTTGTAGGCACCCGGCTCGGGGTGGCCGTCACGCTCGTCGACGAGGAACGCCGTGTCGCTCAGCGCGGTGATCTCGCTGACCGCGCCGCTGTTCAGCTTCGGGTCGTCGAGCATGTAGAGGTACTCGTGCGTGACGTGGGTGCTCAGCCCGTACGTCACGATCCGCAGGGTGGTGACGTTGGCCGGTTTGCCGGTGAGATCGGGTTGCGCCAGCGCCTGCTGCATCGCGCCTACGAGCGTCTGTCCGTCGGGGGTGACCGTCAGCCCTTCCATGCCCTTGTTGGGCACCCGGTTCGCCAGTTCCGCCGGCAGCGACCCGTCGAACGGTGAGAGCCGCTCGATCGCGCGGCCGTCACGGCCGAAGTGGGTGATGAACGGCCCGTACTCGTCCGACACCCAGAAGGTGCCGTCGGGTAGGGCTACCAGCCCTTCGGAGTCGTAACCGGACGCATCGGGCGGGAGGACGTTCCCATTCAGGTCGACGATCGTCTCGCCGGTGTTCGCCTGGCTGTTCGCCCGGCCCGTGTACGGCGATCCGTCCGCCGCGCGCAACGGGATGGTCCTTTCCAGGACGGCCTTGCCGTCGACGAGCCGGAACCGGCCGATCGCCGGGTCGAAGTCCGGCAGCGCCTCGACCTTCACCCCGTTCGGCCCGTCGACGTTCGGGCCGCGGTCGGTCACGCCGTAGTACTCGTCCCGCGAGCCGGGCACCGGGTACAGCGACGAGCCGTATCCACCACCGGTGATCTTCACACCGCCGATCGTCGCGATCGGCGGCAGGTGCGTGCTGTAAAGCGAAACCACGTCACTGATCGAGTAAGTGAACGTGTCCGTCCCGGTGAAGCCCGCGGCCGGGATGTAACTGAACGACCCGTCCTGCTTCAGGGTGAGAGTCCCATGGGCTGGTTGGGTGTGCCTGACCAGCGTCGTCGGCCATCCGGTGTCGTTGCCCAGCACTCCCTCGCCACGCACGGTGAGAACCCCGCCCGCCTTGACCCAGTACGCGTCATCACGCGCTGTAAGACCCTGCCCCTGCCCCTGCTCCTGCTCCTGTCCTTGGCCGGACGGGTCAGCGGACGCGGCCCCGCCGCCGATTACTGACAGGGCCACGGCACCGGCCGCAACCACGGCGACACCCAGACGGTTCATCCGTTCCTCCTCCGCGGCGCGTCCCCCGACGCGCCGCGGGCCAGTCTCACCAGCACAGATGCACGGCTGCCGTCGAACCAGCGACAAACGGGCAACGCGCGCACGGACAGCTGGCGGACCCGATGGAGCCGGCAGCGGTGAGGGGCATCAACCGCAACGACCCTCATAGGACAAAAACGACAGTCCGCATCCCGTCACGTTGGGCAAGAATCCCATTATTCTCCTCGAACCTGCGCAAAACCGGCTCGCAAGCTGGAAGACAAAGCTGCCGATAGACCCACAGATCGAGATCAAACCCCTCTGAGATATTGCAGGCGTCTACCGTCGCTTTTCAGAACGGCTCGGGAGTCAGTACACGCAGCCACCGTGACACCCAGTTCCCAGCGTGCTTCCCGATCCGTGGCGGCGGGTGCGACGATCGCCGTCACAGGATCATGCATGGGCTTCCGTTTCAGTCGAGGAGCTGGCCGAAGCTGTCGGCGGTCAGGACGCGAGCGGTCCAGACCTGAAGCTGATCAGCGGAGGCGTCGCGCACAGCGGCAAGCACCGGTTCGGGAACCGGACCGAACTTGAGAGTCAACAGCTGGAGCAGCGTCTCAACACGGCCCTCAGCGCGCCCCTCAGCGCGCCCCTCAACACGGCCCTCAGCGCGCCCCTCAACACGGCCCTCAGCGCGCCCCTCAACACGGCCCTCGACACGGCCCTCAGCCCTGAGCGTCTCCGCGATGGTCATGTAGGCCTCCTCCGCATCAGGACCGACAGCAGCCATCAGATCATGCAGCTGGCCATGGGTACCCACATCCCCGACCAGATCAATGTAACGCAGCAAAGCCGTGAACTCCTCCTTACCGTCGGGACCCGCCAGCACCGCGCGTAGTTCATCCACCCACGGCCATAGATCCAAAGCCAGCCCGGGGTTCCCCGGAGCGATTTTGAGAAGGAGCAGGGTGAGCCGCGCCGCGTGCGTCAACGGCCGTTCCCGTAGCTGCCGTTCGTCGACCCGGACCAGGTCATCCAGAAGGAACCGGAACCGGGGCACATATTCCCCCCAGCCCGCGGCAAGGTCCAGATCGGCCAGATCAACCAGATCAGCCACCTCAACCGGTGCGGTCCATGCCTGCTCGTTGTGATGCACGACCAAGGGAAGCACCACCGGTAGCCGGGTCACCCTAGGATGATCGGCAAGGTGCCGGTCCCAGACACGCACGACATAGCGCAACATCCGAAATGCCATCAGCGGATCATTGCTGCTCTGATGCTCGATGAGTACATAGACGAAGGCCGCACGACCATCGAGCGGGACGGTGAACAGCAGGTCGGTATGCCGCCACCGTAATGTGGCATCGATCAGGCTGCCAGGGACCAGGACCAACCGATCCAGGTCAAGCCGGGCGATAAGGGACGCTGGTAGCGTTGCCCGCAGCTGCGATGCCGCGTTCGACGGTGTGCCGAGGATCCGGCGGAACACCGCGTCATGAGGCGTGGACGGATTCGGCATGGCCGCACCGTACAGGTGGACATGGACGGCTCGGACAGCGCCATATACCGGGATCCGATCCACCCGGCCACAGAGCGGCATCCTTACGTAGCCAGGTAGTCCCGACCATCGCAGGAACAGGCCTTGCAGCGTGCCTGTTGGTCAGTCGAGGAGCTGGCCGAAGCTGTCGGCGGTCAGGACGCGAGCGGTCCAGACCTGAAGCTGATCAGCGGAGGCGTCGCGCACAGCGGCAAGCACCGGTTCGGGAACCGGACCGAACTTGAGAGTCAACAGCTGGAGCAGCGTCTCAACACGGCCCTCAACACGGCCCTCAGCGCGCCCCTCAACACGGCCCTCAGCGCGCCCCTCAACACGGCCCTCGACACGGCCCTCGACACGGCCCTCAGCCCTGAGCGTCTCCGCGATGGTCATGTAGGCCTCCTCCGCATCAGGACCGACAGCAGCCATCAGATCATGCAGCTGGCCACGCATGTCCCGCATCCCAGCCCCGCTCCCTGATCCACACCCCGGTTCCCGGGCGCTCTCAGTGGTGGAAGGAGGTAACGCCGTTGTCTTCAGGCCACGGACGCCGGTGCGGGTCGGACAGCCGCTTCACCACCCGGCGCAGATCCGCGACCAGCATTCCGGCCAGGTCCCGGCTGAAGCCGTTACGCACGACCACCCTCAGCACCGCCAGCTCGTTGAGCGCGGGCGGGAACCGGTAAGCCGGTACCAGCCAGCCGCGGGTGCGCAGCAGCTCGGAGACGTCGAAGACGGTGTAGCCGGTGACCTCCTCCCGCAGCGCGAACGCGAACGCCGGGATACCGCCGCCATCCGAGACCAGTTCGAACGGCCCGAGTTTCGCCACCTCACCGGCCAGCCAGCGGGCGTTGTCCCGGCAGGTCTGCATCACCCGCCGGTACCCCTCCCAGCCCAGCTGCAGGAATGCGTAGTACTGGGCGACGACCTGGGCGCCCGGCCGGGAGAAGTTCAATGCGAACGTCGGCACGGAGCCACCCAGGTAGTCCACCTGGAAGACCAGATCGGACGGCAACGCCGCCTCGTCGCGCCACAGCACCCAGCCGACCCCCGGATAGACCAGCCCGTACTTGTGGCCGGAGGCATTGATGGACGCCACCCGGTCCAGCTGGAAGTCCCAGACCAGCTCCGGATCGCAGAACGGCGCCACGAACCCGCCCGAGGCGGCGTCGACGTGCACCGGCACATCCGGGCCGCCTGATCCCGCGAGGCGGTCGAGCGCGGCCGCGATCTCGGCCACCGGTTCGTAGCTGCCGTCGAAGGTCGAGCCGAGAACAGCCACCACGCCGACGGTGTGCTCGTCGCAGTGCGCCACCGCCGTATCGGCGGTCAGCCGGGTGCGTCCCGGCCCGAGCGGCACCAGCCGCGGCTCAACGTCCCAGTACCGGGCGAACTTCTCCCAGCAGACCTGGACGTTGGCCCCCATGACGATGTTCGGCTGGTCCGCCGGCAGGCCGGCCGCCCGGCGCCGGGCGCGCCACCGGCGGGTCAGCGCGAGCCCGGCGAGCATGCATGCCTCGGATGAACCGGTCGTCGAGCAGCCGACCGCGTTCAGCGCGTCGGGGACGTGCCACAGGTCGGCGAGGATGTTGACGCAACGCGCCTCCATCTCGGCAGTCTGCGGGTACTCGTCCTTGTCAATCATGTTCTTGGATGCGCACTCGACCATCAGCCGGTCCGCGTACGGATCCATCCAGGTGGTCACGAACGTGGCCAGATTGAGCCGCGCGTTGCCGTCGAGCATCAGCTCATCATGGATGATCTGGTATGCGGTCTCCGGGGTGATCGACTCCCGCGGCATCCGGAACCGCGGGACCACGACATCCTCGCCCGGCCGGGCGAACTGGGGCCGGATGTCGACGGTCTCCTGTGCCTGCTCGCCGCTTGCCTGGCCGTGCAGAGCCATCACCGGTGAACCTCCTGCCTGTTACCTGCTACCCGCGCCACGCACGATTCATCAGTCCCGCGGGGCGGGTCCGGGAAGGGGCAGTCGGATTATGCGCTCTCGCCCGCCGGCCGACTGCCACGGGACTGGAAAGTCTGGGTTTGCGCTCCGGCGACGCCGACCAGGCGATGGGCCGCCCACCGCTGGTGATCGCCGCGAACCGGGCGTAAGCTGCCCAGCACAATGAAGCAGGTGTGTGCTGAATCGTTTGCCGACTACTTGGCAACCCTGGACGAGGCGTCGCTGACCGCTTTGCTGGCGGCACGCCCAGATGTCCTGATCGAGCCGGTTCCCCGCGGTTTCGCCCAGCTCGCCCAACGGCTGGACGGCACGGATTCGCTCGTCGCCGCGATGCGGATGCTGAACAGGGACACGGTGCATGTCGGGCAGGCGCTCGCCGTGCTGGGCGGGTCCGCGACCGTGCCCGCGCTGGCGGCCTGGCTGGGCGCACCCGAGAGCGCCGTCCGGGACGGAGCCGCCGACCTGTGCGTACGCGGCTTGGCCTGGCGTGACTCCGACGTGGTGCGGCTGCTGGAGCGGCTGCGCGCGCACTGGTCGGCGAACTTCGACGCCGCCCGCCCGGTGAAGAAGATCGCCCAGTCGGTCCTCGTGACGGAGCTGCGGACCGCGGTCACCGCGCTCGGAGCCAGCGCCAGCGGCCTGGGCAAGCCTGAGTTGATCATAAAGCTGTCCGAACTGATGTCAGATCCGAAAACGATCATAAAAATCATCTCCGGCTTGCCGCAGCCCGCGCGGGACCGGCTCGACGAATTCCGGCGCGGCCTGATCGGCGACTACCCCTGGCGCATCGAGTACGGAACACCCGCCCCAGCCCGCCAAACCGAGATCCTGATCGCCGCGGGTCTGATACTGCGCAGCAACCGCCAGCCTGAGCTGCCGCGCGAGGTAGTGATCGCCGCCTGGCAGGCCGAGCACGATTTCTCCCTGACCGGCCAACCCGCGATCGCACGGCCGGACGTCGACCCGGCGATGGTGCGCTCCGCGGCCCAGGCCGCCGCCGAAGAAGCCATAGGACGGGTGACCGCCCTCCTCGACGAGGCCCGCGCCACGCCTGTGGTAGCCCTGAAAAAGGGTGGTGTCGGGCCTCGGGAACGGTCGCGGCTCGCGAAACGGCTGTCCATGCCCGAGGCCGACCTCCTGGTATGGATCGATCTTGCGTACGCCGCTGGCCTGCTGGGCCAGACCGACGACGGATACGCACCCACCCCTGACTACCAGCAATGGCGCGTCGCCGAACCCGGCCGGCGCTGGGCCGTCCTCGCGTCGGCCTGGTTCTCCCTGGAGCATGCGCCGTCCAGCCGAGAGATCGAGGGCGAGAAGGATCTCCCGCCGCCGCTGCCGCTGCTCTCGGGAGCGGGCCGGATCCGCCGGGCGATGTTGAACGCCGCTGGTTCAGGTGGTTCGGTTCGCGCGGCTGGCCGGGAGATCGAGTGGTTCAGCCCGCTGGACGGGTACGACGCCGTCCGGCGCGCCAGTAAGGTCGCCGCGGCGACGCGGGAGGCGGAGCTGCTCGGGGTGGTCGCCCTCGATGTGCTGTCGGAGCTCGGCGAACATCTGCTGGCCGTCGCCAGCGCGGTGGCGGCGGAGGCCGTCGACGAACTGGCGAGGCAGTGCGCCGACCTGCTGCCCGAAGCCACGTTCACCGTCATCCTGCAGTCGGATCTGACCGCGGTGGTGGCCGGCCAGCCGAGTTCGGCGGTGTCGCGGCTGCTGCGGGACGCGGCCGTCCCCGAGTCTCGCGGTGCCGCCGGTACGTGGCGTTTTTCCGCGTCGAGCGTCCGGGCCGCGCTCGACGCGGGGTGGAGCGCCGACACGCTTCTCGCGGAACTGCGTGACATGGCGGCGCACGCCGTGCCGCAGCCGTTGGAGTACCTCATCTCCGATGTCGCACGCCGGCACGGGCAGGTCCGCGTTCGTGGCATGCGCTGCTGCGTCATCTCCGACGAAGCCTCGACTACTGAGATCCGCCATACCCGGTCGTTGGCGAAGCTGCAGTTCAGCCAACTGGCACCTACCGTCTTGGCCAGCCCGTTCAAACTCGACGACGTGCTGGCCCGCCTGCGCGAGGTCGGCTTCTACCCGATCGCCGAGGACGCCGCCGGCACGATGATCGTGCCGCGTCGGCAGGAACACCAGGCGTCCCCCCGCTACACCGACCCCGCCCATGGGCCGCGCCGGCTTTCCCCGGCCGACCTCGCCCACCGGCTGGCCGCGGATCCCGATGCCGGCACAATGCCGGACTCCGGTACCTTCAAGCGGCTGGCCCGGCTGAACACCCGTCTCAACGAAGCCGAGCTGGAGCTGCTGGCCAGCGCCGTGGACCATCAGCACGATGTCGTCATCGCCTACCGGGACAACAACGGCACCCGTACCGTCCGCCAAATCCAGCCGCAACAGTTCTACGGCAAGTGGCTCGACTCCTGGTGCCGCCTGCGCAACGGCCAGCGTGACTTCTCCGTCGCCAGCATCGAATCCGTCAGCCCCGCGTGCTGACCGGCCATCCTGGCCGTTCCACCGTCTCCAGCCGCTCGGCGCGCGCATTCTGACTGACCGTGGAGTGCGCATTCTGACTGACAACGACGCAGTGCTGGCGCGTGGCGCGGACCGGTTTCAGCCACCAGGCCCGCGATGAACAGGCATCGCTAAACCACCACGGCAGTGTGGTAAACCCTACTGGCAGATCGCAGTCCACAGACGCGAAAAGCGCCCTGGCGACCGGATGCCGGGCCTACCTTCCTCGGAGACGAACATGACCGATCGTGCCGACCAGATCATCGATGCACTGCGCAGCGGGCACGACCAGGTGACCGCCGTGGTACGCGGGCTTACCCCGGACGGCCTCTCCCAGCCGTCCGGGGCGTCGCGGTGGGATGTGTCCCAGGTCCTCAGCCATCTGGGCAGCGGTGCGGAGATAACGCTGGCCACTTTGGAAGGCGCGCTGAACGGCACGGGCGTACCCGCCGCGGACTTCAACACGTCGGTCTGGGCGCGTTGGGACGCGCTGTCGCCAACCGAGCGCGCCGAGGGCTTCATCACCGCCAACGAGAAGTTGATCATCTGCTACGAAGGCCTCGACGCGCCCACCCGCGACGAGCTGCGGATCGATCTGGGCTTCCTGCCCGCCCCGGTGGACGTCGCGACCGCCGCGGGCCTACGGCTCTCCGAGTTCACCCACCACACCTGGGATGTCGAAGTCGCCTTCGACCCGGAGGCCGTCCTGGCACCGGCCGCGATCGAGCCGCTCCTCGACCAGGTCAGCATGATCATCGGCTTTCTCGGCCGGCCGGGCGCCCTCGGCGACCGGCACGCCACGATCACGGTCCGAACCACCGCGCCCGAGCGCTCCTTCGGGCTCGGCCTGGGCGACACGGTCACGCTCACCAGCGAGGAGCCTGATCAGCCCGACGCGGTCCTCAACGCACCGGCGGAGTGGTGGCTGCGGTTGGTCACCGGCCGTCACGCAGCCGCGCATACCCCGGCCACCGTGGCCCTGACGGGCGCTACGATCACCCTGGACGACCTGCGACACGTCTTCCCTGGGTTCTGAGCTCACGCTGCCGGCGCTCCACGGCGAGGCCCCGTCAAGGCGAGGCCCCGTCAAGCGTTGATCCGGGCTGACATCCCCCACGGGCCTTGCCTGCCGGTGCGCCGCTCGTGGAGCCGCACGACCATCGATGGACGGCCCGCCGCTGCCATCCGCGGCTCAGCGCGGCCCCGGTGGAACTGCCCCGGCCCGTGTCACGGCCCGTGTCGGGAGCCGCGGCCTGCCGAGTGCTGGCAGCCGCCGGATACACAGGCTGGCTCGTTGCCTGATCTCCTCAGCCGCCACTAGCCAACCAGCGTGCCCTCGCCATGCCCGGCGCTCGTTCCCCGATCGGCGCATGACCACCACACGGTGGATAACCAGTCCTCCCGAACGTCTCCAGCTGGGCGATGACCAGCTGGATCACGGGCTTCGACGACACCACCGCCGCCGCGCCGGATAGACCGGGCATGACGTGACATGCACGGACCGTACGGGTCCGCCGGCAAAGGACGCCCTGGTGTGATGTGGGCGCGAGTGGGTGGCAGGCTATCGATGTGGTCACGCAACACGTTGTTTCAGTCAGCGGAGTCTCAACAGTGGGAGGGGATCGCGTGTTCGGGTCAGCGGAGGACAACCGACCAGGTGCGGATACCGACGCACGGGCGGGGTGGACGGACCGCGCGATCGGCGCGGCCACGGTCGCGGCCGTGGTCACCGTCGCCGCGGTAGCGGCCTTCGTCTCCTACCGGCACATGCGGGGCGTCGCGCTGGACCACGGCGAGGACGCCACGGCCGCCGCGGTCATCCCGTTCAGCGTGGACGGCCTGATGCTGGCCGCGTCCATGACGATGCTGGCGGACCGGCGTGCCGGCCGGAGCCGCTCCTGGCTGTCCTACCTCCTGCTGACCATGGGCGCCTTCGCCTCCCTCGCCGCCAACGTGCTGCACGCCGAACCCAACCTGACCGCCCGGGTCATCGCCGGCTGGCCGGCGCTGGCGCTGCTGGGCTCCTACGAACTGCTCATGCGCCAGATCCGGGTTGCCAGCCGTACTGCCGAGAACCGCGCTGCCGGCGGCCGCACAACCCCGGCCGGACAGCCGGCTGATGACACATTCGGTGTTCCTCACCAACGGGACGCCCAACGCGGTACCCAACGGGACGCCCAACGCGCCGTCACCGATCTCATGCCGCTCTTCACCTCCCAGCCCACAGTGGCTCACCTGGCGGGTAGCGACCCTGACGGCGAGGGTGCCGGGATGTCCGGCGGCACGATTGCACCTTCCCTGACGCTGGACGCCGCGGACAAACGGGAGGCCATCGTGCATGCGCTGGAACAGACCAACGGGTCCGCCAGCGAGGCGCTGGCCTTCCTGGCCGCCCGCGGTGTCACGGTCAGCAAAAGCTGGGTGTACGAGGTCCGGAAGGACTCACGCTACGCCGATGTGTACACCGGACCGCTGCCCATTATCGGCGAACGCACCGTTGTCGGCGGTCTTGGCTGACCACGGCATGACGGAGCAGAACACCGCTACCGGGGCCTGCGCCGCCTCGCGACGCACGCACCCCCAGCCCCGCTCCTTGAGCTACACCCCTATTGCCGGTCGCTTGTAATCCTGCTCGACGGCAGCCCGTACACATACCGAACTGGCGTGCTGGACGGTGCCGTCGTAGCGCGAAGCCCGCGCCCTGGTGCGCCTGGTGCGCCTGGTTCGCGTGTGCCGCGATGGTCAAGCGTAAGGATGAACGGACGGCCTGGTTCCTGTTTCGCCATTGCGCGCTCCACCAGGGCAAGCAGATCGTTGAAATGCGGAGAACGGAGGACGTCGGCGGTAGGCAGAAGCGCCCACCAACTGTCGCTGTGTGTACCGGGACCAAAGATGACTACTGGCGGCTCTGCCATCAACATATTGTTCCGACCGACCGCGGACAACCGGCAGCGATCGGGTGAACATCTAGGGCGTGTTCCGGAAGCCAGCTGTCCGGCTCGCCACGCCCAGGCGGCCCCTGGCCGCGGCTCCCTGACCGGACGACACCTTCGGAAACACGCCGTAGTACTTGTATGGCGATATGCCCCGCGAGGCCGCGTACACCCCGGCGCGCGGCCCAGCCGCGATCGGCTGGGGCCAGCGGGGGAGACGCCGGCAGCGACAGACCGGCGCCGCTGGCGGACGGCGACTCACCCGGTTGGGGTGAGGACTCCGGCGGGGAAAGAAGCCCATCGTTCACATGACCGCTGAAAACGGTGGGCGAGGAGGGAACAGACATGACGATCGGACCCGTCCAACTCCTGGTGCTCGGTTTCAAGCAGCCTGATTTCCGTGGTGAGATCCAGGCTGAGCTGCAACGGCTTCGTGATAACGACCTTGTACGGGTGGTCGACGCCTTGGTCGTCCAGAAGGACGCCGACGGCGATGTCGCCGCCGTACGCGGCAGCCAGCTGACCGACGAGGAGCAGGTCGAGCTCGGCGCCCTGGTGGGCGCGCTCGTCGGGCTCGGCGAAGGCGGCGAGGCCGGCATGCGGGCAGGTGCCGAACGCGGTGCGCGGACCGCCGCCGAACGGGGTGGGGTGTTCAGCGAGGAGGATGCCTGGGACGTGCTCGCCGAGATCCCCGAGGACACCGCGGCCGCGCTGATCCTGCTTGAGCACCGGTGGGCCATCCCGCTACGGGACTCGATCGCGCGAGCGGGCGGATTCCGGCTCGCCTCGGAGTTCATCAGTCCGCTCGACCTGGTGTCGCTGGGCCTGGTGGAAGCCCGCGAGGCCGAGGCGCTGGCAAAGGCGGAAAAGGCGACGATCTGAGTTCTCGCACAGCGCGACAGAGGGAGAGATGACGATGCTTGGACGCTCTCGCCGGATTGCCCGGCGCACGGGACGGCGCACAGGACGGCGAACCGCTCGCCGGGTCGTGCGCCGCGACAGCTAAAAGACCGGCACAGGACGACAGGACAGCAGGCCGGAACTGATCAGGACGTACATTCGCAGATAACCATCTGGACAAGTTGATGTGGGAAGCGCGGCCGCTGTGCACGGTGGCCGCGCTTCCCACCCGGTGTCACCCCAGCAGTCAGCTGTTACCCCGCGGGGCGTCTCACCGGCCGGGTTCCACGGCCACGCTGCCGCCCCCTTGCCGCCGCATCCGCCCCCTTGCCACCGCATGCCCGGCTGTCACCGCCACCGCGGTGGCGGCATGCTCGACCAGCCACTCGACCACCCACGCGATCAGCCCACCCGCCCGGGACCTCCGCCGGGCTCCAGGCGGCACCCATCCCATGCCCACCGCCGGCCCATCCTCCTCACTCGGGGACCGCTGGCATTGCACCGGGTGACAGCGAGCACGGACATGATGGGCCTTCATCCTGATTGAGTAGGTCGTGACACCGGGAATACCCGACGGCCGACGGCCACTTGACCAACGGGTCGGTACCCGTTGCCCCTTGCCCGCCATCCACACTTCGTTGGACGCTGCTTCCCGATGCCTCCGCCCACCGCCCTGGCCGCACGACTGCCCGATCTGATGGTGCGTGATCAGCGCCGTCTGCAGCGCCGTATCGACGGCATGCGCAAAATACGCGACCCCGAAGCTCGCCAGGCCGCCCTCGCTACGATCACCGCTGACATCGACACAGCCGCGCTGCGCGTGCAGCGGCGGCGCGCGCGCGTGCCGGCCGTCACCTATCCCCCAGCGCTACCGGTCAGCCAGAAAAAGGACGAGATCCTCGCCGCGATCCGGGACCACCAGGTCGTCATCCTCGCCGGCGAAACCGGCTCGGGAAAGACCACGCAGCTGCCGAAAATATGCCTTGAGCTGGGACGCGGTGTACGCGGGCTGATCGGCCACACCCAGCCGCGCCGGTTGGCGGCACGGGCGGTGGCGGAACGGGTCGCGGCGGAGCTGGGCGAACCCGATGGGCAACCAGGCGGGATAGTCGGCTACAAGGTGCGGTTCACCGATCAGGTCGGCGGCGACAGCCTGATCAAGCTGATGACCGACGGCATCCTGCTGGCCGAGATCCAGACAGACCGGTCGCTGTACCAGTACGACACGCTGATCATCGATGAGGCCCATGAACGCAGCCTCAACATCGACTTCATCCTCGGCTATCTGAAGCAGCTCCTGCCCCGCCGGCCCGACCTCAAAGTGATCATTACATCGGCGACCATCGACCCACGGCGTTTCTCCAGCCACTTCGGCGGCGCGCCCATGATCGAGGTTACCGGCCGGACCTTTCCCGTCGAGGTCCGCTACCGGCCCCTGGTGGCGGAGATCGACCCCGATGCCGGATCCGGCGGCACGGATGGCGTCAGGGGTGGCAGGGCCGCCGCCACGGCGGTCCAACGCGACCCGACAGAAGCGATCACAGCCGCGGTGGACGAGCTGTGCGCGGCGGGCCCCGGCGACATCCTCGTCTTCCTCAGCGGTGAGCGGGAGATCCGCGATACCGCCGGCATCCTGGCAAAACGGCAGTTGCGCGATACCGAGATCGTACCGCTGTACGCACGGTTGTCCGCCGCGGAACAGCACCGGGTCTTCCAGCCCCACGCCGGGCGCCGGATCGTGCTCGCCACCAATGTCGCGGAAACCTCGTTGACGGTTCCCGGCATCAGGTACGTGATCGACCCGGGCACAGCGCGCATCTCCCGTTACAGCAGCCGGACAAAAGTCCAGCGCCTGCCAATCGAAGCCATCTCACAGGCATCCGCGAACCAGCGGAAGGGACGTTGCGGGCGGCTGGCCGACGGTATCTGCATCCGGCTGTACTCGGCCGAGGACTTCGCCGCCCGCCCGGAGTTCACCGATCCGGAGATTCTGCGGACGAACCTCGCGTCCGTCATCCTGGCCATGACCGCGTTGAACCTGGGCGACATCGCGGCATTTCCCTTTATCGACGCCCCGGATTCACGCAGTATCGCCGACGGGGTGTTGCTGCTCACCGAACTCGGCGCCGTCGAGACGGAACCCGCCAACGGAGCCGCGAAGACCGGTGGGCATCGCCGCCTGACGCCGCTGGGACGTAAACTGGCGCAGCTGCCGCTCGACCCGCGACTGGCCCGCATGGTACTGGCGGCCGAAAGCAACGGCTGCGTACACGAAGTCATGGTCATCGCTGCCGCGCTGTCCATCCAGGACCCGCGCGAACGTCCCGTCGACGCTCAGCAGGCCGCCGCGGAGAAACACGGCCGCTTCACCGACAGGCAGTCGGATTTCCTCGCCTACCTCAACCTGTGGGAGTATCTGGGGGAACAGCAGCGGGAACTGTCGGGAAACCAGTTCCGCAAGCTGTGCCGGGCCGATTTTCTGAACTACCTGCGGGTACGGGAGTGGCAGGATATATACAGCCAGCTGCGCCAGGCCGCGAAGACCCTCGGGATGTCGCTGAACAGCGCGCCCGCCGACCCCCGCGGGATCCATGTCTCGCTGCTGGCCGGCCTGCTATCGCACATCGGTCTCGCCGATACCGAGAAGCAGGACTACCAGGGGGCGCGCAACGCCCGGTTCGCGGTATTCCCCGGTTCGGCGTTGTCCAAGAAACCACCGCGCTGGTTGATGGCCGCCGAGCTCGTCGAGACGTCCCGGCTGTGGGGACGGACGGTTGCGCGTATCGAACCGGAATGGGCGGAAGCGCTCGCGCCCCACCTGGTCCGGCGTGCGTACAGCGAACCGCACTGGGAGAAGAGCCGGGGCGCGGTGGTGGCATCCGAGAAGGTGACGCTGTACGGGATTCCGCTGGTCGTTTCCCGCAAGGTGAACTACAGCGCGATCGACCCGCAGCTGTGCCGGGACCTGTTCATCCGCCACGCCCTGGTCGAGGGCGACTGGCAGACCCACCACGCGTTCTTCCACGCCAACCGGGAGCTGCTCGACGACGTCGAGGAACTGGAACACCGGGCACGCCGCCGCGACATCCTGGTCGACGACGAGACCCTGTTCGACTTCTACGACCAGCGAATCCCCACTCATGTCGTCTCCGGGCGCCACTTTGACAGCTGGTGGAAAAAAACCCAGCGCACCCAGCCCGACCTGCTCGCCTTCTCCACCACCATGCTGATCAAGACAGACGCGGCCGGGGTCGACGAGCGCGACTACCCCGACGTCTGGCGGCATAACGAACTCGCCCTGGCGCTGTCCTACCAGTTCGAACCCGGCACGGACGCGGACGGCGTGACCGTGTGCATCCCGCTGCCGGTACTCAACCAGGTGACCGCCGAAGGTTTCGACTGGCAGGTACCCGGCCTGCGCGAGGAACTGGTGACCGCGCTGATCAGATCCTTGCCCAAGCAGATACGGCGCAGTTTCGTCCCGGCGCCTGACTACGCCAGGCGGGTGCTGGAATCGGTGACACCGGCGGACGGACCACTGCTCGCCATCCTGGAACGCGAGCTCGGCCACCTCGCCAACGTGGATGTGCCCAGGGACGCCTGGCAGCTCGACCGGGTACCCGACCACCTGAAGATCACATTCCGGATCGTCGACGAGACACAGGCCACTCTCGCCGAGGGCAAGAACCTCGCCGCGCTTACCCGGGCGTTGGCACCGACGATGCGGGTGGCGGTCAACGCCGTGGCGGACGGTGTCGAGCGCCACGGCCTGCGGACCTGGGATTTCGGCCCGATCCCCCAGCTCGTCGAACAACGCCGCGCCGGCCAGCCGGTCAGGGCGTATCCCGCGCTGGTCGACGAGACCGACAGTGTGGCGATCCGCGTCTTCGCCACCGAGACCGACGCCCGCCACGCCATGTGGCAGGGCACCCGGCGTCTGTTGTTGCTGAACGCGCCGTCACCGGTCCGTGACATCAACGCCGCCCTGACAAACCAGGCCAAACTGACGCTCAGCCATCATCCATACCGCAACGCCACCGAGCTGCTCGATGACTGCATCGCCTGCGCCGTTGACAAACTGATCACGGAATGCGGCGGTCCGGCCTGGGATGCCGACGGGTTCGCCAAGCTGCGCGACATCGTCCAAGCCGGCCTGACCGTGACCGCGATCGATGTCGTGACAAAGGTGGAGCGGGTCCTGGCCACCGCGCACACCATCGAGCGGCAGCTGAGGACGACGACCGGCCTGGCCTTGGTGGCGGCCCTCAGTGACGTGCGCTCCCAGCTCTCCGGCCTGGTGTATCGGGGCTTCGTCGCCGGCACGGGCTGGGCTCGGCTGCCCGACCTCGTCCGCTACCTGACCGCGATCACACTGCGCCTGGACAAGCTGCCGAGCGATCCGAACCGTGACCGGGAACGCACCCGGCACATCGAACAGGTGACGCGGGAGTACAACCAGTTGCTGGGCAGGCTCCCACCGGGCAGCCCGCCCAGCGAGGGGCTGGCACGGATCCGCTGGATGATCGAGGAACTACGGGTCAGCTACTTCGCCCAGACCCTGCGGACGCCGTACCCGGTCTCCATGGAACGGATCTTTCGAGCGATGGACCAGCTCACGCTTTGACGGGCCAGTTGGCGTTCTGACCGGGTTCGATTAAATTCGATTCGATTGGATCAAATTCATGGATTAAGAGCATCCAGCAGCAGGAATGTGGATCAAGAAAAGGAGTTGGGGTACGCGCCCCAGCCCCGCGACGCCGCGCCCCCCTGTTGCCGGTCGCTCTGGACCGGTCGCTCTAAAGGAGAGTAAGCACGATGATACTTCGCGCCTTCGGCCGGACCGGGGTGAAGGTCAGTCCGCTGACGCTCGGGGCGATGATGTTCGGCGCCTGGGGAAATCCCGACCATGACGACAGCATCCGGATCATTCACCGTGCCCTGGACGCGGGCATCAATATCATCGACACCGCGGACATCTACTCACAGGGTGAGTCCGAGGAAATCGTCGGCAAGGCGCTCGCCGGGGGCCTGCGGGACGAGGTGGTGCTCGCGACGAAGTTCCACGCACCCATGGGCGACAACCCCAACCATCGGGGCAACTCCCGCCGATGGATCATCCGCGAGGTTGAGAACAGCCTGCTCCGCCTGCGGACCGACTGGATCGACCTCTACCAGGTGCACCGGCCCGAGCCCGGCACTGACTTCGACGACACCCTCGGCGCTCTGAGCGACCTCGTCCACCAAGGAAAGATCCGCTATATCGGGACGTCGACCTTCGAGCCGTCCGCCATCGTGGAAGGGCAGTGGATCGCCGAGCGGCGAGGCCGGGAACGTGTCGTGTCCGAGCAACCGCCGTACTCCCTGCTGGCCCGCGGTGTCGAGCGCGAGGTCCTGCCGGTTGCGCAGCGCTACGGACTAGCCGTGATCCCGTGGAGCCCGCTGGCCGGCGGGTGGCTGTCCGGGCGGTACCGCAAGGGAGCCGAGCTGCCCGTCTCCGGCCGTGGCCAGCGCACGCCCGGACGTTTCGACCTGACCCTCCCGGCGAACGCCACCAAGCTCGAGGCGGTCGAGCGGCTCGCCCTCCTGGCCGAAGACGCGGGGCTCTCCCTCATCCACCTGGCCATCGCGTTCGTCCTCACCCACCCGGCCGTCACTTCGGCAATCATCGGCCCGCGGACCTTGGAGCAGCTCGAGTCACAGCTCGACGCGGTCAAAGTGACGCTCTCGCCGGACGTCCTGAACCGGATCGACGAGATCGTGCCGCCGGGCATCACGATCAACATGGCGGACGCGGGCTACGAACCGCCGTCGCTGACCGAGCCGGCAGCGCGCCGCCGGAACGCGTGATCCGGCGAGAGACACTCCCGGACACGGATGGCACGGTATTGATCTATAATCTGGTGTGACCACGAGAGACTCTCGCGGCCTTCGGCCGACGAAGTCGACGAAGTCACGGAGAGGCGGTCCGGCATGCGCACCATAGTTCTCGGCGAACGCCCTCAGATCCTCGACGAGTTCATCGCCCGGCGCGAATCGCTCGGGCAGGACACCTTCGACGAGATCTGGAACGGGGAATACCATATGGCGCCGGGCCCCTCCGCCGAACACGGCCGTGTAGACGACGAAATCAGCGCGCTGCTACGGATTCGTGCGCGGGCCGCCGGGCTTGTACGCACCGGCCCGTTCAACCTCGGCCGCCGCAACGACTACCGGGTACCCGACGGTGGATTGCACCGCGGGAACCCGACCGGCGTGTACCTTTCCACCGCCGCCGTGGTCATCGAGGTCGTGTCACCGGACGACGAGACCTATGCGAAGATCGATTTTTATGCCGCGCACGAGGTGGACGAACTGATCGTCGCCGATCCGAACCGCCGGACGGTGCGAATCTGGCAACTCGTGGACGGCAAATACGACGAGACCGGGCGCAGCGACCTACTCGACGTCACGGCAACCGAACTGATCGACGGCATCGACTGGCCGTGAACCGACTGGTAATGACAGGGATTCTGTGACGACGTGGTACACAGCCGATCTCCATTTCGGCCACACGAACATTCTGGGCTATGCCTCGCGGCCCTGGCCCGACGTCGAGGCGATGAACGCCGGCCTGGTGGCACGCTGGAACGCCGTGGTGGCGGCCACGGACACCGTCTGGGTTCTCGGGGACGTCTCGCTCACGCCGGCGAAGCTCGGCCCGGTCGCCGCGCTGAACGGCCGCAAGATTCTCGTCGCCGGTAATCATGACTCCTGTTGGTCCGGGCACCGCCGGCACGCCAGCCAGATCCGTCGGTATGTCGAGGCGGGCTTCGCCGACGTCCACACGTCCGGAGTCGTGCGGGAACACCGGATCGGCAACCAGCTGGTCACGTTGGCCCACTTCCCCTACCGCGGCGACCACACGGAATCCGACCGCTATGTCGACAGCCGTCCCGATGACGACGGCCGGCCGCTGCTGTGCGGGCACGTACACGATGCCTGGCAGATCAGTGAACGACAGATCAACGTGGGCGTGGACGTCTGGGACTGGATACCCGTCCCGGCGGCGACACTGCTGAAACTGGTCGACGCCATGCCTCAGTAAGAACGCCCGACAATAGGGATGTGGATCAAGGGGTGGGGCTGGGGCGCGTGCGTCGCGAGGCGGCGGAGGGAACCACCCTGGCCCTTGGGGTGGTTGACCGACGACAACGTCACGAGGTGTGTGCCCCACCCCCGCGACGCAGCCTCGCCGCTGTTCAGCGGGCCGGAATCAACGCTGATGGCGGAGTTTCCCGCACCCCGGCCAGTCGCAGGTTCTCGAGGCGGTGGGCACCGACCGCGGACCACGGCCGGCTCCCGCCCGTGCTGGACGAGTAGCAGCGCGCCCACCGTGTCGAGGATGATCGCCCCGACACACGGGACCCGGTGCGACATCCGCCCAGCCAACCAGATCCCCCGCACTCCACCGCTAGCATGCATCTATGTAGATGTCATCTACATAGATGGGATGCCCTCATGGCGTGGGACTTCGTCGGCAGAGCGACCGAGCTTGCCCTCCTGCGCAAGCGGCTGGATCAGCTGACCTCCTCCCGCGCTGGACGAGCCGTCGCCCTCCGGGGCCGGCGACAGGTGGGTAAGTCACGCCTTGTGCAGGAGTTCTGTGATCGGGCCGGTGTCCCCTATTTCTTCTTCACCGCGACCAAGGGAGCCTCACCCGTCGAATCGGTGGCCGCCTTCTTCGCGGACCTCAGGGAGTCGTCCCTGCCGACCGATCGTGAACTCGTGCCGACCGCGGCCACCGGAAGCTGGCCTGACGCCTTCCGTGTCCTCGCCTCGGTCCTACCCGACTTCCCTGCCATCGTCGTCCTCGACGAACTTCCCTGGCTCGCGGAACAGGACGATCTGTTCGACGGGGCGCTGCAGACGGCCTGGGATCGGCTGCTCGCCGGACGCCCGGTGCTCCTCCTGCTCCTCGGCAGCGATATCCACATGATGGAACGGCTCACCGCCTACGACCGGCCATTCTTCGGACGGGCCGACAATCTTGTCCTCGGCCCCCTCAACCCGGCGGAAACGGGACGTGCGCTGGGTCTGGACGGGGCCGACGCGATCGACGCCCAGCTGGTTTCCGGCGGGCTGCCCGGTATTCTCCGGAACTGGCCAGCCGGAACTCCGCCGCTGCCCTTCATCGAACAGGAATGCACCGACCCGGCCTCGCCACTGTTCAGCGTGCCGGAATCAACACTGATGGCGGAGTTTCCCGCACCCGACCAGTCGCGGCGGGTTCTCGAGGCGGTGGGCAGCGGAGACCGTACACACGCCAACATCGCCGCGTCCGCGGGCAGCCGCCAGGGGGCCCTGAGCTCAGGATCGCTGTCGCCGCTCCTACGCCGGCTGGTCGAGGAGAAGCGGGTACTCGCTGTCGATGAACCACTGTCCACCCGCCCTGGCAAGCCCGCGCTCTACCGGGTCGCCGACAGCAATCTGCGCCTGTATCTCACCGCACTGCGATCCGCCCAGGAACAGGCACGTCGCGGACGGCCCGAAGCGGCCTTCCGGCTTGTGCAACGCCGCTGGCCGGCATGGCGGGGCAGAGCGGTCGAACCGCTGGTCCGCGAGGCGCTGGAACTCGCGTCGGTCTCAGGCGCGCTGCCCTGGCCCGACGTCGAAGCCGTGGGCGGTTGGTGGAACCGCCAGTTCGACCCGGAGCTGGACCTCGTCGGAGCCGACCGGTCACCCGTAGCGCAACGGCTGCACTTCGTCGGATCGGTGAAGTGGCTGGGAACCGCGTTCGACAACCATGACCTCGCGGACCTCATGCGCAGCGCACCCGCGGTGCCCGGTTTCACCGTCGGCGACACGGGATTTGCCATCGTGTCCCTGTCCGGCACCGACCCAGCTCTCGACCTTACTCACGTGGATCTCGTCTGGGGTCCGGGCGAGGTCCTTTCCGCCTGGCAAACGACATCCGGCGCCGGCCACGGTGGGTAGCAACCGTCACTCACCCTATGTAGCGCAGGCCGCGCCACCGACGATCAGTGATCGGTATCGCGCACGATGGCCGGGCACGGTGCCCCAACGTGTGAAGGCTGGACGATGACCGAGGGGACCGAGCGGCACATCCAGATCGGATGGCTACCAAGCTTCATCCTGCTGTCCGCGATCTGGGGGTCAAGCTTCGCACTGATCAAAATTGCGGTCGACGAGGGCGTCCCCCCGATGTGGGTGGCGCTGTGGCGATGTGTGTTCGGCGCTCTGGCGCTCAGTGCCGTGTGCCTGGCGAAGAGGCTGCGGTTTCCCCGCTCGCGCGCGACCTGGGGCCACGCGGCGGTGGTCGCGGCCCTGCTCAACGCCATGCCGTTCGCGCTGTTCGCGTGGGGTGAAACGCAGGTGAGTTCGCTGCTCGCCGGCGTTTTCAACGCGACGACGCCACTGACGACGCTCGTCTTCGTTCTGGTCTTGGTGCCCGGGGAGCAGCCTGAGCCGCGACGGCTTCTCGGGCTGTTGATGGGGTTCGTCGGCGTTCTCGTCGTACTCGGCGTCTGGCATGGGGTGCACGGTGGCACGGTCCCCGGAAGCCTGGCATGCCTCGGAGCGGCCGCCTGCTACGGGGCCGGTTTCGCCTACACCCGGCGCTTCTTCTCCGGAGGCGGGGAGCCCGCGATCGTGCTGTCAGCCGTACAGATCTCCTGTGCGACCATGGAACTGCTGGCCGTCGGCCCACCTGTCAGCGGCCTGCCGCGCTGGCCCGGCCCTGGGGCCGGGATCGCTCTCCTACTACTCGGAACATTCGGGACGGGCGTGGCGTACGTGTTGAACCTCAGCGTGATCCGTGCGGCCGGCGCGACAGTCGCCTCCACGGTCACCTACCTGATCCCGCTGTGGTCCACGCTTCTCGGTACCGCGGCGCTGTCGGAGCCACTCGGCCCGGATGTCCTGATCGGCGGCCTTCTGATCGTCGTCGGCGCGGTGCTCACTCGCCCACCGCGGGCCCGCACGCCCGCGGTACCCATCCCCGCCTCGCCGATCACTCCGGACGACGGCCGGCGGCAGGAGCCGAGCCCGTCTGTCTAGAGCGACCGGCAATAGGGACGCGGCGTCGCGGGGCTGGGGCACACATCTCGCCGCATCGCTCCCCATCCATCGCTGCGCGATGCACGGGTACCCCGGCTCGTTGGTCGACGCCCAACACCTCCGGTGGCTCCCTCCGCCGCCTCGCGATGCACGCACCCCAACCCCACTCCTTGATCCACACCCCTATTGCCGGGCGCTCTTAGCCCGGTTGCGATCCCACGTGTGGCTTTCTCTACAAGGGATCAATCCGTCCTCCCGCGGCGATCGCCAGACGCGGATCACGCTGGCCCGGTATGTCCGCGTGGTCATCATCCTGGCTGACCACCGGAACGTCGAGGGCGAGCGCGGTGGCGGCGATCCAGCCGAACGCACAAACACGCCTTCGGACGAACATCCGGTAGACAACGCGACGTCAGACTCCGGGCGCTTCAGATTTTGATGAGAGCAACCCGCCGGCTACAGAGCACCGCAAGATCGTCAGGATCCGACGTGAGCACCGTGACCGGACCGGGGACGGCGAGCGCGGTGGCGCAGAGCATGGCGTCGATCGCGTATTTGTGACCATGCAGACCCGCATCACCCAGGAGAGCCGCCGCATGGCGGGCGATGTCCTCGGTGACGGGCTCGATGACGATGCGGGACAGGGTCCATTCGAGAGCCGGACGCCTGATGTGCGGGTGCACCACCTCGACCAGCGTCGCCGCACTGGTGATCACACGCATGTCGTCGGCGCGGGCCAGTGCGAGCCAGGCGGTGACCTCGCGGTCGCGCTGTACGGCTTTGGCGAGTCCTTCACTGTCCAGCACAAGAATGCCGCCCGGCACTACGGGCGCGCGGATCATGCCACGCTCAAGCCGGCGATGCCCTGCTGCTCGCGGGCGCGCAGCAGGGCATCGCGCCTGGCCTGAATCTCGCTATCGGTGATCGGTCCGTGTTCGGCCTCCGCGACCGCGATCAGGTCGTTGAGGTTGTCGCGTTCGATCTGGCGCGCGACGGCCGCGGCGACGTATGCGGACAGGCCTGAGGGACCGCCGCGGGCGCGGGCCGCCTCGGCGACGTCCCGAGGCATTGTGATCGAGTACTTCTGGGTAGGCTCGCTCATACTCCTTATGCTACCTCGGGTACTCCCGCTGGATGGTTGACCGCACGACCGCGCCAGCCAGAAACGCCGAACGGAAAGGCAGGACGGAAAGGCGACCGGCCACCCTCCGCGCTGTGCGCTCCGCACGCCGGGCACGCCCGACGGCTGTACCGGACGCGGATCGTGACATTCTTGGCCCATGGGTGATGGGGGCGAAGCATCTGACACGTCAGGTTCAGGCAGCGACGATCGCTACGACTTCTTCGTCAGCTACACCGGCACGGACGCCGCTTGGGCAGAGTGGATCGCGTGGCAGCTGGAGGCCCGGGTGCGGTTCGGCGACCGGCCCGCGCGGGTGTTCGTGCAGGCGTGGGACCTCGTCCCGGGCACGAACTGGGCGGCCAGCATGCACCGCACGCTGCCGGCCTCGGCCCGGGTGGTGCCCGTCCTGTCCCCCGCGTATCTGACCGACTCCCGGTACGGCAACGCCGAGTGGCTGACGATCTGGCCGGACGACCCCGAGGGGCTCAAGCGCCGGATCGTGCCGGTCCGGGTCGCGGAGTGCCAGCCCGAGGGCCTGCTGCGCTCAACCACCTACATCGATCTGGTCGGCCGCGACGAGACGACCGCCGCCGACACGCTGCTCGCGGGGATCACCGCGTCCGTCGAAGGCCGGGCCAAGCCTGCCGTCGCCCCGCGGTTCCCCGGCGTAGCCGCACGGCCCGCGTTCCCGGGGCCGAACGGGCAACCAGCAGCCCTCAGCGAGACGACTCCGGGCAGGCTCACCACACCCAGGGTAACCGCGGGCAGGCCGGGCAAGGTCACGGAGCCGGCCGTCACGGTGCTGCACATCTCCGACACCCAGTTCGGGGCGCACCACGTGTTCGGCCGGGCCGGGCTCACCGAGGCCGACCGCGCTCACTCGTCGCTGTTCGGCCGTTTGCACGACGACCTGCGGGACCGGGCCGGCACCGATGGCCTGCGACCAGACTTCGTCGTGGTCACCGGCGACCTGACCGAGACCGGCACGAAAGTCGAATTCGACCAGGCGTACGACTTCCTCATCGCGCTGGCGGAGAGCCTGGAACTCGACCGGAACCGGTTCGTGCTCATTCCCGGCAACCACGACGTCAACGGTAAGCTTTGCAATGCCTACTTTCTGCAAAGTGAAGCGGCCGACGAGGCCCTCCTCCCACCGTACTGGCCGAAGTGGAAATTTTTCGACGCCCTGCTGCGGCGGTTCTACGGCGCCGATGCCGCGGTCGGGTTCACCGTCGGCGAGGAATGGTCACTGGTCGAGATCCCCGACCGCAGAGTCGTCGTGGCCGGGCTGAACTCGACGATGGCCGAGACGCACGAGGAGCACTACGGCTGGCTCGGGGAACACCAGCTCCGTGCCGTCGCCAAGGCGCTTGGCCGCTATGAGCGGGACGGCTGGCTGCGGATCGGCGCGGTGCACCACAACCCGGTCCGGGGCGCCACCTCGGATGATGAGAATCTGCGTGACGTCGACGATCTGGACCGCATCCTCGGCCCGCACCTGAACCTGCTGTTGCACGGCCACACCCACGATGGCCGGGTCGGTTGGCTGTCCTCCGGGCTGCCGGTCGCGTCCACGGGCAGTGCGGCGGTCGATGCGCAGGCCCGCCCGGCTGAGGTGCCCAACCAGTACCAGCTGCTCCGCATCGACCGGGGCGGGTTCACCCGGTATGCCCGCCGCTATGAGCCGGACCAGAAACGGT
This sequence comes from Protofrankia sp. CiT1, assembly GCF_917627385.1. Lineage (GTDB taxonomy): Bacteria > Actinomycetota > Actinomycetes > Frankiales > Frankiaceae > Protofrankia. The sequence goes on from NZ_CAKJTL010000149.1 coordinate 28,071, forward strand.
GGACGGGTGACCTGCGGGTCGATCCAGCCGGTGACTCCTGGTCGGTACGCACACCGAGCGTGTTCCGGTCGGTGCGCGCGGCCTTCCCACCACGGCCCCCGCTCCCCGGCACGGATGACGACACCGGGGGCAAAGCAGTCCTACGCCGGCGCGGACAGGATGGCCGGGGCATGGACGGCGACGGCCTTCCTGACGGGTCGCCCGGGTCGCCGCGGCGACCGCCCGACAGGCTGGACGACGTCGCCGAGGTGGCCCGGCTGCGCCACCCGGACGCGACGGTCACGCGGATCGAGGCGTCCGGCAAACTTCCCGCCCACCTGCTCATCCGCCGTGCCGAGGGCCGTGTCATCGAGCAACGGGTCGTCGGTCTGATCACCGGCGAACTCGCGGACAGCCACCTGGACGTGGCGGCGGTTGACGCGTTCGCCACAACAGTCCGGGCGCCGTACCTGGCCGCCTTCGGGACGGGCCTGTTCACCGACCTCGTCTACATCACCGGGACGCAGGCCGCGCCGGAGCTGGTCGATCACGCCGAGCGGCGCGGGGTGCGGCTGCTGAGCATGCCCGAGTACCAGGGTGTGCTGGACCTGCGCGGCTATATCGAGCGGCAGACTGACCGGCTGCGCACCGACCGGGACTACCCACCCGAGCTGTACGTACCGCAGCACATCCGGCGGGTCGACCGCACCGCTGCCGCGGTGCCCGGCCCCGCACTTGATCAGATCGTCGAATGGCTGACCACCGACGAGGCCCGGTTCATCCTCGTGCTCGGCGACTCCGGGCACGGCAAGACCTTCCTGACCCACGAGCTCGCTCTGGAGTTACCCCACCGCCTGCCGCATGTCGACCCGATGCTGATCGAGCTGCGGCAGCTGGAGAAGTCCCTCGAGATCGACCGGCTCGTCGCCCAGCACCTGGTGGACTCCCAGGTCCGCCGGCCGGATCTGGACGCGTTCCGTTACATGCTGGCGCACGGCCGGCTGATACTGATCTTCGATGGTTTCGACGAACTCGCGGCCCGCGTCACCTACGAACGTGCGAGCGCGCACCTCGACACCATCCTGGCGGCCTTCGACGACCGGAGCGGCTCCGGCGCCGGCGGCCCGGTGGCGACCGCCAGCCGGGCGAAGATCGTTGTGACGAGCCGGGCCGAGTTCTTCCTCACCGACGACGAGGTATTGAAAAAGACCGGTAAGAAGGTCGAGCGGACGTTCGGCCGGCACATCGTCCGGCTGACGGAGTTCACCCCCACACAGATTCATGATTTTCTGGTCGGCCGGTTCACCCGCACGCTGTCGGTGGAGATTCCCGACCCGGACGCCCGCCGCGCGGAAGCACACCAACGGGCAACAGCCCGCCTCAAACTGATCCAGGAGGTGCGGGACCTGCCCGATCTGGCACGTAACCCGCGGCTGCTGACGTTCATCGCCGAGCTGGACGAGAAGCGGTTAGACGCGGCGCGCCAGCGTGGCGGCACGGTGACCGCGGCTGACCTGTACCGGGAGCTGATCGACCAGTGGCTGGGCTACGAGCAGACACGCTCACCGGAGCTGACGGTCGATGAGCGGAAGGATGCTGTCACCGAACTGGCGGTGGCGATGTGGCGCGACGGCGAGGCGTTCATCGAGGTGACCAGGCTGGACGAGATCGCCGCCGGGGTGCTCCGGTCGATGCGGGACCCGCGTGGTCTGACCCCGGCCGAGGCCGCGCATCTCCTCGGTTCGGGGACGGCCCTGCGCCGGGATGCCGACGGCCGGTTCTCCTTCATTCACTGGTCGGTGATGGAGTACCTGGTCGCCGCCGATATCGCCTGCCGGCTCGCCGACCAGGCCGACCAGGCTGGTGGTCTGCTCGCGGCTCAGGAGATGTCGGAGCTGATGGCCGATTTCTTCACCGATCTGGCCGGCCGGGACGCGGCGGCCCGCTGGGCGCAGGACAGCGTCGACACCGTGGACGCGCCCGCGGTGTCGAAGGCGAACGCGGTGGTGGTGGCGCGCCGGCTGGGTATCAGGCTGCGGACGGGGGCGAAACTGGCCGGTACCGATCTCGCCGGGCAGGACCTCTCCGGTCGGGATCTGCGCGGCGCGGACCTGCGGGAGGCGAACCTGGCCGACGCTCGGCTCGATCGTGCTGATCTGCGGGATGCTGATCTGCGGGATGCGGTGTTGACCGGAGCTTTTCTGGACGCGGCTGTGTTGTCCGGGGCGGACCTGTCCGGCGCGAGGCTGACTGGGGCGATGGTTCGCGAGGTCAGCGCGGACCGGGTGGTCGCCCGTGGGGCCGGCCTCGATGGCATCCAGGTCATCGGCGGGACGCTCGCCGGGGCGGACCTGACCGGTGCGGATCTGCGTGGTGCCCGCCTGGTCGACACGGACCTGACCGGCGCGATGCTGACGGGTAGCCGATGGTCACGGGCAGGGGTTCTCGGTGGGCGTCTCGGTTCGGCCCGGGACGCGCCGGAGCTGGCTGTGGCGGCGGTGGCCGGACGGGATCTCGCCCAGGTGATGCTGCGGTCGGCGTCCTCACCGCAGTACGCGGTTGCCTTCTCCCCCGACAGCTCCATGATCGCCTCCGGGGGTGTCGACGGCACGGTCCGGCTGTGGGACGTCGCCACCGGCCGACAGCTCCGCACGCTGACCGGCCACACCAGCCGGGTGTTGTCGGTGGGGTTCTCCCCCGACACCACCATGATCGCCTCCGGGGGTGAGGATGGCACGGTCCGGCTGTGGGAGGTCGCGACCGGCCGACAGCTGCGCACCCTGACCGGCCACACCAACTGGGTGCGGTCGGTGGGGTTCTCCCCCGACACCACCATGATCGCCTCTGGGGGTGAGGACCGCACGGTCCGGCTGTGGGACGTCGCGACCGGCCGACAGCTCCGCACGCTGACCGGCCACACCAGCCGGGTGGGGTCGGTGGGGTTCTCCCCCGACACCACCATGATCACCTCTGGGGGTGAGGACCGCACGGTCCGGCTGTGGGACGTCGCGACCGGCCGACAGCTGCGCTCCCTGACCGGCCACACCAGCTCGGTGTTGTCGGTGGGGTTCTCCCCCGACACCACCATGATCACCTCTGGGGGTGAGGACGGCACCATCCGGTT
>NZ_CAKJTL010000149.1:31649-32166 GCF_917627385.1 Protofrankia sp. CiT1
AGCCGGGTGGGGTCGGTGGGGTTCTCCCCCGACACCACCATGATCGTCTCTGGGGGTGAGGATGGCACGGTCCGGCTGTGGGAGGTCGCGACCGGCCGACAGCTGCACTCCCTGACCGGCCACACCAGCCGGGTGTGGTCGGTGGGGTTCTCCCCCGACACCACCATGATCACCTCCGGGGGTGGTGACGGCACGGTCCGGCTGTGGGACACCGCGACCGGCCGACAGCTCCGCACGCTGACCGGCCACACCGGCTCGGTGTGGTCGGTGGGGTTCTCCCCCGACACCACCATGATCGTCTCTGGGGGTGGTGACGGCACCATCCGGCTGTGGGAGGTCGCGACCGGCCGACAGCTGCGCTCCCTGACCGGCCACACCGGCCCGGTGTGGTCGGTGGGGTTCTCCCCCGACACCACCATGATCGCCTCTGGGGGTGAGGACGGCACCATCCGGTTGTGGGAGGTCGCGACCGGCCGACAGCTGCGCTCCCTGACCGGCCACACCGACTGGGTGTTGT
>NZ_CAKJTL010000150.1 GCF_917627385.1 Protofrankia sp. CiT1
GGTCGCGACCGGCCGACAGATCGCAATTATGATCGGGGGGCGGAGTGGGTGGGCGGTTCTGCTGGCGGATGGTTCGTACAAGCTGGTCGGTGAGCCGGACGGCTCCTTCTGGTGGGTGATCAAAAACGTCCGGTTCGAGCCTGGCGAGCTGGACGGCTACGACCCGACCATCCGGCGCGTCCCAGCGGACACACCGCTGCCCCTACCACCGCCATGATCTGCCGAGGTGGCCGGCTGTGTGGGCGGATGGATATCTGGCGGCTGCCAGAACACGTATGCGGAGCGGAGTGGTGCTGGCTAGAAGTGTGCCCGAGTCGGCTTCGGCCCGCCCGACGCACTCCTCCAGCCGGGGATCGGTCGGGCCAATCGCCTTGGGCGTTACTTCGAGGAGGGATCTTGCGTGTTGGCGTAGGGCGTCGGCCAACTCCGGAAAGCCCCCTTCCTCGTCGCTGACAAGTAGCCGTGCGGACACATATATCTGGGCGATCCGGCCAGCCGGCGCGGTCAGTGGATGGCGGTTCCGGCCAGAGCGCCGACCATGGCTGTCACGGCCATGGCGACGCAGCCGCCGAGCAGGACACGGCCAGCCGCCCGCATCCGGTTCGCGCCGCCGAGCGTGGCGCCCACCGCGCCAAGCAGCGCCAATCCCACCAACGTCACAGCGACAAGCAGCACGATCCTGCTGCTGCCGCCAGTGGCGAGCGTGGCCAGAAGCGGAAGCAGAGCGCCAACGGCGAAACTCAACGCCGAGGCCCCGGCGGCCTGCACCGGACGGGCCGCGGTCGCCGGTGACTGGCCGAGCTCGTCGCGCGCGTGCGCGGCCAGCGGGTCGGCCCGGCTGAACTCCACCGCGACCTCCCGGGCGAGCTGCGGGCTCAGCCCACGCCGCACGTAGATGCCGGTCAGCTCCTCCAGCTCGGCGGCTGGATCAGCCGCGAGCTCCGCCGCCTCCACGGAAAGATCCCGCAGCTCGACGTCCCGCTGCGAACTGACCGAGACGAACTCGCCAGCGGCCATCGACGCCGCCCCCGCGACGAGCCCGGCGAGCCCCGCGGTCAGCACAACGGCTCGCGACGCCGACGACGCGGCCACCCCGAGCATCAGGCTGGAGGTCGACACCAGGCCGTCGTCCGCGCCCAGCACCGCGGCTCGCAGCCAACCCGAACGCTCACCGCGATGTCTCTCCCGATGCCCCGGTCTCATCATGATGCGATCGAACGCCTCAGGGCCACTCAGGCGCCAGCCACACCTCGCGGTCGGTGAGTGAGAATCTTCACTGGGCCGGGCGAGATTCCTTCGCTGGGATGTCGAGGATCTGCCCACGCAGCACGATGAACGATGGCGCGGCGAGCACCCGTACGTCCACCCGCGGATCCTGCGGGTAGACGACGAGATCGGCCGCGGCACCCTCGTCACAACCCGGGAATCCCAGCCAGGCACGCGCGGCCCAGCTTGCCGCCGACAGCGCGGCCAGCGGGGGCAGCCCGGCCCGCACCAGTTCGGCAACCTCGTCGGCGACCAGGCCATGGGCCAGCGATCCGCCGGCATCCGTGCCCACGTAGATCGCGATCCCCGCGTCATAGGCGGACCGCACTGTTTCGTAGCGGCGCGCGTGCAACGCCCGCATGTGCTTTCCGTAGCCGGGGAACTTTTCTTCCGCCGCCGCCGCGATGTCACCGAAGGTGGCAATATTGATCAAAGTCGGCACGATGGCGACGCCATGCGCCGCGAACAGCGGGATCGTCTCGTCGGTGAGCCCGGTGGCGTGCTCGACACAGTCGATACCGGCCTCGACGAGGTCGGCCAGGGAACTCTCGGCGAAGCAGTGCGCGGTGACCCGGGCACCGACCGCGTGCGCGGCCTCGATCGCGGCGCGGGCCACGTCCCGCGGCCAGCATGGGGCGAGGTCCCCGGCGTCGCGGTCGATCCAGTCGCCGACAATCTTGACCCAGCCGTCACCGCGCCCGGCCTGCTCGACGACGTTCGCGAGTAACTGGTCGGGTTCGATCTCGATACCGTAGTTGCGGATATAACGCCTCGTCCGGGCGATGTGCCGGCCGGCCCGGACCAAGCGGGGCAGGTCAACGCGGTCGTCCACCCAGCGGGTGTCGGCGGGTGAGCCCGCGTCGCGCAGCAGCAACGCGCCCGCGTCCCGGTCCGCCCGGATCTGCCGCTCGGCGGTGTCACGATCCACCGCGCCGTGGGCGGCCAGGCCGACATGACAGTGCGCGTCGACCAGACCGGGCAGTACCCAGCCCGACAGGGTCCGGACGTCGCGGGCACCGGCGCCGACCGGCGGGGTGAACGTGATCCTCCCGTCCAGCACCCACAGCTCGTCGCGGACATCCTCCGGCCCGACCAGTACCCGGCCGGTAATCCTCAACACCTCGAAACCGCCCATTCACGTTGCCTACCCACATGGCATCCACCGCGCCAGCGTTTCGGCGCTCTCCCGCCCGAGGTGGCGAGAAACACCGGCAACCAGCCGCATCCACCCGTGCGAACCTCATCTGAGCGGGTGTACTGAGAAGGCCGCAGGACTTCCTGCCCGGACGCGGAGGGTGCCGTGAGACCAGCCGACGGCGGACTCGTGGCGGCCGCCGGTCTGCTGGCTGGGGCGGTGAACGCGGCCGCCGGCGGCGGCACCCTGATCGCCTTCCCCGCGCTGCTCGCCACCGGTATGCCAGCACTCACCGCGAACATTACTTCCTCGGTCGGGCTGGTGACCGGCTATGCGGGCGGTGCGCTCGGCTATCGACGAGAGCTTGCGGGCCAGGCCGCCCGGCTGCGTCCGCTCGGTGTCCCGGCCCTGCTTGGCGGGCTGACCGGGGCGGTACTGCTGCTGGCCACGCCCGCGGGCGCCTTCCGGGCTGTCGTCGGATACCTCGTGCTGGTGGCCTGCGGGC
>NZ_CAKJTL010000151.1 GCF_917627385.1 Protofrankia sp. CiT1
GATTACGACCGGTGGTCGTGGCCGTCCACCATCACGAAGACATGATCCGGGAACACTTCAACGGCGAACTTTCCAGGGCTGACCTCCTGTTCGTCCACACCAACCAGCGCGGGACAGGTTCCGACCTGTTGGAATGTCTGGGCTCCGTCCCAACCGATGTCTTTATGGTCTGGAACGGCGACACGATAGTAGAACTTGACGTGCCCGACCTGCTAAGCCACGGCGAACGGGCCGAAGGCAGCGCGGTCATCGTCCTCACACAACGTCTGGACGCACCCAACAACGGCGCATGGTATGTCGATGCGGGCAGGACCGTCGTTGCCTCTCTTGAGGCCGTGCCGAAACCTGCCGCACCGGTCGATTTCACCTGGCGTGGCAGTAGCACGGGCGTCCTTCTACTCAGTAAATCGCTGCTGTCCGCCTACCAGCCAGGACAGGCTCCCGATCTCTATTCGTCGATCCTTCCCGTGCTCATCGCCCGCAGGAAGTTGAAGGCGTATGACAACGGACGCCGGTACTTCATCGACTTTGGAACGCCACAGAATCTCGCGCGTATCGACCACAAGCAGGTTGCTTCTTGGGTTTGACGGGCACCTTGCCCGTGTAAACGGATCGGGTCAGGGTGAAAAAGGGAGGCACCCGATTGCGCGTTGCCGGTGGACACGGTGACGTTGCTCAAGGTCGCCCGACGAGATCCGCCTTACCGTGCACGGCGAGAGCCAGGCACGGTAAGCCCTTCGACCTGGACCCCTGGTCACGACGTCGCCAACGAAATTCCCAACTTGCAGGAGAACCCGTCGCGTGAGCACGGAAACGTTCGACACCACGGTTCCGCACCCGGCGCGGCTGTGGAACTACTATCTCGACGGAAAGGACCATTTTGCCGTCGACCGGGCCGCCGGGGAAGCCTACAAGAAATGGTTCCCGGCGGTCGTCGAGATAGCCCGTGCGACCCGCGCGGCGATGACGCGGGTCCTAACCTACCTGACGGCCGAGGCGGGGGTGCGGCAGTTCTTGGACGTCGGCGTCGGACTGCCGACGGCGGTCAACGTCCACGACGTCGCGCAACGGATCGCGCCGGAGTCCCGGGTCGTCTACGTCGACGACGACCCGCTGGTGGCGGTCCACGCCCGCGCGCTAGCGATACCGGATGAGTTGTATCGGTGTGGCCGACAACGCGGCCAGGGGGCGCCTGGACGCGGCGAGCCGGAATGACGATCTCAAACGCGCTCCAAGAGGCCCCGGCAACAGGGAGCGTGGATCAAAGAGCGGGGCTGGGGCACGCGCCGCGCGTCATCGCTCCCTGTCCATCGCCGCGCGATGCGCGGCTACCCCGGCTCATCGGTCAACACCCCCAGAGCCAGGTCACAGGCTGGGGGCTAGTTCCACCATCCGTTCCACGTCGTTGCGGTAGGACAAAAGGCAGGGCATGGGAACGTCGAGCCGTTCCCCCGTCCGGATGACGTCATCGTAGATCTCGTACAGTTCCGCGGGCGCGTACCGGCTGCGGTTGACCGAGATTCGCTGGGGCAGCTCTCCGCGAAGCATGAGCCGTACCGCCGGTGCCACCGTCGACGGCGGAAGCACGAACGGCCGGGCGTCCTGCGCAAAACGCACCTCCGCCCCGCGTGCAACGCATACCTGCATGGCTTCCCGGCCCGCATGCAGCGCGTCGTAGACAGCTCGGTTGCTGCGCGTGAAACGCTCGAATCCACGGGCACGGGCAGCACCGCATATCCATGCGGTGATACTGGCGAAATACACCCACAGCCAGTGCTCCATGTTGGGACGGATCTCCGGCCGGAAACCGGCTTCCGCGAAGAACGCGGCGAAGCGGCCCAGATTCTGCTCGGCGATGTCCGTCATCGTGTCGCCCGTTGCGATGTCACCCGTGGCCGCTCCGGGTGCCGCCCGCCCGGACATGCTCGGCCCGAGCACGATCCCGCCCTCAAGGGCGCCGGTCAACACGTTGTTGATGATGCCGCCACCGGCCCGGGGAGCGCCCAGCACGTACTGGTCCTTGCCCAGACAGGAATCGATGAAGTCCAGCCCACGCCAGTTGTGGTTCAGGAACAGCACGGTGGCCGCGCCAAGGTTTCGCGCGAGCCCGGGCAGGACGTCCGGGGTCTGGGTATGCCGGACGGCAAGCACAACGAGCTCGACGCCATCCGCCGGACGCAGCTCGGTGACAACACGAGGATGGAAACGCTCGGTGACCTCCCGGCGGCGCCTGCCCCGGACGTCGAGAATACTCAGATCGATCCCGTCGGCCCATCGGTCCACCTGCTCCGGCCGGACCAGCAGGCTGACCTCGTGCCCGGCCCGTGACAGCGCCCAGGCATGCAGCGTACCGATCACTCCACCACCGAACACCAGAACACGCATGGCATCCAGTATCCGAATCGGGTGGGACGTTCGGCAGAGTCGATGGCCTGTCCGCGGGCAGCACAAAGACCCACCTGGCGATGGCCTTCCCGCGATCGATGGAAAGGCCTGTTACCTTTCCCCGCTCATCCGTTCGGGCCGGGAAACGGCGGCGGGCCAGCCGGTCGATAACGACCGGCAAGCGATCTTTTCACCTGTTCGACGAGTTCAGTTGCCGCGGCCTCACGCGGGAGGCCAACGAGATCAATGGCAACGATACCCCGCAGCAATCCGTCCGGCTTGCATTCCGCCACCCGCACCGGGATCAGCCTCCGTCGCATCCCGTCGGGGTCGCGCTGCCACGCGGCATGCCATTCGGCCTGTACCTCCACCGCCTGCAGGTAGTTGTCCGACAGCACCACCAAGGTACGTTCGGAATACCTGATCGCGTCGTCGAGCCGCCGCAGGTCGTGTTGGCCAGGCAGCGCGTCCCAGGTCTCGATATGCACCCGGTACCCACGCTGCTCAAGCTCCCAGGCGATCCAGGTGCCCCAGTTCTCGTCCGCCTCGGCGGCGGAGACGAGAAAGTCCCAGCGGGCCGCGTCGGCGGGCTTGTCATCGGTGACCGCCGCGGCTGGGCGCTCCGCGGCGGCGCGGTCGGTCTCGGCGCCGCGGCCGGCGGCCGGCACCTGCACCCAGGCCGTACCGGAGAACTTCGGAACCTCGACTGTGACCTCGCGGAACTCCCCTGGGTCCAGACCGCGGAGCTGCTCGGCAACGGTGGCGGCGTACAGCTCGTCGGAGACGATAAGCGCAAGATCTTCGGATGGCGCATCCGCGAGCACCTGGCGCACCGGCGGGGCGTCCACCAGCCGGGCCGCGACGATAGTCGGCTGGCCAGCGAAGCCGGTACCGTCGACGATCACATCACCGTGATGCAACGCCAGCCGCACCCGGACCCGACCGGTGTCGTTACGGGTCCGGTTGAAGGCCCGCAGTGCTATCCGCAGCTCGCGGACGAAATCCGCGGCGAGTGTCGCCTTGGGGACGCTGACGGCGACAACACCGAGAAAACCGTCGCCCCGGTCCTGTAGCTGGATGGCGTCGGCGGCTATACCGGTCCGCCCGCAGGCCTCGTCGACGATCTCGCGCAGGCCCCGGCGCCAGGCAAGCTGGACGAGAGTGCCGTGCGCGCTGAACCGCACCGCGTCCAGAGCGAGCACGGTGTACGGCAGCGGAAGGCCATCGGGCGAGCTGAACCCGCCGGGTACGCCCGCGGCAGCGGCTGGCCCATGGCCAGCGGCGGTTCCAGCGGCGGAGAATCCAGCCGCGAAATCCCGCGCCTGCGCGAACACCGGATTCGCCGGGTAGCGCTCGGCAGCGGCGGCGAGAATCCGCCGCCGGCCATCCGGCAACCCGCCGCTGTCGAGAAAGTTGTTCACCTCCACCCAGAACGCCAGCGGAGACTGTGCCGGCGCCCAGGACGGCTGTTCGAGTCGGTCCACGCCAGCGCGTTCCAGTAACTGGACGGCGCTCAGCGAAGTGGCGAACGCCCCCGCGAGCGCCCGGATCTCCAGCTCGGTCAGCCGCTCGCTCAAGGCCCCCCCATGAAAAACGCCATCTGCCCGGCCCATCCCGAGCGGAACTGGACGCGCCATGTTCGCACGTTACGACTGAGGGTACCGAGCCCGGCTGTTGGCAGTTCCGCTCCCCCGCCGCTCCCCTCCGGATCGACGGACGAGCGGGCAGGCGGGCAGGCGGGCGCTCGGCGAGGCCTGTCCGCCGGGCGCCAAACCGGGACCGCACGGTCAGGAAAGCCAGCTGTCCGGCTCGCCGCGTCCAGGCGGCCCCTGGCCGCGTTCTCGGCCAGACCGATACCACTCATCCGGTACCGGTGTGGCCCGCAGCCGTGCCAGAGGCCGCCTGGACGCGGCTTCCTGTCATTGCCTTGTCCGCGTGATCAGCTGAGCCAGCAGGTGGGTGCGGGGGAGCATCCGCGCGACCTCGACGTACTCGGCATCCGTGTGGGCGCCGCTGCCGACGGCACCGAGCCCGTCCAGCGTCAGGCAGCCCACGGCCGCGGTGTAGTTACCGTCCGAGGCGCCGCCGACGGCGATCCCCCGCGGCGGCTCCTGGCCCAGTTCCACGGCAATGCTGGCGGCGAGGGCGAACAGTTCGGCGGAGGATTCCGATTCCATCGGCGGCCGTTGCCTGCCGCCCAGCACCTCCAGCCGAGCTCCGTGTGTCCGGGCGGTGAGCCCCCGCATGAGATCGTCTATCTGATCCTGCGCCGCCAGAGTCGGCACGCGCACGTCCACCAGTACCTTCGCCAGCGCGGGCACCGTGTTGCGCGTGCTGCCGGCCGACAGCAGGGTGGGCGTTATGGTGGGGGCGCCCAGGATGGAGCCGGTGGTACCCATCGAGGCCGCGAGGCCGGCGATTGCCAGGACCTGGTGGGCGGCCTCGATCGCGGCGTTGACCCCCCGTTGCGGCTCCAGGCCCGCGTGGGCGGCCTTGCCGTGCACCACCACCTCATAATGCGAGGTGCCCTTACGGGCAATCTTGATGGCACCTTCTTCGTTCGCGGCCGCCTCCAGCACGAAGGCGGCCGCGCAACCGCGCGCGGATTCCTCGATCAGTTCCCGGGAGGTCGGGGAACCGACTTCCTCGTCCCCGTTGACCAGGACGCACACACCGTCCGGGGACGGCAGGGAGGCCAGCGCGTGGAACATCTGCACCAGCCCTGCCTTCATGTCCAGGACCCCAGGGCCGCGGGCGATCCCGTCGAGCAACGACCAGGGGCGGCTCTCCAGGGAGCCCACCGGCCACACGGTGTCGTGGTGTCCCACCAGCAGCACCCGCGGCGCGCCGAAGATCCACCGCAGGTGGGTCACACCATCGATCACGATCGTCTCCGGAGCCGCGCCCAGCAGCCTCGCCCCGAGCGCGCCGACAACCTCGGCGCTGCGCGCCACCGCGGCATGGTCGGCCGAGAAGGACTCGCAGCGCACGAGTTCCGCCAGATCGGCCAACATCGCCGGTAACGCGATCGTGGCTTCCGTGGCCACCAGTCCCACCCCGTCTCGACCGTCCGCCAGGAAAGCACGCTTCTCCCTGGCTGTGAATCCGCCACTGACACGACAAGGATGATCCGCATAAGCATAAAAGCCGCCGCCGACCCGATGCGACCGAATACATAAGGCCTAGGCAGCAAGAACACCAGACAGCTGGATATCGATGATCATCGAGTCGTTGAAGCGAGTCATTGAAGTAGTGAATAAAACCATACCGCGGGCTGCCGGCCAGCGTCAGGCATATCAACCTGCCGGACACGTTTCCCGATGTTGCGCGGGGATTCGCCCCAGCCTTCAGCACAGTAATCCACAAGCAGTGCTTCAGCGCGTTCGGCTCGCCGCGGCGAGCCGGAATGACGATCTCAACAGCGCTCTCAGGCTGGAGCCCGCGAAGCTGCCGCCGGTGTGTCCCAGCGGCGGGGTGAACGACGGCGCTGCGGTGGCACCGCGGCCAGCGCGTCGGAAGGGTCGACAAAACGGCCTGTTGTCTCGTCAAGAACCCAGGTGTGCGCGGCGGGAATGTCGAAGTAGAGACCCACAAGCTCGAGCGGACCCCGGTCCAGCGCACGCCGCACGGCCGGGTGCCCGCGCAGGTGCTCAAGCTGGAGCACGACGTTCGCTCGGCCCAGCTGTTCCAGGGGCGACAGCGTCTCGGTACCCGGCAGCGGTGTCCGGGCCAGTGCTCCGTGCGCGTGGGTCAACCAGCCCGCCAGCGCGGAGTCAGGCTCCTGATCGATAGCGCCGGACAGCAACGCCGTCATGGCGCCGCATCCCGAGTGCCCGCACACCACGATCGAGGGCACCCGCAGGACGTCGACGGCGTAGTCGAGCGCGGCGGTCACAGACAGATCGCCCGTAGGCCCGCCAACGAGCGGGCCGTCCGACGAGACGAGCGGCACGATGTTACCGACGTTGCGGACAGTGAACAGATCGCCAGGTCCGCTACTGGTGATGATGTTCGGGACAACCCGGGAGTCGACGCAGGTGAGGAACAGCGCGCTGGGGCGCTGACCATCCGCGAGATCCCCGAGGGTGCCGCGCAGCAGCGGAGCGGCCCGGCGGTGGAACTCGGCGACCCCCACCAGCATCGTGCCGACCGGGTGAACATGACCATCAGCGACATCCACCGTACCTGTCGCATCCGGACCGCCGTCGGCCGTCACCGGCGCGGCCGCACGGTGCGCCTCTCCGTGGGAGGCTGCCAGCTCCTGCCACTGCGACCAGGGCGCGAACCAGCGCGGCAGGTGCGGAACCACGGTCCGGCGCCGGTGGGGCTGGTCCGTACGCGGCCGCCGGAACCACGCGTGACCGATCTCGTCCACGCTCACCTGGCCGCCGGTCCGCTCATACTCGGCGCACCAGGCATGCAGATGCTCGAAGGCCGCGTGGTCGAGGTAGTCGACCACGAGCTCGATCGACACACAGGCCCCGGTGGGAACCCGGCCAAGAACCCGGGCGAGACGCGGCAGCGAGAGAAAGCTCAGGGTGCCCTCCACATCCACCCGCCACGTCTCCCCCGTCTGGACGAGATGGATGTTCGACCACAGCACCCGGCGGAGAACCAGGCCGAGCGCGGTGAGCATCCCGAGCACGACGCCCTGGAGCAGGTCGAGCGCGACGACACCGACGAGTGTGACAACGTACACGGGCAGTTCGCCGTGTCGCTGTACGTGGCGCAGATGGGAGACATCCACCAGCCGGACCCCGACGACGACGAGCAGGCCGGCCAGTGCGGACAGCGGAATCCACTCGACCACTCCGCCGAGAAACACCGCGAACAGCGCCACCCACACGCCGTGCAGGATCGCCGACGCCCGTGTTCTCGCTCCGGCCGCGACGTTGGTGGAACTGCGCACGATCACACCGGTAACAGGCAGACCGCCGGCGAGACCCGACAGGACGTTGGCTGCCCCCTGCCCGAGAAGCTCACGGTCGAGGTTGATCCGGCCCTGCGGCGCCCGGCCATGGGCGGCGGCCAGCTTCTCCACCGCCACAGCGGACAGCAGGGACTCCACACTCGCCACGATCGCGATGGTGAGGACACCGAGGATGATGCCGGACCAGTCCCCGTCGGGAAAGACCGGCAACGACACCGAACTGATGATCGACCCAGGCAGGTTGACGCGGGGCGGGTCCAGGTGGAGTGCGGCGGCGAGGACGGTCCCGACGACGACCGCGGCGAGCGGCCCGGGGATCGCGCGCAACCCGCCGGGCAGTCCGCGGACCAGCCGGGGCCACAGCACGATGACGGCGATCGTGACGGCTCCGATCAGGGCCGCGGCGCTGTGGCTGACGACGATCTGTCCGGGCAGGGCCATGATGTTGTCGATGACGTGGGAGTCCGGCTCACCGCCAAGGATGACGTGCAGCTGGCCGAAGGCGATGGTGAGCCCGATCCCACCGAGCATGCCGTGCACGATCGCGGGTGACACGGCGAGCGCGGCGCGGGCGACCCGGCTGACGCCGAAGAGGATCTGGACCACACCGGCGGCCGCGGTCACCGCGCATGTGACCCGCCACCCGTACGTGGTGATAAGACCGGCGACGACCACGGTGAGCCCAGCCGCAGGCCCGCTGACCTGCAGGGACGCACCTCCGAGTGCCCCCACGACGATCCCACCGATCACGGCGGCGATCAGCCCAGCGGCGACCGGCGCGCCCGTGGCGACCGCGATGCCCAGGGAGAGCGGCATCGCGACCAGGAACACCACCAGCGACGCCTGCAGGTCGGGTCGCAGCGCGGCGATCCGGCGCATGCGGTCCGGGCCGTGGGTGTTCGGGTCATGGATGGCGGTCCCCGGCACCGGCGGGGAGTGACTGTGCTGCGACAACGACGGCGACGACTCTGACGGCGGTGATGATGGTGTGGGAACGGCCACGCCACCCTCCTCAAGGACGGATCAGCACCGGACAGGACGTCGCGATGAAGATCGCCCTTGAGGGTGTCGCGTGGTGACGACGACCGTGCAGGTCATAAGGGCCGACCAATGGGCTCCCGCGCCCGCATCCGACCGCCAGTCCGAATCCCGATCAGCAACAGATTGGTGTCACCTATAGTATTGATGTTACCCCTAGCATCAATGTGATCACCGTATTGGTTAACGAAGAGGGCTCGGCGCGAGTTCCCGGATATGATCCTTCACCCAGACGGACCGAAGACCGGACACGGCCCGACCAGTCAGACAGCCGCCACTCGTTCCGCGACGGACCGACGGACCGCCGCGAGCGCGTCCGTGATCGCGGCCGCGTCAGTGCCACCGCCTTGAGCAAGATCATCTTTGCCGCCGCCACCACCACCGAGGATCTTCGCGGCACCGCGGACGAGCTCCCCGGCCTTGACCCCGCGGTCACGCGCGGCGCCGCTCGTGCCCACCACGATGACCGGGCGCCGGTCGACCGCAGCCGCCACCGCGACGACCGCCGGACGCTCGGCGGGGACCCTGCCACGGATGTCAAGGACGAGCCTGCGCAGATCATCCGCGGAGGTGCCATCGGGCGCCTGGTGGGTAACCAGCGCAACCCCGCCGACGTCCTCGGCCCCGCTCGCGAGGCCGCCCGCCGCGGCCAGCACCGCGGCCGCCCGCAGCTTCTCCAGCTCCTTCTCGGCCTCGCGCAACCGTGCGAGCACCCCGGCGAGGCGCTCGGGCACTTCGGCCCGTGGCGCCTTGAGCACATCGGTGACCTGTGCGACGAGCACGGCCTCGCGGGCCAGGTAACGGTAGGCGTCCAGGCCCACGAGGGCCTCGACCCGCCGGACCCCCGCGCCGACCGACGACTCGCCCAACAGCTTGACCAGGCCAAGCTGCCCGGAGCGGCGGACATGCGTGCCACCACAGAGCTCACGGGAGTACTCGCCGATGGAGACGACCCGCACCCGGTCGCCGTACTTCTCGCCGAACATGGCGATGGCGCCGGTCTGGCGTGCCTCGTCGGCGTTCATCACCTCGGCGTGGACATCGAGATCCTCGATCAGCACCTGGTTGATCGTCTCTTCCACGTCGGCCAGCACCGACGCCGGCACCGCACCGGCGCAGGAGAAGTCGAAACGGAACCGGCCAGGCGAGTTCTCCGAACCGGCCTGCGCCGCCGTCGGGCCGAGCGCGTCCCGCAGCGCCTGGTGAGTCAGGTGTGTGGCGCTGTGCGAGCGCGAGATCGCTCCCCGTCGGTCCAGGTCGATCTCGGCCCGCGCGTTCGCCCCGAGGACGACCCCGCCCGAGCGCACCCGGCCACGGTGGACGATCAGCCCTGGCAGGGGCTTCTGCACATCGAAGATCTCTATCTCGGTACCGTCATCGAGGCGGACCACGCCGGTGTCGGAGAGCTGGCCACCGCCCTCGGCGTAGAACGGCGTGCGGTCGAGCACGACCTCGACGTCGCTGCCCTCGCCGGCCTCATGGGCGGGCGACCCGTCCACCAGCAGCCCGCGGACGACGGCGGGCTCGGCGACGGTTCCGGTGATAGTCCCGGCGGCTGTCCCGCCGGTGGTCCCGGCCGCGATGTCGTAGCCGGTGAACTCCGATGGGCCGGCCGCGGCCAGCATGTCCCGGTACGCTGAGGTGTCCACGTGCCCGGTCTTCTTCGCGCGGGCGTCGGCCTTGGCGCGCTGGCGCTGCTCGCCCATGAGCCGGCGAAAGCCCTCCGCGTCGACGGTCAGACCCTGCTCAGCCGCCATCTCCAAGGTGAGGTCGATCGGGAACCCGAAGGTGTCGTGCAGCTGGAACGCCCGCTCACCCGTGAGGACCCCGCCGCCCGCCTTCCTCGTCTCGGCCGCAGCCAGGTCGAAGATGGACGTCCCGGTGCGCAGCGTCTGGAGGAACGACGCCTCCTCGGCGGTAGCCACCGAGTCGATCCGCAGCCGGTCGGTGACAAGTTCGGGATACTGGGGGCCCATCGCCTCGATCGTGGCCGCGACCATCTCCCGCATGGTCGCGTCATGGGCGCCGAGCAGGCGCATGTTGCGGATCGCGCGGCGCATCATCCGGCGCAGCACGTAGCCACGCCCCTCGTTACCCGGCAGCACACCGTCGCCGATGAGCATCACCGAGGTGCGCACATGATCAGCTACCACCCGCAACGACACATCCGAGCGCTGCCCGGCGCCGTAGCGGGCGCCGGTGAGTTCCGACGCCCGGTCGAGGATCAGCCGGGACGTGTCTGTCTCGTAGAGGTTGTCGACCCCCTGGAGAACCGCGGCGAGGCGCTCCAGGCCGAGGCCGGTGTCGATGTTCTTCGACGGCAGGTCACCGAGGATCGGGTAGTCCTTCTTCGAGGTCCCCTCACCCCGGATGTACTGCATGAAGACCAGGTTCCACAGTTCCAGGTAACGCTCGCCGTTCACAGCGGGGCCCCCGTCGATCCCGAACTCCGGGCCACGGTCGTAGTTGATCTCCGAACAGGGTCCGCACGGGCCGGGCACACCCATTGACCAGAAGTTGTCCTCCATGCCGAGACGCTGGATGCGCTCGGCGGGCACCCCGACCGTGGACCGCCAGATGTCAGCGGTCTCGTCGTCGTCGAGGTAGACGGTGACCCACAGGCGGCTGTCGTCCAGGCCGTACCCGCCCGCCGAAACCGGCGTGGTGAGCAGTTCCCAGGCCAGCGGGATAACGGTCTCCTTGAAGTAGTCCCCGAAGGAGAAGTTTCCGCACATCTGGAAAAAGGAACCGTGCCGGGTCGTCCTGCCGACCTCTTCGATGTCGGTGGTGCGCACGCATTTCTGGATGCTGGCCGCCCGGGGGTACGGCGGGCTGACCTCGCCGAGGAAGTACGGCTTGAACGGGACCATGCCCGCGTTCACGAGCAGCAGCGTGGGGTCGTCCGCGATCAGGGATGCCGACGGCACGACGGTGTGCCCGCGCTCGGCGAAGTAGCGGAGCCAGCGGCTCGCGATCTCAGCGGACCTCATCACAAGCCTTCCTCACCGGTGGAGCGACGATCCCCGACCATCGTAGCCAGCCGGCAGCCGCCACCGGCGGGCCGCGGCCCCGCCCCTTGATCCACGCCGGCTGATATTTGTGAACACGTCAGCGGGCCGCTGGCCGGTTTTCGGCGCTGGGCCGACCCGGTCTCGCCAGATCTACGCCGTGTTCAGCACGTTCTTTCTCCTCGCCGACCCGACGTCCAGGCCCGGTTCGTGCTGCCTTGGCGTGCGCCCCGTCCGGCAGCGTCAACCAGACGAAGAACCCGCCGTCCGGCCGGGTCCAGGTCGCACCGAGCGGCATCGCCTCGTCCAAGGCGTCGAGCATGAGCGGTCCGTACGGGTTGTCCTCACCCACCGGTACCCCCGGTCGGCGGCACAGGTCGATCACCTCGGCCCGCCGCGGCGCCGTCAGCGTGATCCGCTGGGATTCTGGAGCGTCGGCACCCTATCTGGAAACGCTCCTTGTCAGCTGTTCCCGGCCAAGCCTTCTGCCAGCTGGTTTTCCGACATGTGATCATTCGGTTACGAACGCGCTGACGGCAGCCGACAACCAGGACCGCCGGCCCGGTCCCGGCTGCCCGGTCGCCTGCCAGCCGCGCCTGTCATCGGCATCTGTCATCGGCGCAGCAGCCCGCTGGCGAGATCCAGCATCTGCGCCGTCCGAGCGAGGGCCTCGCTCAGCCGCACAGCCTCGGTGACCGCCTTCTCGATGCCGACCAGCCGCCCGATCGCACCGCAGGCGGACGTGCGGCCAGCTTCCTGGCGGAACTGCCCGACAGCGGCCCGCGCGGTGTCGATCGAGCCACGGACCCCGATGAGCCGTGACACCAGGCTGGGCCTGACGCCAGGCGTCCCGGCCGGGAGGAGGGCCTCACCAACCGTGGCAATGGCCGGCAGCCCGACCGCGGCGAAGTCGTTGACCGCCACCGCCATCAACCGCGTCGTCTGAACGGGGCAACCGACCAGCGGTACCCGGGCAGCCAGCGCAAAGACCAGACCGCCGGTGAGACGCCTGGCCGCGGCCGTCTCACGGATGACCTCATTCGTCGTCTGGCGCAACCGGGCCACGGACATCCCGCGACCAGCGGACAACTCACGTTCGAGCTGACCGAGCTGGGTCTGGGCGATCCGCAGGTGTGACTGCGCCAGCCGGCCGCGAACCGCTACCCAGGCGGTGGCCACGGCAACCAGCAACAGCACGATCACAGTCGCGGCCGCCAGGACGTGAAGCCTCGAGAAGCGCCGGCCCCAGCGGGACCACGGGCACCGGAGGCTCGTCCCGGTGGCCAGCCCCGGTTTCATCTACTAGCGCTTGCGCCGGTGGGATCCGGTCGTTTTCGCGTCAAGCGCCAACGGGGTCGTCAGCTCCGCCGACAGATCACCGCCAGCCCCGACGCCGCCAACCGGATGCTCCATGGTGCGCGATTCGGCCGCATCGTCAGCTGGGCCCCCAGCGGCACCGTCGGGATCGTCAGTCGACTCACGCTGGGTAGCGATCCTTATGCCCTCACCGTGGCCCGCGCCGCTTCTCCCCGGGTCGACCACGCTCTGCTGGGCAACGGCTCGGTGTCTGTTCCGCCGGCCCGGCCCCATCCTGATCTGGGTGTACCCGCTGTAGGAGGGATAGCCGTAGTACATAGCGTCCAGCCCTCTGGTGGGAATCATGTTGTGTACGACCCCCAGCACCCGCGCGTCCACCGCCCGCAGCACCTCGGCGGCCCGGGCCAGCTGTTCCCGCCGGGTCCGGCCGTTGCGGACGACCAGCAGGG
Organism: Protofrankia sp. CiT1; assembly: GCF_917627385.1. GTDB lineage: Bacteria > Actinomycetota > Actinomycetes > Frankiales > Frankiaceae > Protofrankia. Next base: position 13,128 of record NZ_CAKJTL010000151.1, read on the forward strand.
TGCCATCCACCTGCGCGGCGAGCACAGCCGCGTCGGTGACCGGGAGCAGCGGTGGGGCGTCGATGAGCACGATGTCGAAGTGGCCGGACAACTCGCGGAGCACCTCGCCCATGCCGCGGGACCCGAGCAGCTCGCTGGGGTTGGGTGGCAGCGGCCCGCTGGGCAGGACCTCCAGCCGGCCACCATCATCACCCCATGGCAGCAGCACGTCATCAAGATCAACAGCACCGATCAGCACGGAGGTGAGACCGGCGGCGGTCTCGATCCCGAGGTACTCTCTGAAGGACGGTCTGCGCAGGTCCGCCTCGACCAGCGCCACTCGTGCTCCGGCCTGCGCGAGAATGATCGCCAGGTTGCAGGTCGTCGTTGTTTTGCCCTCCGCGGACGTGGCGCTGGAGACCAGGATGACGCGCGCCGGCATGTCCACATCGGCGAACCGCAGGTTTGTCCGGAGCTGGCGAAACGCCTCCGCGCGCGCTGACTGCGCGTCCAGCGGCCCCACCAGGGGGTAGCGTGCGCCCGCGGTATCGAAGGCGATCGCGCCGAGCGTTGCCAGGCCGGTCGCCGCGGTGATGTCGGCGTCGGTCCTGACGCTCGTGTCGAGCCGCTGACGGAGCACAGCCGCACCGATGCTCACGAGCAGGCCCAGGAGGGCACCCAGGGAAATGGCCCGTACGGGTTTCGGCGACACGGGCTCGGTCGGCAGCTTCGCCTTCTCCCACACGTTCACCCGCACCGACGGCAACTTGTCGGGAGCCGGCGTCTCGATCTGCGCGACAGCCTCGGAAAACACCTCGCCCACCGCGTCCGCGAGCGCCTGAGCGCGCCTGGCGTCGCCATCCGTCACGATGATCCGCAACAGCACCGTGTCCGGGACAGCTTCGGCCTTGATCTTGGCCTGGAGGCTCCGCGACGGCACATCAAGACCGAGCCTGGCGACGGCCCCCGCGGCGATCCGATCACTGGCCACAAGATCGACATAGGACTTCACCCGCTGCTGGGACAGCAGACCGCCCTGATAGGCCGATGCCGCGCTGTCGGTGCCGTCTGACGACACCACCACCAGAGTCTCCGCGGCGGCGTAGGCCTTTGCCTCCCGCCAGGTGGCAGCCGCGGCGACCAGAACGCCAAGCATGACGCAGACCACCAGAAGCGGCCAACTCCGGCGGAGCGCTCTGACGTAGTCCCGAAGTTCCACCAACAGACCTGTCCTCTCCGGGCAAAACATCCTAGTTATCGCAGCACGACGCTGCGCAACCAACATACTCGCTCCGCATCCATGTACTTACCATCAGTAGTTATTACGCTGTGGAGTCATGCAGAAACAGAAGACTTTTGGCCCTCAAGAGCTCCGGTGGTGGCGGGCCGTCGCCCGGCTGTCCCTGTTGGACCTGCGCTGGCGGGTCGGCCTCCAGATCGGTGTCGACGCGGCGTGCCTGGTACTCGGCCTGAGTGCGGCCTACCTCGCCCGGTTCGGCCAGCCGCCCGTGGCCGACGCCGGATTCTGGGTGATCGCCGTTCTCGCGGCCTGCCTGCTCTACGTCACCGGCACAGCTCTGCACCTCTACCTTGGGCGCTACCGGTTCGGCGGCTTCGACGAGGTACTCGCCCTGACCTGCTCGGTCGGGCTGGCCACGCTCGGGATCGTCGTCGTCGACGCCGGCATCAGCCGGCCCGGGCCGCTGCCGGTGAGCGTCCTGCCGCTGGCGGGCGCGGTCGGTCTCGTCGCGATGTTCGGCATCCGTTACCTGTGGCGACTGGCCGAGAAACGCGGCCGGCGCCCACAGCGCCCCGATGCCGAGCCGATCATTGTTTTCGGTGCGGGTGACGGTGCCGACCGCGTGCTGGCCTCGATGCTGCACACCCCGGACAGCCCGTACCGGCCGGTGGCCCTGCTCGACGACGATCCCCGCACCTGGAACCTGGCCCTGAGCGGGGTGCGGGTACGCGGCGGGCGGGAGGACATCGCCACGGTCGCCAGCCAGACCGGCGCGCGTACCCTGCTGGTGGCCATCCCAAGCGCCGACGCCACGCTGCTACGGGAGATCACCGAGGTCGCCGAGGAGGCGGGCCTCACCGTCAAGGTGCTCCCGCGGGTGGTGGATCTCATCGACGGGCGCGTGGACGTGCGTGACATCCGCGACCTCGACCTCACCGATCTGCTGGGGCGTTGCCAGATCCAGACCGACGTCTCCTCGGTTGCGGGCTATCTCACCGGTAAACGCATCCTGGTCACCGGAGCCGGCGGCTCGATCGGTTCCGAACTGTGCCGCCAGATCCACCGCCACCAACCCGAAAAAATGATCATGCTTGACCGGGACGAATCAGCCCTGCGGGCCGTCCAGCTGTCCATTCACGGCCAGGCGATCGCCGACGACGAAGCCGTGGTGCTGTGTGACATCCGGGACGTCGAGGCTGTCGACGCGCTGTTCGACCGGCACCGTCCGCAGGTGGTCTTCCACGCCGCCGCACTGAAACACCTGCCGCTGCTGGAACGCTTCCCCGGCGAGTCGATCAAGACCAACGTCTGGGGGACGCTCGCGATCCTCGACGCCGCCGTCGCTGTCGGCGTCGAACGCTTCGTCAACATCTCAACCGACAAGGCCGCGAACCCGACGAGTGCCCTGGGCTACTCCAAACGAATCACCGAACGCCTGACCGCCCACGTCGGCCAGCGTGCGCGTGGGGTATTCGTCAGTGTCCGGTTCGGTAACGTCCTGGGCAGCCAGGGCTCCGTACTGAGGATCTTCGCCAGCCAGCTGGCGGCCGGCGGTCCGCTCACGGTCACGCATCCGGATGTCACCCGTTACTTTATGACCGTCGAGGAAGCCGTGGAGCTTGTCATCCAGGCCGGCGCGCTGGGTGGGAACGGCGACGTCCTCGTGCTCGAGATGGGCCAGCCCGTGCGAATCGCCGATGTCGCCAAACGCCTCGCGGCCCGGGCTGCGCGCCCCGTCGAGGTGATCTACACGGGGCTCAGTGCCGGCGAGAAACTGCACGAGGAGCTCTTCGACGACAACGAGCACGACATCCGCCGCCATCACCCCCTGATCTCCTACGTGTCGGCGCCGCCGGTCGAGCGGCGGCACATCCTCGATCTCGACCCGTGGGGACAGCCGGAAAGCGCCAGGACCGCACTGCGCCAGCTCGCCCGCTGCGAGGATCTCGGCGTCCAGCCGCGGTTGGAGGCCGAGATACCCGTCCAGCCCCGACCGGGCCAGACGCCCACCGCGGTCGCCCACGAACAGTGACGCGCCCACGAACAGTGACGCGCGAACTACGCCGACGTCGCCACCGACATGACCTTGACGAGCGCGTCGGAGGCGTCGGAGATGTCGGACAGGTCGAGGGCCGGATGCACGAGGAGGGCGATCGCCGTACGGCCCAGCTCCCTGGCCACCGGCAGGGACGCCGCGGGGCGCCACCACGCGGGCACGGCCGCCTCCCGATACACCTCCCGAGGGCAGCCCGTGAAGCAGGGGACTCCCTCCGCCCGGACAGCCGCCACGACCCGATTGCGGTTCCAGCCGTCGTGGAGCAGGTCAGTCCGCACAAACGCATACCAGCGGTAGTAGGCGTGGCCGACGTGAGAAGGGGGCGAGACCAACCGCAGCGCCGCTACATCGCGGAGCCGCAAGGCGAGCAGCAGGGCGTTGTCCCGGCGCCGCTCGACCATCTCCGGCAGGTGCGGAAGCCCTGCCCGGCCTACCGCCGCGGCCAGTTCGTGCATGCGGGCATTCGTGCCGAAGCCGCCATGGGCGAGAGGTGAGCCGCCACCCTGCTCCCAATCGCGATCATCGAACCCGTCGCCGCCGAAGTCGTCTATTGACAGGCCGTCCGGCTCCAGCCTCGGTTCGGCCCCCGCGTCCACGACCGCGAAACGCCGCCCCTGCTCCTTGTATGACCACGCCGCCCGGTACAGCGCCGCATCGTCAGTGGTGACCATGCCACCCTCACCAGCGGTGCTCAGAATTCTATCGTAGCCGAATGACCACACACCGATATCGCCTCGTGTCCCAACCGATCGGCCTCGCAGGGTGGCCCCGTGCGCCTGGCCGCAATCCTCGATGACAGCGAGTCCGCGGGTTCGAGCCAGGCCCCGCAGCGCGTCCACATCCGCTGGCCAACCGGCCAGGTGAACGGCGACGACAGCACGGGTCCGCGCGGTGAGCACCCGGCGGATACAGTCAACGGTGATCGTCTGTGACTCAGCGTCCACATCGGCGAACACTGGACGGGCGCCGAGAGCGGCGACGCAGTTGACCGGCGCGATGGTCGACCGCGCCGGCACCACCACCTCATCCCCCGGCCCGACCCCGACCACCCGCAGGGCGATCTCCAGGGCAACCGTGCCGTTGGCCACAGCCACCCCATGACACGCGCCGACGGCTTCGGCGAACTCGCGTTCAAAACGCCTGCCCTCGCGGCCCGTCCAGTAGCTGACGTCGCCCCTACGCATGGTCGCCGTCGCCGTGGCGATCTCCTCAGGACGAAAGACGGGCCATCGCGGATACGGCCTGTCACGAACTGGCTGTCCGCCGTCGACGGCTAGCCGGGACGTTGCCAAGATGCCAATAACGTCACCCCTAGTTTCTTTTATGTCTCTCTTAGCAATATCACAGCAGTTGGGCCACCAGCACCGCCGGGGGTGTCCAGTTGGAATCATCCGCCCCGCGTGCCATCCCGCGACCGCTGGCGATGTATGAGACCGTCGTCGTTTTACCGTTGTCCCAAGACCCCCGGCCCGGGAGATTGACCAGGTCCGCACATACGATCATCCAACGCAGGAGAATGGGCAGGTGAACCCTCAGTGGGAATCGCGGCTCCGCGTACGCGACACGACCCGGCCGGAGGCGTTACGCGCTACCAGCTCGCTCACTCTATTTATGATCATAATCATGACAACGGTCCTGACCGGCTGTGGCGCGGCCACGCCCCGGTCATCAGTCCGGGTCCCGCCCGATCTGATCCCCCTCTTCCAGGAGGCCGCGACCGTCTACGGTGTGCTCACCGCCGCGCAGCTCGCTGGTCAGGCGCGGGTGGAAAGCAAGTTCAACCGGCTGGCTGTATCCGCCGCCGGTGCTCGAGGCCTTATGCAGTTCCTGCCCGAGACCTGGAAACAGTTCGGTGTCGACGGTAACGCCGACGGGATGGCGAATCCCCTGGATCCGGCGGACGCTATCCCGTCCGCCGCGCACTATGAGGCCCACCTGGCCGACGTCGTCCAGAAGCTGCCCGGCGACCGCGTGTCGCTGATTCTCGCCGCGTATAATGCTGGGCCCCGGGCCGTCCGTGACGCTGGCGGTGTCCCTGACTTTGGCGAGACCAGGGCGTATGTCGCCAAGGTCCACAGCTGGGCCAGCCGTTTTAATGATCAGTTGTAGACAATCGCTGCCAGGCTTGATTGTCACCCTGACGTCCGTCGTGTGCCGCCCGCACATCCCGCGGTCCGCGGGAGACAAGGATCCGGGCCAGGGCGCATGCGTCAACGACTTGATGGAGGAGACATGTTCGATGGTGGTGAGCGGCGTTCCAGCTCCGGCCCAGCAGCCGGGATCGCTACACCGCGCAGCCGGTGACGCAGCCGGCCACGGGCAGCGACGCTCCTTCGGCCAGGAACGCGGCCGTCGGGTCCCTGCCCGAGCAACAGGTGGCCCCTACCACGGCCGAGGAGATCATCCGGCGGATAGAACGGTCCAGCGGCATGCTCGCGAGCCGCGCCGTGGTACGCATGCACGACGTCCTGCCCTGGTTCTCGAACATGTCAGCACGCCACCGGGCCGACATCCAGATGGTGGTGCAGGCTGGGATCTCGTCCTTCGTGGAGTGGTGCCGGCGGCCCGAACACGCCCGGGAGCTGTCCGGAGACGTCTTCCGGGTCGCCCCCCGCGATCTCGTTCGAGCGGTCACCTTCCGCCGGCTGGTCGATCTCGTGCGGGTGGCTGTCGAGGCGATCGAGGCTGAGGTACCCGCCCTGGCCGGCCCCGAGCACGAGCAACGGCTGCTGGCCGATGTGCTGCGCTACTCCCGTGACATCGCCTTCGCCGGCGCGGTCGTCTATGCCCGTGCCGCTGAGGAGCGCGGTGCCTGGGACGCCCGGCTGGAGGCGCTCGTCGTCGACCATGTCGTACGCGGCGAGGTGGAACGGGCGCTGCCGTCGCGCGCGGCGGCACTGGGATGGCGCAACCCGCCCGCGGTCGCCGTGATCATCGGGGACGCCCCGGACCACTCCCCCGAGGTCGTCGTCGACGAGGTCCACCGCCTCGGGCGCGGTGCCGGGCTGGAGGTGCTCACCGGTGTCCACCACGAACGCCTGGTTGTCATCGTCGGGGGTGACTTCGCCACCAGCCAGGCCGCGGCGCGGTCAGTCAGATCCGATGACCAGACCCAGCGTGCCCTGCTCGATGCCGCCGCCGCCCTGCTGCCCGCGTGGGGGCCCGGTCCGGTCGTCATCGGCCCGGTCGCGGCCGATCTGGCCGCGGCGGCATCCTCGGCGCATGCGGCGCTGGCCGCCGCCGACGTGGTCGCGGCGTGGCCGGCCGCTCCGCGACCGGTAACGGCACAGGCGCTCCTGCCTGAACGGGCGCTGGCCGGCGATACCGGGGCACGCCGAGCGCTGGTGGAGGAGGTCTACAACCCGCTGCGCGAGGCGGGAACACCGCTGCTGGCGACGGCCGGGGCCTATCTCGACCTCGGCGCCTCGCTGGAGGCCACGGCGCGCGCGCTTTATCTCCACCCCAACACGGTCCGTTACCGACTGCGTAAGGCCGCCGACGTCTGCGGTCTTGATCCGACAGATCACCGCGAACGGTTCACCCTGCATGTAGCGCTCATCCTGGGCCGCCTGACCGCGGCCTGACCACAGGCCGGTCACAGGCCGGCCCGCTGCGTAGCCGGCCTGCGGGTTCGGCGCCGGTCGACCCGGACGTCTTGCCATCACTTGTCGCCAGCGTCACGAAATTCCGCTCCAGCGGAGTAGATGCGGAACAAAGACGCGCGACGACCGAATCATTTTGTGGAGACCCCACAACGGGCTGACGGCACAACGGTGAGTGCCCGCCAGCGACAGACAGCGGCCGGGAAGGGTTAGGTAGTCCGGTGCTCGTTATCCTCGCGCCCGGTCAAGGTGCCCAGACCCCAGGTCAGCTGCAGCCCTGGATCAAGATCGGCGGGATTGAGACACGGTTGCGGTGGTGGTCCGAGGCCGTCGGAATCGACCTCGTTGACGTCGGTTGCCACGCGTCCGCGGACACGATCCGGGACACGGCCATCGCTCAGCCACTGATCGTCGCAACCGGTCTGGTCGCCGCCGAGCAACTGCCTCCGATCAACACGGGAAATATCGTGGTCGGCGGCCACAGCGTGGGTGAGATCACCGCCTCCGTGCTGGCCGGCACGCTGACGGCTGAAAGCGCGCTCGTGTTCGTCGCGTTGCGCGGACGCGCAATGGCGCAGGCCGCGGGGCGTGTCGCCACCGGTATGACCGCTGTGGTCGGTGGCGAACCGGATGTCGTCATCAACCACCTGGAGCAGCTGGCTCTGACCGCCGCGAACCGCAACGGTGCCGGCCAGATCGTCGCGGCCGGCACGATCGAGGCACTGGCCGGCCTCACCGACAACCCGCCGCCCCGGACCCGCCTGCGGCCGCTGTCGGTCGCGGGCGCCTTTCACACCCACTTCATGGAACCCGCCCGTGAGCGCCTGGCGCAGGTCGCTCCGGGGCTACGGCCGCGAACTCCCGCGCTGCCACAGGTGTCCAACGCGGATGGAATGATCATAAAGACCGGCTCGGATCTGGTCACCCGGCTGGTGAACCAGGTAGCCGCCCCGGTCCGGTGGGACCTGTGCCTGGCGCGGCTGCGTGATCTCGGAGTGACGGCCGTTCTGGAGCTCCCGCCCGCCGGCACACTGGCGGGAATCGCCAAAAGGGAGTTCCCCGGCGTGCGGATCGTCGCCGTGAAGACCCCCGACGACCTGCCCGCAGCCCGTGAGCTGGTCGCCGAATTTGCCGGCGGTGACCCAGTCGGCGACGACGTCGAGGAGACCCTCAGCGGGCTCGTCGGAGTAGCGCGATGACCGGCTCCCGGCTGATGGGGCTCGGGACATACCGGCCCGCCCGTGTGGTTACCAACGACGATCTCGCCAGGCGTGTCGCGACTTCGGACGAATGGGTTCGCGCGCGGACGGGTATCGCCGCCCGACGCATTGCGGATGCCGACGAGACGATCGTCTCGATGGGGAGCATGGCGGCGGAGAAGGCGCTGGCCTCAGCCGGCATCGACGCCGCCGATCTCGACATGGTCCTGCTTGCGACCTGCACGAATCCGTCCCAGATCCCTGGTTCCGGGCCGCAGATCGCCCACCGCCTCGGTGCCGGGCGGGCAGGCGCCCTCGACCTCAACGCGGGCTGTGCCGGATTCTCCTACGCCCTGTCGATGGCGTCCGACATGGTCCGGGCCGGCAGCGCCAGACACGTCATGGTCGTCGCGGCCGAACGGTTGTCGGACTACACCGACTGGGACGACCGTTCGACGTGTGTCCTGCTTGCCGACGGTGCTGGCGCGGCGGTCGTCGGGCCCGCCGTGACCAGGGAGATCGGACCGGCCGTATGGGGCCATGACGGTGGGAAGGCGGGCGCCATTCGCGTTCCGGGGTATGGTGACAACCTGTTTCGCATGGAAGGCCAGACGGTGTTCCGGTGGGCCATCGCGTTGACACCGATAGTCCGGCGTGCCTGTGAATTGGCCGGCTTCGCGCCAGCCGACATCGCCGGCGTTGTCCCCCATCAAGCCAATCTCCGGATAATCGATGCGCTGGTAAACGGTATCGGTGCTACAAACGCCGTCATAGCCCGCGATGTCGTTGACGCCGGCAACACCTCAGCCGCCAGCATCCCACTCGCGTTCAGTCGGCTCCTCGACGGCGGGAGGCTGCAGCCGGGTGATCCGGTTCTGCTGTTCGGCTTCGGCGCCGGCCTGACCTACTGCGGTCAGGTCGTCCGCTGCCCATAGGATTCCCCGAAAGTGCCGCCCGGCAGACGGAAGTACCGGGGTAAACCAAGAAGGAGAAGTACATGTCGCAGTCCGACATCCTGGCAGGGCTCGCCGCGATTCTGGAGGAGGTCGCCGGAGTCGACCCGGCCGACGCCACGGCGGACAAGACCTTCATCGACGATCTGGACGTGGACTCGCTGTCCATGGTCGAGGTCGTGGTCGCGGCCGAGGAGAAGTTCGGCGTGAAGATCCCCGACGAGGACGTCAAGAGCCTCAAGACCGTCGGCGACGCGGTGTCCTACATCCAGCGGGCGGGTGTCGCCGCGTGACCGAGACCCCCAGGCAGGTCGTGGTCACCGGCCTCGGGGCAACCACTCCTGTCGGCGGCGATGTCGCATCCACCTGGGAGGGGCTGCTCGCGGGCCGCTCCGGGGTCCGCCGCCTCACCGAGGACTGGGTCGAGCAGCTGCCCGTGCACATCGGCGCGCCCTTGGCGGTGGAACCCCCGCTGGGCCGGGTCGAGGCCCGTACCCTCGACCGGGTCCAACAACTCGCCCTGGTCGCGGCCAGGGAGGCCTGGGCCGACGCCGGCACCCCCGACGTCGACCCTGAACGCCTCGCCGCGGTGATCGGCTCCGGCATCGGCGGAGTCCTGACCCTGCTGGGCCAGTACGACGTGCTGCGGGAGCGGGGGCCGCGGCGGGTCTCCCCGCATGTGGTGCCGATGCTGATGCCCAACGGGCCGGCCGCGACCGTCGGGCTCGCCTTCACCGCTCGTGCCGGGGTGCACGCCCCGGTCAGCGCCTGCGCGTCCGGCGCGGAGGCAATCAGCCATGCGCTGGACATGCTCCGGGCTGGCCGGGCCGACATCGCGATCGCGGGCGGCTCAGAGGCGGCGATCCACGCTCTGCCCCTTGCGGGATTCGCCCAGATGCAGGCCCTGTCCCGGCGCAACGACGCGCCCGCCACGGCGTCCCGGCCGTTCGACAAGGGCCGGGACGGCTTCGTCCTCGGGGAGGGTGCGGGGGTGCTGGTCCTGGAGACCGCGGAGCACGCCCGCGCCCGCGGCGCGCGGGTGTACGCCACGCTGGCCGGTTCGGGGATCAGCGCGGACGCCTACCATGTGGCGGCGCCCGAACCCGGCGGGGCCGGGGCGGCGCGGGCCGTGCGCGCGGCATTGCGCTCCGCCGGGCTCGTCCCGACCGATGTCGTGCACATCAACGCCCACGCCACCTCCACTCCGGCCGGGGACGTCGCCGAGGCCCGTGCGCTGCGGGCCGCGCTCGGTGCCGCGCTCGACACCGTGACGGTGACCTCGACCAAGTCGATGACCGGGCATCTGCTGGGCGCGGCCGGCGCGGTCGAGGCGGTGTTCTGTGTCCTGGCGTTGCGGGAGCGGACGGTACCGGCGACCCGTAACCTCGACGCTCTCGACGACGAGATCGACCTGGACGTGGTGTCCATCGATAACCGTGCCATCCCCACCGGGGCGGTGCTGTCGAACTCGTTCGGTTTCGGCGGGCACGACGTCTGCCTCGCTTTCACACCCTGACATCCATATACCTGACGACTTCACCCGTGCGGGCCTGCATGCCTGGTTATTTCAGGTCCGCACGGGCACCCGAGACGGGCACCCGGCACTGAATTCCGGGGCTCCGCGACAGGCCCAGCCGGTCGACGGCCGCGTGACAATGGCTCGCGCACACGGCCGGAGAACCCAGTGACCTCAAACCGGTCAGCGGCGGCATGACTTTACAGGACCCCGCGGATCGCGACATGACCAGCGGGAAGTCGTCTCCTTCGCGCCGCCCGAGACACTATGATCTCAAGGAGACAAAAAATGAGTCTCTCTACGCTCGAACGCATTGACCCACGCATTCCGTCAGCCCGGCTGACCCAGTTCTTCGATCCTGATTCATTCGAGCCCTTCACCACGGCGGACAGCTCCGGGGTGCTGGCTGGAAAAGGCACCGTTGATGGCAGTCCGGTCGTCGCCTTCGCCACGGACGCGACCATTCAGGGCGGAGCGATGGGCCGTGACGGCTGTGCGCGGATCGTCCACGCTATCGAGGCCGCGGTGCGCCTCGACGCTCCGGTGGTGGGAATCTGGCATTCCGGAGGCGCTCGGCTCCAGGAGGGTGTGGCGTCTCTTGACGGTGTCGGCCGCGTGTTCGCGGCAACCGTGCGAGCATCCGGGCGGATCCCACAGCTGTCCCTGGTGCTGGGTGCCGCCGCGGGTGGCGCGGCGTACGGCCCCGCGCTGACCGACATCGTCCTCATGGGCCCGGATGCCAAAATCTTCGTTACCGGCCCGGATGTCGTACGCACCGTGACCGGCGAGGACTGCACCGCCGACAGCCTGGGCGGAGCCGATGTACACGCACGCCGCAGCGGCGTGGTCGCGATCACCTGTGACTCCGACGAGGCCGCCATCGAACGCACCCGGCGGCTGTGCGCGCTCCTTGCCGATCAGGGCGAAATCGGACCGGTGCGGGATCGCGACCTCGGCAGCCTTCTGCCGGAGTCACCCCGCCGTGCGTACGACGTGCGCCCGCTGGTCGCGGGCGTCCTTGACGGCGAGGTGCTCGAACTCCACCCGAAGTGGGCACCGAACATCGTCACCGCGCTCGGCCGGCTCGGTGGCCGCACGGTCGGTGTGGTCGCGAACAACCCGCTGCGCCGTGGCGGCTGCCTGGACGCGGCGTCCGCCGAAAAGGCGTCCCGTTTCGTACGGATGTGCGACTCCTTCGGAGTACCGCTGATCGTCCTGGTCGATGTGCCGGGTTACCTCCCAGGCGTCGGCCAGGAATGGGAAGGCGTGGTCCGGCGCGGCGCGAAACTGCTCTATGCGTTCTCCGAGTGCGCTGTGCCCCGCGTCACCGTCGTCACCCGCAAGGCATACGGCGGCGCCTACATCGCGATGAACGCCAGCTGCCTGGGCGCAACAGCCGTGTACGCATGGCCAACAGCGGAGGTCGCGGTGATGGGAGCCGAGGCCGCCGTGGGAATCCTGCACCGCCGCACGCTGGCGGAGGTCCCGGCGCAGCGCCGCTCAACCGTGCTTGCAGAACTCACCGCCGAACATGCGCGCCTGGTCGGCGGGATCGACCGAGCCGTGGAACTGGGAGTGGTGGACGCCGTGGTGACACCCGCCGACACCCGCGCGGTCATCGCCAGCACCCTTGCCGGGGCACCCGCCGGCCGTGGCTCCCACGGCAACATCCCCCTGTAAGAGCGCCCGATCCCCCTGTAAGAGCGCCCGGCAAATCGCCGTCGTCCAGGTATCACAGCCGGGACGACGGCGCGGCTGCCGCGCCCCCGGCGTGAGCGGGTATGGCGCGCGGCAAGCTGCTCGTGCCGGTCAGATCCGATCGGTCCGGTCTGGTCAGGTCAGTCCGGACCCGCCGAGGCCGCGGCCCTGCTGAGATCGGGTAGCCGCAGCTGCTCGGTGGGATGGCCCCGGTGTGCCTGGACGGCACTGAGGTGATATTCCTCCGCCAGGTCGAGAAAGTCGGGCTCGTGGTAGCGGCGACCATCCAGCGTGGGACCGAGCGTACCCTTCATGATCGCTTCAACATCCTCGCCGGTAATGGTCTTGTTCGTCTCCAGCGCGTGGGTCACCGCGAGAACCTCCCGGCGATTGTCCGACAGTATGACCTCGGTCCGTTGATACAGCTCCTGGAGCTTGGCCTCGACCTCATCGGCGAACCCGCCACCGAGGTACCCCGGGCTGCCAGCGGTGTGCGCCGGATTGCCGTCGAGACCCGAGGCCAGCGCCGGGCGGGACATCAGCGTGCTGCCCATCGCGTGCCTGCCGATGCTGCGGGCGACAAGTTCGGTGGCGGCATGCAGGTCACCGCCGACTCCCTGGGTGTGGTCACCGTCGAAGAACATCCGCTCGCCCACGATGGAGGCCAGGAAGGTCATCACATCGATCTCGACCTCGGACCGCCAGTCGACGAACCGGTCCTCCAACGGCACCGGAGCCACGAACCCACCGGTGTCCCCGCGGCGCTCGATGCTCGCCATGTCGATGACCATGTGCTTCTGCAACCGGTACATGACCACCGCATGGCATGCCTCGTGCAGGGCGATGCTGTGGCGCTCCCGCTCCACGTACTCGTGGTCGTCGGGCAGGCCGTGTTCCTTGATTGACTTGGCACGCAGCAGATCAGGCCAGGTGACGACCTCACGGCCGGCCTTGATGGCCTGGATGAGAGCCTCGTTGACCATGTCCTTGATACTCGCGCCGGTGGCGTAGGGGCTCATCACGGCAAGCCGCTCGACCTGATCGGGCGTCACCTCGTGGGTGACCTTCGCCAGATAGCCGTTGAAAGTCCGTACCCGGCCCTCCTTGCTCGGGTAGCCCACCTTGTAGATGCGGTCGATCCGGCCGGGGCGCAACAGCGCCTCGTCCAGTGACTGCGGCATGTTCGTCGCCATCATGACCATGATTCGGTACTTCGGTGGCGGCTTCGGGCGCATGCCCAGAGCACGCCGCACGACCCGGTTGAGGAAGCCACGCGGCTTCTTCAGACCCGATATCTCGGTGAGCAGCGCCTGCAGCGTTCCGTCGAAACTGGACTGACCACCGCCGCCGCCACCGGGAACCACGAACCGGGCTTCCACCAGTTGCCGGCGCGCCGAGTTGCTCGCGTAGGTCATCCCGTTGCAGGAGCCGCCGGAGCCGATCAGGCCGGTCCAGCTGCCGTCAGCGTGACCGGACGGCGTCGACCGCCCGAAGTCACCACCGGCGAGCTGACCACGATTGCCCAGAGTATCGGCTTCATCAAAGAAAACAATCACACCGCCATACCGCAGGGAGAGTTTGCGCAGCTTGCGGAAAAGGCTCTTCACCTTCATCACACCGACACCGAAGAACATGGCCTGAAAGGCGCCCGGGTCGACAAAGACATAGGGTTTCCCAGTCTCACCGGCGACCGCCTCCGCGATCAGCGTCTTCCCGGTGCCGGGCGGGCCCCACAGCAGGATGCCCCCGGGCACGTACCCGCCCCGGCTTTCGATCTCCTGCGGTTTCTCCAGGTAGAAGACCGCTTCCTTGACCCGGGACAGAACGTGGTCCTGGCCCCACACGTCGGTGAACCGGGTCTTGATGTCCTCGGGGAAGTACACATCCACACCACCGCGGGAGAGGAACCAGAACAACAGCGCAAACTGCCCGATGGTGATAAACATGATAAACATGATCTGCACCACGAACGGGGCCGCCCGCCAGATATCGCCGGGCAGCCCAATGATCGCGTTGAACACGGAGTCGTGCTTGATCCGGGCGTAGACAAACGCGAAGACCGCGGCCGTCGCCACCCATTTCAGGGCACGGCCGATGCGGTAGCGGTTCCAGTCGTTGAGCTGGCGCAGGCGGCGCTCGAAGCGGCCGAAGACCCTGTCGGTCCAGAAGACGTAATACTCCGACGACCGCTCGCCGATCAACATGTGGATCTGGCGGACAACCTCGATCGCGATCAGCGCCAACAGCCACCAGCTCGACGACACCTGCTCACGCACGGCGTCGGACCAGCCCATGATCGGATTGTCCGCCGTAGCCGCGGCCACCACGAACACGAACAACGCACCGAACAGGACGAGAAACTTTATTCTGTCCCAAAACACCAGAGGCTTGCGCACCGGCGGCGCCGGCTCAGGTTGCGGGGGCACGACGGGGCCGATCGGGGACGGCTGCGCCGGCGGGGCCTGATTCATGTTCGTTACCTCAGGTGATCGGCTTGATCGTGAACGATGTCTGGACCTTCTGGATCTCGACCCGATGCCGGTCATAGCACCAGGACGAGCAGGCGAACACAAGCTGGTACAACCTGGTCTGATCACGGTCCAGCAGGCTTGTCTGGTCGACGGTGACGAGCCCGGTGCCCAGATGGAGCTGGTACACCAGATGAAGACCGTGGACGCCGCCCTCCCGGTGGACGAGATCCTCGGCCAGCAGGAGGAATTCGGGCTCAAGCCGGGCACGCTCGGGGTTCTGCCGGACCGCCTCCTCCTGCGCCTGGATCTCCTGGTCGATGGAGACGAGCTGGTTGCGCAGGTCATTGGTGGACAACGTGGCCGCCTCTTCCGGCAGAAGCTGGCGGACCTGCACGAATCCCTTGGGGTCGGCCGCGTCTGGAAGCAGCAGGTTCCTGTCGTCGAACTTCGGCGCGGCGTCAATCCCCACAACCCACTCACGGGTGGCCAACGTGCGCGCGGCCTCCGGACTGACGTTTCGGGTGTCGATCCCGATGAAGGCGGGTCCGGGCATCAGCTGATGCTGCCACGCACTCGGGATCTTGAGAAACGTACCGGCGTCCTTGTTCGTCACATACTGGTAACGAGCCGAGCCACAGCCGGCAAGAAGAACGACAGCGGCGAGGAGCGCCGGCACAACCAACGCGACGCGTCCCCGTAGCGTGCTGGTTCTCCCGCTCACGGCCAACCTCCAGAATCTGGTGAGGCTGTGCCTATGGTGCAGCACAGCCCCCCTGCGTGGCACCTTCTCTGAGAAAACCGCGTGCATGCAATGGGCTTCACGGCCTCGACCAGCCGAGATCCGATAGATCATCCAAAAAAGTCCACCCGGTACAATCCAGTAACATCGCCGTAGGTGATCGCCTCAACCATCATGCCGTGCCAGCCGCCGACGGTCAGCCCGAACGAGCCCAGCAGTGTCCGGCCCGACCTAGGAGCGCCCGGCAACAGGGGCGTGGATCAAGGAGCGGGGCTGGAAGTTCGCCGAGGCCTGCCGGCGGCGACCGCTAAGCGGCAAGATCCGCGGGTGGCACAGGATACCCGAGGAAGAAGCCCTGCCCCTCGTCACAGCCGAGGTCACGAAGCAACGTGCAGACCTCGTCCGACTCGATGCCCTCGGCAACCACCCGAAGATCGAGATTGTGGGCAAGATCAATGATTGATCGCACGATCGAGAAATCCTTGGGGCGACGCGCCACGTTCAGCACGAATGATTTATCGATTTTCAGGTCGTGCACTGGGAGATCACGCAGATAGGCGAGAGAGGAGTATCCGGTCCCGAAATCATCCACGGAGATCCGAATCCCGGCGCGCCCCAACTGGGTGATAACGGTCATCGCGTTGCGGGTGTTCACCATCACGGCGCTCTCGGTGAGCTCGAGTTCAAGCGCCTGCGGTGGCATACCGGTCCGCTCCAGTTCCGCCTGTACGGTCGAGAGCAGCTCCGCGTCGTGCAACATCCGTGCTGAGACGTTCACCGCCACGGGCAGCAACCGACCCGCGTCCCACCATGATCGGGCCTGGTCCAGCGCGAGCATCAGAACTCGACGGGTCAACGGCCTGACCAGGTTGCTCTGCTCGGCGAACGGAACGAAACGGCCCGGCTCGACCAGGCCGTGCGTCGGATGCTGCCAGCGAACCAGTGCCTCGACCGCCGTGGTCCGCCCGGTGCGCAGATCGACCTTGGGCTGGTAATGCAGGACCAGCTGGCCGCCCGCGATCGCCGAGCGCAGACCACCGAGCAGCTCGAGGCGCTCACGGCGGTTCTGGTCGGCGTCGGGGGCGTAGACGGCCACCCCGACCGACAGCTGTTTGGCCCGGTACATAGCCACGTCAGCGCACCGCACCAACGTTCCTGGATCACGTCCGTCAGCGGGAGCGAGCGCGATCCCGATACTTCCGTCCACGCTGAGCGGGAGAGCGCCGACATCGATACGTTCGGCCAGCGCGGCACGCACCCGGCTCGCGGCCGCCAGGGCGTCAGCGGCTCCCCGCGGCGCCGACGGCAACAGGATCGCGAACTCGTCCCCGCCGAGGCGGGCGACCGTCGTGGCCGGGCCGGTGGCGCGCCGCAGCCGCGCCGCCACCTCACGGAGCACGTCGTCGCCAGCACTGTGTCCCAGCGTGTCGTTGATCTCCTTGAACCGGTCAAGATCCATCAATAGCAGAGCCAGCGCGACGCCGTCGATCTCGGTCGCCCGCAACGCCTCTGAGATCCGCTTATGCAGGAAGACCCTGTTGGCCAGACCGGTCAGCGGGTCGTGCAGAGCCTGGTGGCGGATCTCACGCTCAGCGCCATCCCGTTCGATCGCGGCAGCCAGCACGTTGGCGACCGACTGGACGAAGTCCGCCTCGTCGGCGGCGAAGGCCCGCGGGTACGGCCCGTGCGCCACCAGCACGGCGTGCCCACGGCCAGCCGTGCCGATACGGGCGGCGACCCCGAGGGGAGCCGTCCCGTGCCTGACGACCGTGGGGCGATCCGACGCCAGCGCGGCCGCGATGACCGCGGCGACCGGGTCCGCCCGGTCCGCCTGCTCCACCGGCTCCAGCACCGCGCACTCGGGCAGGTCCAGGGTGACGCGGACCAGCTGGACAGCCTCCGCGAGCAGGTCTGGGACGGTCATCCCGCCCAGGGCACGCTGACCGAGCTGAGCGACGGCCGCTTGCAGCCGTTCCGCCCGCCGCAGATCCGTGACATCCTGCAACACGAATGCGATCAGCTCTTGGCGCCCTTCCACGTTCGGGATGACCGAGACCCGTAGCGCCCGCTCCCCGCCAGGCCCGCCGGGATCGGGGTCGGCCCGGCTGACGAGGTTGACGTCACCGTGCTGCGGACGGCCGGTCCGCGCCGCGGTGGCCACCAGTCCCCACTCGCCGTCCAGCGCGGCTCCCTCCCCGCGCGGACGCAACAGGAATCCCAGCCTGTCCAGGGGCTCGCCGGCCCGCAGCCGCTCGCCGAGCAGGCGGTCAACGACCCGCGACGTCCGGCGCAGACCCAGCGTGCGGTCGTAGACCGCGACACCGACCGGAAGCTCGTCCGCTGGCGTGCCCCCGGAAACAAGCTCCAACAGCGCCATATGCTCACCGACCGTCTCAGCTCCCAGCCGGCCACGGGTCACATCAATAATCGTCCCCGAATTGCCTGAAACCTCACCGTCCGGCGTTCGCAGCACATTGGCACGGATCTCGACACGCCGGTACGCACCGTCGCTGGTCCGGTAGCGGGCCACATGCCGGCAATGATCGAAACCGCCGGCCACCACCGCCATGAACAGTGCGATCGTCTGGTCGTATTCATCCGGGTGGACGTAGTCGAGGAAGTGGCTCCCCAGCGACGCGATGACATCGAAACCGGTCACCGTCGTCCATGCCTGGTTGAGATATGTCCAGCGCCCCTCGGCGTCGGTCTGGAAGACGACCTCGGTGAGGCTGTCGAGGACACCCCGGCCGGAACCATCTATCGCGACGGGCATCAGCCCGTCAGGCGTGGCGTTGCCACGTTGGGCAACAGGCGGTTCGCGCACATCCCGGCCGTGGCGGCTGTTGCTGTGTCGTGACCTGGCCGGTCCGCCGACGACATCCTGGCGCCCCGCACAGAGCGGCAGCATCGCCGCATCCGGATTGTGACCTTGGAGGGACATAGCGCAGCATTATCACGACTCTTCATCCAGCTGTAAATGCTTTAAGTTATGGCCTGGCTACCATGCCATCCCATGGGATGGCTACGAAGCGCAGTCATAACACTACTGATAGTTGCTCCACCGCTGGCCGGGATGCCTGATCGAGCCGCGGCCGAGCCTGCGGGGCATCGATTTCCCCCACCTTGCGTAACCGGCTCGCCGGCATGCGTACAGGAAACAGTGACAACTATGCGTAACCGCCTCAGGCCACTAGCGGACTACTGCGACCACCGCGCGGTCTTCTCCCTCGCCTACCTGCGCACGACTGAGGCATTTCGCGACACCGCCTCACAGCTGGGCTCCTTCGCGGATCCCGAGTGGGTCAACGCCGAGGACGCATTGTTCGCCGCGTACTACTTCCGGGCGTTCGACCGGTTCCAGGCGTCTGGCCAGTGGTCGGCGGACCGTCCCGCAGACGTGCCACCAGCCTGGCGGGTGGCGTTCAGCGCGGCCGCCACAACGACGCTCTCAGCCGCTGGTGACCTGCTGCTCGGCATGAACGCCCACATCACCCGCGACCTGCCGTTCGTTCTCGCCGAGCTGGGCCTGGTCGGCCCCGGTGGGCGCAGCCACAAGGGCGACCACGACCGCATCAACGCGATCCTGGCGAGCGTGCTGGATCCGTTGCTGGCGGAGGAGGCAGCCCGTTTCGACCCGCACCTGGATGACGAGACAAACGACTATGGTCTCGGCCGGGACGATCTGTTGGGAATGCTGGTGGCATGGCGGGAACGCGCCTGGCAAGATGCCGAACGGTTGGTCGCCGCCAGCGGCACCGAAGAGTACGCCGTTGTCGCGCGCGCGATCGAGAGCAGCGCCGAAGCCCGCGCCCGGTTGCTCTGGGTGCTGCTTGCCGACGAACAACCGGCGGCCACGCCGATGTCCCGGGACGTCTGGTGCGCGCGCCACCGGGTGTCCAGCGCGGCGTCCGAGGCCGCGGCGACGCCGGTATACCCAGCGGCCGGCCGCTAAGAGCGACCGGCAATAGGGGACGCGGCGTCGCGGGGCCAGGGTACGCACCTCACCGCGTTGTCGTCGGTCGACGCCCACAACCAGGGCGTCTTCCTCCTCCGCCTGGCGATCTACGTACCCCACCCACGTTCCTTGATCCACACCCCTATTGCCGGGCGCTCTAAGGCACACTTGGTTGCGTGGGACATTATCGACACGGCCGCAAGGTTCCAGCATTACCGCCCGCGCAGCACAACGCGATCAGAGCCGTCAGTATCGTGCTGGTCTTCGCCCTGGTCGCGTTGACCACTTGGCGGCCCGCCCTATTCGCCGCGCCGGCGCTCGTGGTGATTGTCGGGCTCGCCGGCCTGGACCAGTCCGTCGTCACCGCCGGTGGCCGAGCCCGGCCCGCGGGCACGGGCACGGGCGATCCCCTCGGACGCGGAGCAGCCGAGGGTGTTTCCGGCCTGGATGATCCCGACAGCCACGCCGACACCGCGGCCATCACCCTGGCGCTGCCTCGCGGGCGGTCAGCCGGTTCTCGTCTCCGGCCGTCGCCCGACGACAGCCGGGCAACGGCTGGAGACGACGTGCTCTCCTGGTCGCCCCTGGACGAAGCCGGGCTGGATGATCCGCTCGCCACCCACACGATGGCGATCGACATGCGGGTGCTCCTGGATGACGGCCCTGCCTGGGTACGCTGACCGCTGCTGCCAGCTCTTCTCATCCGCTACGAGCGACCGGCAAGCGGATTGTTGGCGTACGAATTTGATCTTCGCTGGTAGCGTACCGCGCCCGGGAAGGTGGCTCCGGGAGCCGACGGTTCACTTTTCGGCAAGCCCTACCCAGCGCTGCCCTGATCACCGTTTTCCCGGGCCATGAGGAGGGCGAGGACCTGCGCGGTGGCGTGGCGGACCGCGTCCGCGTCACCACCGTCCCGCCCCGCCGCGAGACCGATGAGAAACGCGGTGACCGGAGCGGCGGGCCGGGCGACGCCGTGCGCGACATCACGCGCGAGATCGAGCACACCGGGGACGTCAAGCTGAGTGGGGTCAAGGCCAAGCGCGCCGGCCGCCGCGGCCACCCAGTCATCAAGAGCGCTCACCGAGCCATCCTCGCCCACCGGCGTGCCCGCTCGAGATCCGCCGGCTCGTCGCAGTCCAGCGTGGTGCGCTCATCGGCGGGTACCGCCACCACCCGTGGGCCGGCCAGCACCGACCGCAGCGCCACCCCGGCAGGCGCGGTGGGGAGCCGCGCCCGCAGCACGGATGTGCGCCATACCCCGGTCAGGTACTGGCGCCGACCGGCCGGATCAATCAGGAGCGCGCCCCACAGCGGAGCAGCACCGCGCTGGCCGGCTCCGGTGGTCTCCCGGTCAGCGCCGCCCACGGCCCGCACGAGCGCGGCGACCGTTCCCGCGGTGAGAAACGGGAGATCGGCCGCAAGCACGGCAACCAGCGGTGCGCTCACCAGCTCCAGCCCGGCGGCAAGAGCGGCGACCGGCCCCCCGCCGGGCGGCCGCTCACAGGTCCAGGCCACCGGGCGTGCCAGCCGGACCGGACGTACCGGCCCGACCACGATCACCTCGCGCGCGGTGGCCACCGCCGCGAGAACACAATCAAGCAAGGTCCGGCCACCGACGGTCGCCAGCGGCTTGTCCGCACCGCCGAGGCGGCGGGCCGACCCGCCGGCAAGCACCACCGCGTCCCAGCTCATCCGCCGATCGCCGACATCGGTCGCGACGGCTGCGCAAAGTCCGGGCCGTTGACACCGTGCCCGGCGCGCTTGCCCCGGACGGCCGCGGCCCACAGGTGCGCAAGGTCCGCGTCGTCGGCCCCGGCCCGCATCGGCGTGCGCAGATTGGTCTCCGTGTCAGCGAACAGGCAGGAACGGAACTGCCCGTCAGCGGTGAGACGGACCCGGTCGCAGGCGGCGCAGAACGGCGCGGTCACCGAGCCGATCACTCCGACCGTTCCGGGCCCGCCGTCCACGGCGAACAACTCGGCCGGCGCGCTACCGCGACCGGGCAGCGCGGTGACGGTGAACTCGGACCGGAGCCTGGCGAGGATCTCCGCTCCGGTGACCATCACGCCACGATCCCAGCTGTGCTGGGGGTCGAGCGGCATCTGCTCGATGAAGCGCAGGGCGTAGCCTCGCTCCAGGCACCATCGCAGCAGGGACGGCGCCTCGTCATCGTTGACGTCCCGCAGGAGCACCGCGTTGACCTTCACCGGTGCCAGCCCTGCCGTGGCCGCGGCGGCCAGACCCGCGCACACATCCGCAAGCCGATCCCGATGTGTCATCGCCAAATAACGGTCAGCGCGTAACGTGTCCAGCGAAACGTTCACCCGGTCCAGGCCGGCCACGCGCAGCGCGGCGGCAAAACGGGCCAGCGACGTGCCGTTGGTGGTCATGGACAGCTGGACGCGGGGACGCAGCATCGCCAGCTGGGCGACGAGGTCGACCAGGCCCGGCCGAACCGTCGGCTCACCGCCGGTCAGCCTGATCTCGTTCACGCCGAGCCGGGTGACCGCTATCCGCGCGAGCCGGACAACCTCGGCGTCGGTCAGCATCTCCGCCCCCGGCAGCCAGGCCAGGCCGTCAGCGGGCATGCAGTAGGTACACCGCAGGTTGCAGCGGTCGGTCAGTGAAATCCGCAGATCGGTGGCGACCCGCCCGAAGGAATCCCGTAACGCCACCGTCTCAGCCTAGAGCGGCGTATCCGGCGTGACGCGAGGGGATCGGGCCGGGATACCGGTGTCACACTCAGATGGGCCGGCGAGGCGTGCCGATCTATGGTGGAGTGGGCGCGGGCTGACCGGGCAGGCCCACGGTGCCGCGCGCCGCGTGGGAGGCGCTGTGCCCGGGTAGGCCCGGTGCGGGTCGGCGGCAACAGGAGGGCATAGGCGAAATGCAGGTCTTCGGTGTCGACATCGGCGGTACCGGCATCAAGGGTGCACCCGTCGACATTGACGAGGGCAAGCTCACCGCGCCCCGCGTCCGGATCCCGACGCCGCAGCCGTCGCGGCCACCCGCCATAGCCAGGACCGTCGCCGACGTCGTGGCCCATTTCGGCTGGACGGGGCCGGTCGGGGCCACCTTTCCCGCCGTGCTCAAAGACGGTGTCGCGAGGACGGCGGCCAACGTCGACCCGAGCTGGGTGGATACCGACCTGGCCGCGACCCTGCGAACGGTCCTGCCAGGCGGCGCCACGGTGATTAACGACGCTGACGCCGCCGGAATCGCCGAAATGACCTTCGGTGCCGGCCGTGACGTCGGTGGTGTCGTACTCATGACGACGTTCGGCACCGGTATCGGCACGGCGCTGTTCCTGCACGGCCAGCTCCTCCCGAACACCGAGTTCGGTCATCTTGAGATCGGCGGGCACGAGGCGGAGGCCCGAGCCTCCGAGGCGGCCCGGGAACGCGAAGATCTTTCCTGGGAAAAATGGGCGAAGCGGGTCAGCCGCTATCTGAACGCGCTGGAAGCGCTGCTGTGGCCCGATCTCATCATCATCGGCGGCGGCGCGAGCCGAAAAGCTGATCGCTTTCTCGACCGTCTCGATGTCCGCACCAAGGTGCTCCCCGCCCAGCTGCAGAACGACGCCGGGATCGTCGGGGCCGCGCTGTTCGCGGCCGGTGACCAGACCCGTCCCAAAGCGGCGGTGCGAACGCCGCGCCGACGGCCGCCCGCCCC
>NZ_CAKJTL010000152.1 GCF_917627385.1 Protofrankia sp. CiT1
TCCCTGACCATGAGGCATCTGGCCAGCCCGCCGAACGGCCGACGCGCCGCTGCCGACAGACCGGGCGCCCGTGTCGACGGGATGCCGACAAAGCGTGTCGGCATCCCGGGGTGAGACATCGTGGATGTGCCGATGGCAAGCTGTGGGGTAGGCATGAACGGCGGGTTCGACAGTCCGGATACTCACCGTCACCAAACGTTTCAGGGCGGGCTCGGACGACGCCGATGAGGAGGCGCCATGCGTGAGCTGCGAGCGGTCGCGCTCAGCGAGGACGGCGGCTACCTCGTGCTCGCCGAGACCGCCGGCGGACCTGATCCGGAGAAGTTCCGGGTACCGGTCGACGACCGGCTCCGGACGGTGCTGCGCGGGGGACGGCGCAGTGAGGTTCGCCAGGAAAGCGCCCTGACCCCGCGGGAGATCCAGGCGCGCCTACGCGCTGGTGAGACGACCGCCGAGGTCGCGCGGGTAGCGGGCATACCGGTCGAGCGGGTCGAACGCTATGAGGGCCCGGTCCTGGCCGAGCGGGCCCGGGTGGTACAGGAAGCACGGGCGGCGCTACTGCCCAAGGACCCCGGCGGCGCCCCCGGCCGGCCGCTGGGCGAGGTGGTGGACGCCCGGCTGATGGCCGCGCAGGACGATCCCGGCGGCGCGCAGTGGGATGCCTGGCGCCGGGTGGACGGGATCTGGCTGGTACAGCTGACCTCGGAGAGCCGGTGCGCACGCTGGACCTGGGACCCGGTTGTGCGCCGTGTTCGTCCGCACGACGATGCCGCCCGAGCGCTGGTGGCCCCTGAGGTAGCGGCCGACCCCACAGCGCAGCCGGCACCCGCGCCGCTGCCCGTGCAGGCCGGTCCTGCCCGTCCGCCCGGTCCCGCGTTGACGCTGGTGCAGGAGCCGGCCGCCACGCCGGCCGCGCCGAGCGCACACCCGCCGGTCGTGGTAACGCCGCCCACGCCGGTCCAGCCGGCCTCGGCACGGGGGCGGACACACGGAGCCTCCCGGCCCGCCGCCCGGGGTGAAGCACCCGCGCGGGTTCCCGCTCCCCCGGCCGCGCCGGTCAGATCAGCGCAGCCACAGCCACAGTCACAGCCACCGGAAGCCGTGGTGCCCGTGGTGGACGTACGGGGCGCGGAGGTGCGCGACGTCCGGCCGGCGCCGGCCGCACCAGGTGTACCGGCGCTCCCGGCGGCTGCGGCTGCGGCTGCACCCGGCTCCGGCCCCGCGCCGACGCCTACGGCGGCGGCAGTCACCGAACCCGAACTGGCGGTTGCCGTCCCACCGGTCACCGCCGTGCCGCTGGCCTCCGGCGTCTCCCCGCAGCCACCGTCCACGCCGGAACCGGCGCCTGGGCCCGAACCTGATGACACGGGGCAACCACCGCGCGGGCGCCAGGGTGCGCCCGCGCGGGCGGCCGAGCGAGGTGCCGGCGGTCGCCGGGGCCGTAAGTCCGTCCCGGCCTGGGACGACATCGTCTTCGGTGCCCGGCGCCCGTAGCGGCGCCCCCGCGGGCACGCGATCATGGCTCTGTTCCGCGGCTCCGGCGGCCAGGTCGCCGGGTTGCTCTGTGAGGGAACCGTCACACCGGCGGCGTGGAACCAAATCCCGACGAAGACTGTTGAAGATGGTGTGACTGGAACCACTACCAAACCGACGCTGACCAACCTCGACCGGTGCGACCGGTGCGGCGCGCAGGCGTATGTGCGGGTCGTGCTTCCCGGTGGCGGCGAACTGCTGTTCTGCCGGCACCACGCCAAGTCCCACGACTCGAAGCTACGAGCCGTGGCTGCCGAATACCATGATGAAACCGACAAGTTGACCATTTCGCCCTGAACCACCTTCCCCCATATTGTGTATTCGGCCCCGCCTGCCAGATCGGCTTCGCCGATCCGGCAGGAACTCCGAATTGGTGAGCCACGATCAGAAGGTCACAGTCACCACTTTCAGCCGGGTCTGAGCGTGTCTCTCATCCTGGAGCCGTACCGTGGTGCGCGTGCCGATGGCGGATCGAATGTTGCCCGCGGTGCCACGGGTACCCGGCCCAGTGGCTGATGCGTCGCCGTTCCCGTCGGCTGACCCGGCTCCTCCTCATTCGCTGAGCCACTCGTCAACATCGGCCCAGACGCCGCAAGTGGCTGCCTCGCGCGAACCGGTGTTCATGCGTGTTCTCACACTCGCCCACCAGACCGTCGCGGGAGCCTGGCGCGACCGTGTGCTCGGTCTCGCGGCCGAGGCGGGTTTCTGGCAGCTGCTGTCCCTTCCCCCCCTGCTGCTGGCCATCCTCGGCACGATCGGCTATATCGGGGACGTACTTGGCGCCGACGCCGTCGACAGTGTTCGGCAGAGCGTGCTCAGCGCGGCGAACGACCTGCTGACACCCGCGGTC
The DNA here is from genome assembly GCF_917627385.1 of Protofrankia sp. CiT1. Taxonomy (GTDB): domain Bacteria; phylum Actinomycetota; class Actinomycetes; order Frankiales; family Frankiaceae; genus Protofrankia. Next base: position 2,384 of record NZ_CAKJTL010000152.1, read on the forward strand.
GTCGACGACGTGGTGCGCCCGACCATCAACGAGATCCTGACGCACGGGCGCCCGGACGTGATCTCCATCGGTTTCCTGCTGTCGCTGTGGACCGGATCGTCCGCGATGGCCACCTACGTCAACACCATCACGATCGCTTACGGACAGCGCGAGCTACGCTCAGCGGTACGTAGCCGGCTGCTGGCGCTGCGCCTCTACCTTGCGCAGGTCACCAGCGGGGTGATCCTCCTCCCCGCGCTCGTCCTCGGGCCGGGCCTGCTCTCCCGCATTCTCAACGCGGAACACCACCACTCCGTGGGATGGCTGCTGAAGGTCCTGTTCTGGCCTGTCGTCGCCATATTCTCGCTGGCGATGCTCACGTCCCTATACCACTTGGCGCTGCCGTCCCGACGGCCGTGGCGGCGCGCGGTGCCCGGAGCGCTGCTGGCCATGGTGGTCTGGAACGTCGGCAGCTACCTGCTGCGTCTCTACCTGGAGACCGTGTTCGGCCATGAACTGATCTACGGCTCGGTAGCCGCGCCCGTCGCGGCGCTTCTTTTCTTCTATATCACCGCGCTCGCGGTTCTGCTCGGCGCCGAGCTCAACGCCGCCATCGACGGGGTGACCAAATCCGTGCTGGTGCCCGCCGAATCGCAGCCGCCAGCGCCCGATGCCGCGGATGCCCCCACGCCACGTTCCCGCCTCCGGCGGCGGTCCCGGCGGCGCGCCCGCGTTCAGTAGGTACACGAACCAGCCGGTTGCACCAGCGTGGGGGTGGTGGTACCCGATGCTCTGGAGGCGGCCGTGGGCGTTGCCGCGGCCCGGATCGTCGCGGCCGCCAGAACGACCGCTGCCGTATCGGGCGCGGCGCCCGCGCTCACCGGCGCCGCGCCCGCGCCCGCGCCCGCGCCTGACACGGTCGCGTGCACGGATGCCGACGGCTGGCCGCCGCTGAGACCGGCCACGAACGACGCGAGTTTGCCGGGATCGGTGAGCAGCACCGACTGGCCACCGATCTGGCCGGGTGACGCTGGGACGGTCGCCAGGCGGACGCCGCCGGTACCGACGCCGCGCAGCCGGACCGCGAGCGGCGCCAGGTCCGCCAGCGATGTGTCGTCACCGACGCTGATGGACGAGGTGACCGCGTCCATCAGCGAGGCCAGCCTGACCGGGTTGGCCAGCGTGCTGGTCGATGTTGCCGCTCGAAAGATCACTCCAATGAACTGCTGCTGGCGGCGGATCCGGTCGAGGTCCGCTTCGGGCAGGCCGTAGCGCTGCCGGACGAAGGCCAGCGCCTGCTCGCCGTTGAGCATGTTGTCGCCCACGTGGCCGTGCCACCCCGACATCTTGTCGTCAAGATTGGTCCTGCTCCCGTTGGGCAGCGGCCGTACGCACACGGTCACCCCGCCGAGCGCGTCGGTCATCCGCTGGAAACCGACGAAGTCGATCTGAAGATAATGATCTATACGTATTTTCGTCAGTTCCTCGATGGTGCGTATCAGCAGGGACGGTCCGCCCAGGGCGAATGCGGCATTGAGCTTCGACCTGCCCGCGGTGTGTTTGTGCCCGGCGCTATCGGTATAGGCGGGGATCGTCACCCACAGATCCCGCGGGAACGAGGCGAGCGTGGTGGAACCGTTGGCGTCCAGATGAGCCAGGATCGTCGTATCCGAACGCTGGCCCTCGACCTCGCCGAACTCACCGGCTGTCCCGGCGCGGCTGTCCGAGCCCACCAGGAGGATGTTCTGGGTTTCCCCAGCCGCGCCGGCCGGCCGCCGGTCGGCGGCGGGGAAGACCACCGGGACATGGGTCACCTTGCCGTCGTAGTACCGCAACGCCAGCCAGCCGCCGCCGGATATGAGCAGGAGCACCAGCGAGAGCAGTCCCGCCGCGGCGGTGACCAGCCGGCGCGGGATGGACGCCGGTGGTCGCGGCGGGGT
>NZ_CAKJTL010000153.1 GCF_917627385.1 Protofrankia sp. CiT1
CGTCATAGCCCGCCCCCTCGCTCACCCCACCATCCGGGGCGCCTTCGCCAGTCATGTGGACGTTCCGCGGCCGCGGAAACGTTCCCCAGCCCAGGTGTCATGCTCACGACACCCGCGATCATCGGTCGCGGCTGAATTCGGCCCGGATGGCCGGGCCGTCCGCATCGAGTGTGGGAGCGGGGGGCCGGGTCGACGGCTCCGGCCACTCGGGCATTTTCACCGGATTGCCGGGTAACGGCAGGCCACCGGCTTCCACCACCATGTGCCGAAAATCGGCCTGGTCCGAGGAGACGGCTTCGGCGACATCGTTGATAGGGCCGCACGGGATGCCCGCCTCGTGCAGAATCGCGAGCCATTCGGCAGCAGGCCGGGTACGCAGGGTGTCTTCCGCTTCGCGTTTGAACGAGTCCAGCGCCGACAACCGGGCGCTGTTGGTGACGAAGCGGCGATCGGCGGCGAGATCCGCGCGATCCAGCGCCTGGCACAACCGGCTGAAGAGGGCGTCGTTCGCGGCGCAGATCACAATGCTGCGGTCCGCACACGCAAACGTGTCGAACGGCGCGATCGAGTAATGTGCGTTACCTATACGTGGTGGAGTTGTCCCGGTAGCGAGATAGGACAACGCGGCACCTTCGAGCAGCGACAGTGAGGCATCGAACATAGCGATGTCAACGTAGGTGCCGCGGCCGGTCGTGTTCCGTCCGTGCAACGCCGCCCCGATGGCGCCGAAAGCGTACAGCCCGGCGGCGAGGTCGGCGATCGGGACCCCCGGCTTCACCGGTTCGCCGGCCGGTGAACCGGTGATCGACATAATGCCGGCAGCGGCCTGCACGACCGCGTCGTAGGCAGGGCGGTTTCGCCACGGCCCGGTCTGCCCAAAGCCCGAGATGCTCACATATACCAGCTGAGGATTGCGCCGCGACAACGCGGTCCAGCCGAGACCGAGGCGGTCCATCACGCCGGGCCGGAAGTTCTCGACCAGCACATCAGCCCGGTCGATGATGGATAGTAACGTCGCGTGATCGTCGGCATCCTTCAGATCGAGCGCGACTGACTGTTTGCCACGGTTCACCCGGGCGAAGTACAGCGACCGATCGTCCATGAACGGACCGTAGGATCGGGAGTCATCTCCGTGGCCAGGCCGTTCCACCTTGATGACCCGGGCGCCGAGATCGGCAAGCATCAACGTGGCAAACGGCCCGGCCAATACCCGAGTGAGATCGACGACAAGAAGACCATCCATGGGACCCGGTGGCACAGGCACTCCTGCGACGCTACCCGCCTTGAGCGCCGCAGCCTACCGTTGGAACTATGAGTACGCAGTCGGGCGGAACCCCGCCTTCCCCGGACAGATCCACATTGCCAACCAGCGCGGACGGTCAAAGCCCGCCCCCCGGCGATACGCTTGTTTCTGACAGCGCGTCAGCCGCCACGTCATCCCCGGCGACGGCCGAGGCAGACAGCGCCGATCCGGACGGGATGGCCAGCCACGATCAGCAGCCACCAGCCGCCTTCCGTCGATTTATGGCCAGCGGATGGGCGCCGGTACCCACGGTCACACCAGCGCGTGATGAAGCGGCGCCGTACACGGCCAAGCGACGTGCTCTGCTGAGCACACGTTTCCCAGCCGAAACACTGGTGATACCCAGCGGCGGACTCCGCGTACGAGCGAATGACACGGATTACCCGTTCCGGCCGGGAAGCGACTTCTTCTGGCTGACCGGCTGTCATGAGCCCGACGCCGTCGTGATTCTCCAGCCGAGCTCGGCCGGCGACCATGAAGCTGTGCTGTATGTCGCGGACCGGTCGGACCGCTCGTCCCCGGCCTTCTACGCCGACCGGCGTTACGGCGAGCTCTGGGTAGGCCCGCGGCCGGGCATACGGGAGAGATCGGCAGCCATCGAGATCGAATGCCGGCCCCTGCGCGAGCTAACGGACGCGCTGGCGCGGCTGTCCCCGGCGAGGACCAGAGTCGTACGGGGCCTGGACGCCACGGTGGACCGCCAGATCCTGCGTTACTCCCCCAGCGAGCCGAACAGGTCCACGCCAGCCGTGTCCAACCCGGCCGACCGGGACCTGGAACTGGCGCAGACCCTCTCCGAGCTCCGGCTGGTCAAGGACGAACACGAGATCTCGATGCTGGAGAACGCGGTCGCCGCGACCGTGCTCGGCTTTTGCGAATGCGTACGTGAGATAGGCCACGCGACGACACTGCCCAACGGCGAACGGTGGTTGGAAGGCACGTTCTGGCGGCGGGCCAGGGTCGACGGCAACGATGTCGGGTACGGATCGATTGTGGCCTGTGGCCACCACGCAACCATCTTGCACTGGGCCCGTGACGACGGGCCGGTGCGGCGCGGCGACCTCGCCCTGCTGGACATGGGCGTGGAGTCCCGCTCGCTTTACACCGCCGACATCACCCGCACGCTTCCTGTGGACGGACATTTCAGCGACGTGCAGCGTCAGGTGTACGACGTGGTCCAGCGGGCCCAGCAGGCGGGAATCGACGCGGTGCGACCGGGCGCAAAGTTCGGCGACCCCCACCGGATGGCAATGCGGGTGATAGCCGAGGCGCTACACGGCTGGGGGCTGCTTCCGGTCAGCGTTGAAGAGTCGCTGGCCGAAGACCCACAAGCCCCGAAGGCAGGCCTACACCGCAGATATACCCTGCACTCAACGTCACATATGTTGGGACTCGACGTCCATGACTGCGCGCAGGCCCGTGACGAGACCTACCGCGACGGCCCGCTCGTAACCGGTATGGTGCTGACCGTCGAGCCAGGTCTCTACTTCCAGCCCGACGACATTACGGTGCCCCCTGAGCTGCGAGGGATCGGGATCCGGATTGAGGACGATATTCTCGTCACCGCCGACGGCCGTCGCAACCTGTCCGAGGCTCTTCCCCGTACCGCTACAGCGGTAGAAAACTGGATGGCCAGGCATCAGACCGCCTAAGCCACACATGACCTGGGCGACAGGATGTCGGCTTCTCAACCTGTCGCCCAGGAAACAGCGGTTGCCACATACCCCCATATAGGACGCAAGTGGTACCAACCAGAGGTTTGACCTCTATATGCCGGCACCACCGCGGCTGCACCCCACCGCTCCATGGGCCACTGCTCGGTCGCACCGCGTCCGTTACGGCCTCCGGTCGCGCGAAATAGAGCTATGATCACGCACCCTTTGGCTAGCTGGACGAATGCGACCGAGAGCCACTCAGTGAGCCTTGTCGTACGCTTCGACGATGTTCGAAGCGATACGACCGCGGTCACTGACCGTGTAACCGTTGGCGCGCGCCCACTCGCGAATATCGGCGGTACGGTCTGTACCCCCGGTACGGCGAGAAGAAGCGCCCCGCGGGCCACGCCGAGCGGCAGTTGCCCGACCGCCAGACCGGCGCGCCGCCCCAACGAACGGAGCCAACGACTCACGCAGCTTGGTGGCGTTCTTCTCGGACAGATCGATCTCGTACGAAGCACCGTCCAGTCCGAACCGAACAGTCTCATCAGCCTCGTGTCCATCGAGATCGTCAATCAACGACACGATGGTCTTCTGCGCCATGCCACTCTCCTTCAGGTCAGCGAACCCAGGAACTCTCGAGACTAGTATTACCACGTCATCAGGAAGAACTGTAACGGCTGGTTCGGACACGCGCGACTGGCATCGCCCACAGACATCCTCTCAGCGGCGTCATCGACACCACACAAGAGTCCTCGGGTTGACGTGAGTCACGTCAACCCAAAGGTGCGCAGGCCACTGTCAGGATAAATTTTGATCATGGGTTGTCGGCGAATCGCGACTTCCGATCCGAAACGCCGGTGGTCTGCGCAGACAAGGACGTCACGGTCCGGAAGGCAGAGTGAGCGCGACGCAACGCCATCAAGGATCCACACCGGCGAATGTCTTACACCACGAACAGGCCGCTGATGCGCTCATCCGATTCACGGTCTGGTAGAGCGTCGAGAGCGAGGAGCACGATGGATGAGCGGACATGGATCGTCGATGCCGCAAATGTGATAGGAGCACGCCCGGACGGATGGTGGCGCGACCGCGCGGGCGCCGCGTTACGCCTCCACCAACGCCTATCCGAGCTCTGGCCGTCCGTACTCCTCCCGCACACGTCCGCATCGCAAGCGGCGGGCGGCCCCGCCACGAACCACCCGGGGACACGCCGCCACGATCCACCCGCCCGGGTCGTCCTCGTTCTCGAAGGCATGGCCCGCGACGGGGTTCCGGCGGGTCCTGACCCAGCCATCCCCCGGCTGCTGGTTGTCCACGCGGCTGGCTCGGGGGACGACGCCGTGGTCGACCAGGTCCGTCAACAGGCTGGTCCGGTTCTCGTCGTCACCGGTGACCGGGAGCTTCGCGGCCGGGTCAAGGCCATCGGCGCGGCCACAGCCGGGCCAGGGTGGCTGTGGGCGCTGCTGGACGACGCCCGTTCCCGGTAGGCAGACGGGACGGGACGGGAGCGGCCGTGGACAGGACGGTCGATAGCGGCCCCGGCCGCGCTCAGGCCCCGGCCGCGCTCAGGCCCCGGCCGTGCTCAGGCCCAGGCGGCGCGGAGCCGGGCAGTCCTGTTGCCGGTCGCTGTTCAGGCGGACGTCGAGGTAGGCGCCGGAGCGTCGAAGACAGGCGTCATCCGCGCGGCAAAGCGACCGCCACCGGCCACGACCTCGAGGGGAATGCCAAAGCACGCTGACAGCTCCGGCCCGGTCAGCACCGCCCCGGCGGGCCCAGCCGCCACCACCCTGCCGGCGCGCAGCAGCAGGGCGTGCGTGATACCCGGCGGAATTTCCTCGACGTGATGGCTGACTATGACCGTCACGGGCGACAGCGGATCGGCGACCAACCGGGTAAGGCGTCTCAACAGGGCCTCACGGGCACCCAGATCGAGCCCTGCCGCTGGTTCATCCAGCAACAGCAGCTCGGGGTCCGTCATCAGCGCACGCGCGATCTGGACGCGTTTGCGCTCCCCTTCGGACAAAGTGCCGTATCGCCGCTCGACGAGATTTCTGCACCCGACCTGGACCAGCAGATCCCGCGCTCGCCTCAGGTCAACGTCGCTGTACTTTTCCCCGGCGCGGCCGACCACGTTCCAGGCCGCCGTCATGACCACGTCGACAACACGTTCGCTCGCGGGCAGGATGTCGGCCACGGCGGAGCTTGTCAGGCCCACCCGCCCGCGGACATCGAAGACATCCCGCTGGCCAAGCCGATCACCGAGTAGGTCCACCGTTCCCCGCGTAGGGAAAACCCGGCCCGCCGCCACCTGAAGCAGGGTTGTCTTCCCGGCACCGTTCGGCCCGAGAATGACCCAACGCTCACCGTCCGCGACACTCCAGTGGATGTCGGAAAGCAGCAAAGCGCCGTCCCGTACAACAGTTACCGCGTCCAGGCGTACCACCGCATCCGCCACGGGCCTCACGGTACGCGACGCATCGCGGTGCAGCTCCGGCCGGGCCGCGGCGCCAGCGTGGATGGTGACCTACTTCTCGATGGATCGGCGAGCCGGTGGCCTCGCCGGTAACCGCCACCGGCCGCCGACGACTACTTAGAGCGACCGGCAAGAGGGGACGCGGCGTCGCGGGGCCAGGGCACGCACCCCAGCTCCGCTCCTTGATCCACACCCCTGTTGCCGGGCGCTCTTACAGTGACAATGGAGCGGAGATCTCCGCCCACACGATCTTTCCCGAGCCGGCCGGACGTGTCCCCCACCGGGAAGCGATCAGGGATACCAGTTCAAGGCCACGACCGCCCTCGTCGTCAAAGTCCGCATGACGCCGCCGGGGCAGCCGCGGATCACCGTCCGCGACCTCCACGATCACTCTCGACGCGGTCCGGCGCAGCCGCACGGACAGCGGGGGCCGGCCGTGCACCAGCGCGTTGGTGACAAGCTCGGACATCAGCAGCACCACCGAGTCGGTGATGTCGGCCTCCACCGACCACACCGTCAGCAGGTCGTGGGCGTGCCCACGGGCCTCGCCCAGACCGGCCGGCCCCGCCGGTACAGCGATCTCGGCGAACCGGGCCGCCCCGCCTGAGTCGCTGTCGGCAAGCCCGACCAGCAGCAGCGCCACATCGTCGTCGTGGCCCTGCGCCCGGCCGAGCGCGGCCAGTGCGTGGTCCGCCCGGCTGGCCACCGATCCGCCCTGGCGCGAGAGCACCGCCGCCAGGTCTGACACCCCTGTGTCGATGTCACGATCCCGGCTTTCCACCAGCCCGTCGGTGAACAGCACCAGCAACGCTCCCCGGTGCAGCCGGACGGTGTATTCCCTGATGTCACCGCGGCCGAGGCCCAGCGGGGTACCGGCCTCCATGTAGAGCCGCGACACCAGCCCGTCCGGGGCGACGACCAGGGGTGGCGGATGGCCCGCGTTGGCGAGCGTCAGCAGGCCGGTGTGTGGTTCGACGACAGCGTAGATACAGGTCGCGATCTGGCCTTCGTCGATCTCGCAGACGATGCTGTCCAGCAGCGTCAGCACCTCGTATGGCGACAGTTCCAGGCGCGCGCAGGTCCGCACCGCGGTCCGCAGCTGGCCCATGATCGCCGCCGCCCGGACCCCCCGGCCCATGACGTCAC
>NZ_CAKJTL010000154.1 GCF_917627385.1 Protofrankia sp. CiT1
GCCCCACCCGGCCCGCGCCGAGGTCGATGACATCGAACCAGTCACCGCCTACCTCGGTGTCGGCAACGCCCGGCACATAGCGGGCAGCGATCTCAAGCCCCTCAGGCTCGGCCACGGTCAACGGCAGGAGACTGCGTTGCAGCGTCAGCGCGGTGTCCCGGCTATGGCGATAGAGCTCGGCGTGCTCGACCGCGACCGCGGCGCGCGCCGCGAGTTCCTCCAGGAACGCGACGTCCGCCCCGGTGAAGGGCGCACGGTCCCCGGCTGCCATGAGGCTGAGCACACCCGCCACCTGGCCGCGCAGGATCAGCGGCACGGCGGCGAGAGTGTGTGCCCCCACGTGCCGCATCCAGCGGGCCATCTCCGTGGATGACAACCACGACGCGCCGCTCAGCGGTTCGATACGGCTGTGCCCGGTGAGCGCGGCGAGGGTGACCGGGCTGTCGTCCGGCCACGGACCGGTACGGGCCCGCGGCATCGGCAGCCGGGTGAGGCCGGGACGGACAGCGGCGGCCGCCCGCCGCAGGACCGGGGCACCCGGCGGCACGGCGGTTGCCCCGGCGGGCTCGTCCTGATCGCTTTGGCTGGAACCGGCCGGCTGGGCCGGCCCCAGCAGATACACCGCGCAGGAATCAGCGAGCTCGCTGACAACGACATCGGTGAGTGCCCGCAGAGCCCGCTCGGGCTCGAGCGCGCTCGAGACCGCTCCGGTCGCGCGGGCCAGTAGTTCCAGGCGGCGGCCTGCCTCTCGCGCGGCGCCCTCGGCGATCCGTGCCATCTCCTCCGCCCGGCGGCTCGCCTGTGCCTCGGCGAGAACCCGCTCGAACAGCGTGGCGCGCTCGAACGCCTGGGCGCACTGGTCGGCAAGCGCGGTCAGGAAGGCGCGGTCCTCCGGCGAGAACTCGCGCGGCGCGCGGAAACCGAAAAACAGCGCGCCGAACGGGGCGTCGGTGGTAGCCAGTGGAAGTACCGCCCACGCGTGCTCATCGGCATCGGTGACGCTCGCGACCAGCGCTGGCACGGGCCAGCGTCCGGCGAGTTCCGCCCGGCCGGACAGAAACAACGCGCGACCACCTCGAATGGCCTCCGACAGCGGGTGGATCGCGCCCAGGTTGATGTCAGACCAGCTGCTGACGAACCATGGCGGATAGCCGAGCAGGGACCGGAAGCGCAGGCAGCCGCTGCTCTGGTCGACCAACGCCGCCCCCCTGCCGGCCGCGTCCAAGGCCTGCTGCCCGGCTTCGAGCACGACGGTGGCCACCTCGTCGACGGTCACCGCGCGCGACAACGCGGCAGTGACGAGCCGCAGGCGCTCGTTCCATTCAGCCGCGCTCCGCGCACGCGCCGCCAGCGCACTGTGGGCGCTGGCGGCCGCGCGTGCCTCGGTGACGTCACGGCTCGTGCCCACCCACTCGACCAAATGATCATCGCTTGTAACTGGCAGGAGCCGCAGGGCGAGGATGTGATCCGTGCCGTCCGCACCGGCGAGGCGGAACTCCGTCTCAAAGACGCCGCGCCGCTCGACCGCCTGCCGCCAGGCCCGCGCGACCCGGTCGCGGTCCTCGGCGTGCACCGCGTCAAGCCAGCCGAATCCGACGATCTCCGCACGCCGCTGGCCCGTGATCGCTCGCCACCGCGGCAGGTCGACGTCCAGGCCGCCATGGGCATCCGTGTGGAAGACGTCCGCAGCCACAGCCTCGACCAGCGCCTGGCACCTGGCCTCACCGCGGGCCGCCTCGCCACGGGCGTCGCTCAACGCGGTGATATCCGTGGCGACGAAGGCCACGCCGAGCAGCGCGCCGCGGGCATCGGTCGCCGGGTACCAGCTGACAGTCCAGGTCCGCGGCGGCTGCGGGCCGTCGGCCGCGACACTGACCTCCAGGTCCACCACGGGATCACCGGTGGTGACCACCCGCTGAAGCACCTCGTCCATCTCGCGGCCGATGTCCCCCAGCAATTCCGCTGTGGTGCGACCGATGTGCTCCGCGGCAGGGCGGCCGTTCAACCTGGCCAGGACGTCGTTGACCCGCACATAACGCCCCGCGGTGTCGTAGAGGGCGAGACCGACCGGCGCCTGGGCGACGAGCGCCGTCAGGAGCTCGACAATCGGCTCCGCCGCGCCGTTCGTGCCCTCGCCGCCAGCCGCTGGGCCGCGCCCGCGGGGCTCGCCATCACCGTCGTCGTCGGCCCGATCGCCGGTCGACCCAGCCGACGAAGGTCCGGACGGCTCCTCGAGGAACGGCGTCGTCATGGGAAAAGATTGTGGACGGTGGGGCAACGTTGTGCTCAATGCCCTACCCCTGACATTTCCGGCCATCGTCTGGTTGCCACCCGGTCACGAACACGCTCCGCCATGGAGCGTCCCCGGGCCCGGGACAGCTCCGACGTCGCGTGCGGATCCGGTCACCTCCGGAGCATCTTCATGGACATACCCGCTGGCGTCGTCCAGTCCGTGCTTTGGCGTGGGTGCCCACAGTTTGCGCGGCCCAGCGTCCGCGCGGGGCAGCCCGCGGCCCACGACGGCCTCCGCGGACAACACCGTGACCGACGACTTCGAGACAATGACCGGGTTCAGCGTGAGGGATGCCACCTCCGGCAGGTCGTCCGCGAGCCGCGCGACCCGCATGAGCAGCAGCTCAAGGGCTGCGACGTCGACGGTCTCCGCTCCCCGGTAACCGAACAGCAGGGGGGCGGCCCGGACCGACCGCACCAGCCGCGCCGCGTCGGAGTCGGTGAGCGGCAGGATGTGGTGGGCACGGTCACCCAACAGATCGGTGGCGGGCCCAGCCAGCCCGAAGGACACCAGCGGCCCGTATCGCGGATGCTCGAGGGAACCGACCACCACCGCGACCCCTGCCGGGGCCATCCGCTGCACGACGAATGACCCATTGGCGGCGAGCTGTGCGTCACCGCCGTTCCCGTCACCGAGCCGCGCCAGCATCGACGACCAGGCGGTCCGCAACGCCGCCGGGCCGAACAGGTCGAGCCGCTGCCCACCGAGCTCGGGGCGGTGCCGATACGGGCGGGCACGCGCTTTGAGGGCCACCGGCCACCCGAGCCGTTCCGCGGCCAGTACCGCCTCATCGGCGGAGGTGACCGTGCTGAACGGCTGGACGTCGATGCCGTAACAGTCGAGCAGATCGGCCACCCGGTCCTCGTCGAGCGGACCGGAAACGCCGGCGAGCAGCGTACGGGCCGCCTTGGCCCGCCGGGTGATCTCAGGCACCGAGCCGGCCGGCTCCGCGCGCCACTCAGCGTATGAGACGGCCCGCACCAAGGCCGCCACGGCGCCCTCCGGCGACGGATAACCCGGCACACCAGCGAGATCCGGTGGTACCTCGGTGCCCAGAACCGTCGCGAGGACGGGCACGTCGACAACCTTCGCGGCGGCCGCGACCGCCCTCGCGACCGGGCCGGGTTCAGCCGGCGCCAGCCGCACCACCGTCGCGATCAGCGCGTCCGCACGGCCAGCCGCGTCGATGAGAACCTCGGTGAACGTCTCGGGCGGGGTGCCACCCGGCAGCAGGATCCGCTCCACCGCGAGCCCGGACGCCTCCGCGGCCTGGCAGGTCAGCCAGACCAGCGCCCGGGAGTCGCCGACGACCGCGACCCGCCGCCCGGCCGGCAGCGGCTGGGCGGTCAGCAGCAGCGCCACATCGAAGCCCTGGGAGATCCGATCAACCCTGATCACGCCCGTCTGGCGCAGTAACGCGTCATCCAGGGGCGAGCGGCCGCTGGTCACCACCACGACCGGCGTGCGCCGTCCGACCCGGCGGGCCAGCCGGGCGAACTTCCGCGGGTTGCCGAAGGTCTCCACGTGCATGAAGACCACGTCGGTGGCTGGATCCTCCTCCCAGAACTGCAGAAGGTCGTTGCCACTCACGTCGACCCGGTCACCCGCTGAGACAAAACAGGACAGCCCAACCCCGCGGGCAGCCGCCGCCTCCAGCAGCGCCGCGCCGAGCGGGCCGGACTGTGAGTAGCAGCCGACCCGCCCAGGGGCGGGCATCCGGCCTGCCAACGACGCGTTGAGCCCGGTGGCGAGGTTCTGGATGCCCAGGCTCGCCGGCCCCACCACGCGCATGCCGAATGCGCGGGCCGCGGCTGTGACCTCGATCTCCGCCTGGTAGTCGCCGAGGTCGGTGAGCACCACCAGACCGCGGACGCCCTTACGGCCGCACTGGTCTATGATCTCGGGCACGTTAGGCGGTGGCACGCACACCACGGCCAGGTCCACCGGGCCGTCGATGTCGGCCACCGAGGCGACCGCCCGTACCGAGGCGACCGCGCCCCCGACGTCAGCCGCGGCGGGGTTGACCGGATAGACCGGGCCGGCGAACCCACCGGCCAACAGGTGCCGGAAGACCGTGTGCCCCACCGCGTCGCGATCCCGGGAAGCCCCGATCACCGCGACGGACCGCGGGTGCAGCAGCCGGACGATCGACGCGGCCTCCGCGTGGTGCTCACGGGCACGCATGACGTCCACCGAGGTCTGCGTGGGTGCGATCTCAAAGGACAGCCGGACCGCCCCACTGTCCCACGCTCGTGACACACTGTAACCGGCGTCCAGAAAAACCCCGATCATCTGACGGTTCTCGCTGAGCACATCGGCGTCGAAACGACGGATCCCGCGTTCGGACGCCGCCGCCGCCAGATGTTCCAGCAGGACCGATCCGAGGCCGCGTCCCTGGTGGGCGTCTTCTACGAGAAAAGCGACCTCCGCGGCCAACGCCGGCCGCCGCGCCCCCGGTGGCGGCTCCTCCGCATCCGTCCGATCATGTTCGGCCGCCGGCGCCGGTGCGCCCTCCCAGTGGGCGATGGCCACGATCTCGTCCCCGATGAGCGCGACCAAGGCCCCACGCACCCACTGGTCGACAACGGTCATCCGCCGGATGTCGGTATCGGTGAGCGGCCCGCGTGCGCTGAAGTAGCGGAAGTAGATGCTGCGCATCGACAGACGGCCCCAGAACGCGCGCAGCCGCTCACCGTCACCAGGTATGACCGGACGAAGCCGGGCAGTACCCCCGTCAGCGAGGATGACGTCCGCCTCCCACCTCGCCGGGTAGCTCGCCCCGGCGTCGGCCCGCATCCCGTCGTCATGGCTCGGCGGCACGGTGTCACTCATCTGTCGACGAGGGGGTCGAGACCATGCAGCGGAAGGATCTCTCGCCGGGTGGCCGCCACCGCCCGGTCCAGGGGGTCATCCGGATCACCCTCGCCTGCCTCCCAGGGATGGAAGGCGATGTCGACGCCGTCGCCGAAACGGTCGGGCGTGGGACCGCCAGCGACGGCCGCGCCGGTGGCCTCCCGCACGCGGGCGTCAGCCGTGTGCCGCCACTCCTGCGGCAGCGACCGCGAGCAGTCCAGCGGCACGTGGCCGGCAATGGCCAGCAGGTGCGTCCAGGCGCGTGGCACCACCGACGCGAGCGCATAGCCACCGCCCCCGCAGGCAACCCATCGTCCGCCGCACACGTCATGTGCCAGATCGTGCAGGGCCTGGTAGGAAGCACGCTGTCCGTCGACCGACAGTGTCAGATCCCCGAGCGGATCGAGGAAATGTGTGTCACACCCGTGCTGGGTGACCAGGATCTCAGGGGCGAACTCACGCAGCAGCACCGGAACCACCCCGCTGAACGCTCGCAGCCATCCGGCGTCTCCGGTGCGCGGCGGCAGCGCGACGTTGACCGACATACCGCTGGCCTCCCCTGTCCCGGATTCGTCCGGGAAACCGGTGCCGGGAAACAGGGTCCGGCCGGACTGGTGCAAGGAGATCGTCAGTACCCGTGGGTCATCGTAGAAAGCGGTCTGGACACCGTCACCGTGATGAACGTCGACGTCGACGTAGGCCACCCGAGCGGCCCCGTTGCGCAGCAACCAGGCGATCGCCACCGCCGGGTCGTTGTAGACGCAGAACCCACTGGCGGCGAGACGCATCGCATGGTGGAGCCCGCCCGCGGGAGCCACGGCATGGCCGTGCCGTCCCGTCCACACGCCCTCGGCCGCGGCCAGCGTCCCACCGGTAATCCGAGCGGCGGCGGTGTGCATGGACTCGAAGACCGGGTTGTCCGGCGTTCCCAGACCGAACATGGTCGCCAATCCGCGCGCGGCGTACCACGGCGCCTGGCGCACCGCCTGCACGTACGCGGGATCGTGCACAAGTTCGATCAAGTCATCCGTGGCGAGCTGAGGCGGCCGGACCGCCACCTGGGGGCCGTCCAGCACGCCGGTACGCGCGGCGAGATCCATGGTCAGCTCGAGCCGCACGGGATGCAGCGGGTGTCCGCGCCCGAAGCCGTAATCAGCCAGCTCGGAATCCCACATGACCAGTGTTGGCCCGGGATCACCACCGTCAGCGGAACCGTTCGGCCGCGAAGCACTGCCCATGATTCGACCCTACGGCGTGTTGCGGAAGCCGTCGTTCGATCAGGGAACCGCGTCCAGGTGGCTGCTGGCAAGGCCGCGAGCCGGACAGTCCTATTGCCGGGCGCTCCACGAGCGACCGGCAATAGGGGACGCGGCGTCGCCAGCGGCACAGTCCGGCCAGTCCGGCCACTCCGGCCACTCCGGCCAGGCCCGCCGACCAGGCCAACCAGGCCAAAGGCGGCGGCTGGTCGCACGGCGTGATTTTTTCGACGCACCCCGGCCGTCGAGTGGACCATTTCGGCCTCCCGTATTCGTTAGGGTCTGAGTCCGTGGCTGTTGGACACGATGATGAACACGAGATTGCGCCAGATGCCGGGCCCAGGATGGATATCGCGGGACGGCGGTTGTGGACGCCATCTCCGCAGCGGGTCCGCGCCGCCGGGGTCACCGCCTATCTGGACTGGCTGGCCACCGAACGCGACCGGAAGCTGAGCGGTGCCACGGCTTTGTGGCAGTGGTCGGTGGACGACCTTGACGGGTTCTGGGACTCGATCTGGGATTTCTGCGCGGTCGAGGGCGAGCGCGGGGACGGCCCTGCCCTTGCCGACGCCCGGATGCCGGGCGCTCAGTGGTTCCCGACCGCCCGCGTGAACTATGCCGAGAACGCTTTAACGCGACATGGCCCCGCACCCGCGGTGATCGCCGTCCGCGAGGACTCGACCACCGCCGTGGTCTCCTGGGACGAACTTCGCCGCGAGGTCGCGGCGGCCGCGGCGGGGCTGCGGCGCCTGGGTGTGCGTCCCGGCGACCGGGTCTGCGCCGTGCTGCCGAACTGCGTCCATGCCGTGGTGGCCATGCTCGCCGCGACCAGCGTCGGCGCGGTCTGGTCGTGCTGTTCCCCGGATTTCGGGTCTTCCGCCATTGCCGACCGTTTCGCTCAGATCACCCCAACGGTACTCATCGGGGTGGACGGCTACACCTACGGCGGAAAGTCCTTTGACACGCTCGGCGCGCTCGGTGGCGTGGCCGACCGTCTGCCAGACCTGCGGGCAATGGTCGTGATCCCATACCTGGCCGCGGATGCCGTCGAGCGTGCCCACAAGGCCCACCTACCGGCTGTCATCTCCTGGGCGGACCTGCTCGCCGGCTGCGATGACCAGGTCCCCGCCTTCCACCGGGTCCCCTTCGACTCGCCGCTGTGGATCCTGTACTCCTCGGGTTCGACCGGCCGCCCGAAACCGATCGTGCAGGGCCATGGCGGAATCCTGTTGGAACACCTCAAGTCGCTGGTACTCCATCTCGATCTGGGACCTGACGATCGCTTCCTGTGGGTGACGAGCACCGGCTGGATGATGTGGAACCTGCTCGTGTCCGGCCTGCTGACCGGGGCGACCGTCGTGCTTTTCGACGGCAGCCCGAAGTTCCCCGACCTGGGGACCCTGTGGCGGCTCGCCGAGGCCGTCCGCATCACCTGCCTGGGAGCAAGTCCCGGCCTGCTGGCCGCGTGTGAACGCTCGGGCATCGTCCCGCGGGAGATCGCCGACCTCTCCGCGATACGTACCATCGGTTCCACCGGCTCGCCGTTGTCCCCGGCCGGGTACGCCTGGGTGTACGACGCGGTCGGCTCCGACCTGATGCTCTCGTCGGTCAGCGGCGGCACGGACATGTGCACGGCGGTCGCGGCGGGCCTGCCCACGCTGGCAGTGCACGCCGGGGAGATCTCCATGCGCGGGCTCGGGTGCGCGGTGAGCATCTTCGACGGCGACGGCAAGGAACTCGTCGACGAGATCGGCGAACTGGTGCTCACCGCGCCCATGCCCTCGATGCCGCTCTTCTTCTGGGGCGACGATGACGGCTCGCTGCTGCGCGCGTCCTACTTCTCGACCTACCACGGCGTATGGCGCCACGGTGACTGGGCCAGGATCACCCCCACCGGATCAATGATCATATATGGCCGCTCGGACGCGACCCTGAAGCGCGGCGGAGTCCGGCTGGGTACCGCCGAGTTCTACCAGGTGCTGGACAGCATCCCCGGCGTGGCGGACAGCATGATCATCGATACCTCGACCGCCGAGCGGCCAGGTGAGCTCGTGCTGTACGTCGTGCTGGACGACAACGGAACGCTTGCCGACTCCTTCATCAGCTCCCTGCTGACGACGATCAGAAGGGAGCTGAGCCCCCGGCATGTGCCTGACCGCGTCGAACAGGTCTCCGCGATTCCCCGCACCTACAACGGCAAGAAACTGGAAGTGCCGGTTCGGCGCCTGCTGCTGGGTGCAGCCCTGGAGCAGGCCGTCAACCTCGGCATGGTCGCCAATCCCGAGGCGTTGCTGCCGTTCATCCCGCCCGCGGCCAGCTGACCGGCGGCGGCCGGCAGCCCTCGCCTTCGCGCCAAAAAAAGATCCCCTGCCCGGTGACCGGGCAGGGGATCTCCACCACGACGACGCACTACATCCCGGACGCGCTACATCCCCGGATGCGTCAGTCGAGAAACTCGCGCAACCTGCTCGCGACCGCCGGCTTACGCAGTTCGCGAAGGGTGTCGCGCTCAATCTGGCGAATCCGCTCACGGGTCAGCCCGAGACGGTTACCGACCTCGGCAAGCGTGTGCTGCTTGCCGTCGGCGAGGCCGAAGCGCAGCCGCATGACCTCACGTTCACGCGGTGTGAGCCCACTCAACACGCCCTCGATCTCGTCCTGCATGGCGCCGTAGGAGGCGGCGTCCGCGGGAGAGGTGGCATCCGCATCCTCGATGAAGTCACCGAGGACCGAATCCCCGTCGTCGCCCACCGCGGTCTCCAGGCTGACCGTGTCCTGGGCGTACCGGCGCAGTTCGACGACCTGCTCGATCGGCATGTCGAGCTCCAGAGCCAGCTCCTCGTCAGTCGGTTCCCGACCGAGTGTGGAGACGAGCTGGCGCTGCAGCCGAGTGATCTTGTTGATCTGCTCGACGACATGGACCGGGATCCGGATCGTCCTGGCCTGATCGGCCAGTGCCCGACCGATCGCCTGCCTGATCCACCAGGTGGCGTAGGTCGAGAACTTGTAGCCCTTGGCGTAGTCGAACTTCTCGACCGCGCGGATCAGCCCGAGGTTTCCCTCCTGAACCAGGTCGAGCAGGGTCATGCCACGACCGCTGTACTTCTTGGCGACCGAAACCACCAGGCGCAGGTTCGCCGAGACCAGCTGCTGTTTTGCCGCATGCCCGTCCCGGACCAGGGTCCCGAGATCGCGCCGCAGCGCCGGCTCCAGGTCGGAGTCAGTGTCCAGCTTGTACTCGGCAAACAGGCCGGCTTCGACCCGCTTGGACAGCTCGACTTCCTGC
The DNA here is from genome assembly GCF_917627385.1 of Protofrankia sp. CiT1. GTDB lineage: Bacteria > Actinomycetota > Actinomycetes > Frankiales > Frankiaceae > Protofrankia. The sequence continues at coordinate 9,689 of NZ_CAKJTL010000154.1, forward strand.
GCGGCGTTGAGCAGGGGTACCTTGCCGATCTCGCGCAGGTACATGCGCACGAGATCGGCCGTTCCGGCATGCTCCGAGGTTGCGCGGGCAGCCGGTGCTCCACCTGTTGACTCCTCCTCGTCGAGAACCTCGACGCCAAGGGCTGTCAACCGGGCAGTCAGAACGGGAAGTAGTTCAAGACCGAGGTCAGCGGTCTCGAGCGCTTCGCGAAGTTCGGCGCGGCTCAATTCGCCGGATTCGCGCCCACGCGCGACAAGCTCGGCGACCTGAGTAACGTCGAGTTCGTCGGTATCATCGGGCACGGCGGCCAGGCCACGGCCGGGCACCGTGCGTGCAGGAGTGGCCGACCGACGGGTGCGCCGCGTACTTGTGGCACGCGTACGCGGCTCGTCGGGGCGCTCATGAAGTTCCAGGGCAGGCAGCGTCATCAGTAGCAGATCCGAAGGTCGGTGCGGGTGGCGGGTCTTGGTGCTTGCACGTATGGGCAACGCCTGACGGCGTCCCTCCCATTCCGCGTTCAGACACAACCGGACGTAAGCGATCGCCGGGTCTACGAAGCAGTGTAGACCCTCGCTCTCGGGACGCCGCACCCGCTGTCGCGAAGACTACCCTGCGGACCGGCCGGTGTGTCGCGAATAACTAACTATCTCTTCAGGCCCGCTCTTCAGGTCTCCGCGGCCACGATGTCAATACCGAGCCCAGGAACAACAAATCGCCAATACAGCACCAACCTCCATCGAAACCCATAAGGGTGGTTACGGTATGGCGCCGCACCCGCCGCGCAGTGACCATTCGCGCCAAACAGGGGTCCGTTGATCAGAATTCGAGAGTGGTACCGCGGGCGCGGCGCGGCGACCACTAGCTACAGCCGCTGGTGGAGCCACATTGCTCGCACACGTAGCAGCTACCGGCCGGCCGCATGGTCACCCCGCAGGTGAAACACAGCGGCGCGTCCACGGCGTTCTGCGCCGACAGCGACTCTCCCACCGGGACCTCCGCCGGCAACGAGCCCCGCAGCTGGACCATCGACCGCACAACCGGGAAGGCATGCTCGTGCCCGGCCTGCCGCGCCTCCGTCATTGGGTCAGCTCCGGTCAACCGGTCAGTGGAGAGCTCGGCGCCGACCGTGTCGACCGGCTCCGGAGCTGACGCTACTGACGCCGACGCCGACGCCGGCTCCACGAGAGCATCAGATACGTCCACCGCGCCCGGCCCGCCATACTGCCCGGTGAGCTGACGCGCCCGCTCCTGGGCGCTCAGCACACCGAGTTCCGCGCGGGTTTCCTGGGGCAGGTAGTCCAGCGCCAAGCGGCGGAAGAGGTAGTCCATCACGGACTGCGCCATCCGGACATCCGGGTCGTCGGTCATGCCGGCCGGCTCGAAACGCATGTTGATGAACTTGCGGACGTAGGCGTCCAGCGGGACACCGTACTGAAGCGCGATCGAGATCGCAATGGAAAACGCGTCCATGACACCTGACAGGGTGGAGCCCTGCTTCGACATCTTGATGAAGACCTCGCCGAGACCGTCATCGGGATAGGACCCGGCGGTCATGTAGCCCTCCGCGCCACCGACGGAGAAGGACACCGTCCGGGAAGGCCGGATCTTCGGTAGGCGGCGACGGACGGGCTGGTACTCCTCCGGCGGCCCGCCGACAGCCAGCGCGGCCGCCGTGCCGGTGCCCGCAACCGCTCCCGCGGACCTCCTCGCGCCACGCAGGTCGGACAGCGGCTGGCCGACCTTGCAGTTGTCCCGGTAGATGGCCAGGGCCTTCAGCCCGAGCCGCCAGCCCTCGAGGTAGATCCGCTCGACGTCCTCGACCGTCGCCGAGGACGGCATGTTGACAGTCTTCGAAATAGCTCCGGACAGAAACGGCTGGACCGCCGCCATCATCCGAATATGCCCCATGGGGCTGATCGCCCGCTCGCCGATCGCGCAGTCGAACACCTCGTAGTGCTCGCGGCGCAGGCCCGGGGCGTCGATGACATGGCCGTGCTCGGCCACGTACTCGACGATCGCCTCGACCGTCTCCTCCGCGTAGTCGAGAGCCCGCAGCGCGGCGGGAACCGTCTGGTTGACGATCCGCATGCTCGATCCGCCCACCATCTTCTTCATCTTCACCAGCGCGAGGTCGGGCTCGATGCCGGTGGTGTCGCAGTCCATCGCCAACCCGATCGTGCCGGTCGGAGGGAGCAGGCTGACCTGCGCATTACGCCATCCGTGCTTCTCGCCCAAGGCGTGCGCACGGGCCCATTCAGCGGCGGCCAGGGCGAGCACCCGGGCATCATCCGCTCCGGCGTTGCGGACCGTGTCCGTCGCGGCGGCGTGCTTACGGATCACCCGGCGATGGGCCTCAGCGTTGCGCGCGAAGCCGTCGTACGCCCCCATGACGCCCGCGAGCTGCGCCGAGCGCCGGTAGGCCGCCGCGGTCATCAGCGCGGTGATCGCGCCAGCCATTGCCCGGCCGCCCTCGGAGTCATACGCGCGGCCTGTCGCCATGAGCAGCGCACCGAGATTTGCGTAGCCGATCCCGAGCTGGCGGAACGCCCGGGTCACCCGGGTGATCTCCGGGGTCGGGAAGTCAGCGAAACAGATCGAGATGTCCATCGCGGTGATGACCAGCTCGACGGCGGCGACGAACGCCTCCGCGTCGAAGGTCAGATCGTCGCGCAGGAACCGCATCAGGTTCAGCGAGGCCAGGTTGCAGCTGGAGTTGTCCAGGTGCACGTACTCGCTGCACGGATTGCTGGCGCTGATCCGGCCGGACTCCGGGCAGGTGTGCCAGTCGTTGATCGTGTCGTCGTACTGGATCCCGGGATCCGCGCAGTCCCACGCGGCCTGCGCGATGGTACGGAACAGCGACCGCGCCCCGATGGTCTCGATGATCCGCCCGTCGATCCGGGCCCGCAGGTGGAAGTCGGTGCCGTCGAGCACCGCCCGCATGAACTCGTCCGTCACCCGAACCGAGTTGTTGGCGTTCTGGTACTGCACCGAGACGATGTCACGGCCGCCGAGGTCCATGTCGAAGCCGGCATCCCGCAACGCTCGGATCTTGCTCTCCTCACGGGCCTTGCTCTCGACAAAGTCGACGATGTCGGGGTGATCGACGTCAAGCACGACCATCTTCGCGGCTCGCCGGGTCGCGCCACCTGATTTGATCGTCCCGGCCGAGGCGTCGGCTCCACGCATGAAGCTGACCGGGCCGGACGCGGTACCGCCGGAGGAGAGCAGCTCCCTGGACGAGCGGATGCGTGACAGGTTCAGCCCGGCACCCGAGCCACCTTTGAAGATCAGGCCCTCTTCCCGGTACCAGTTGAGGATCGACTCCATCGTGTCGTCGACGGACAGGATGAAACAGGCCGAGACCTGCTGCGGTGCCGAGGTGCCGACGTTGAACCACACGGGGCTGTTGAAGCTGAAGACCTGGTGCAGGAGCATCCAGGTCAGCTCCTGCGCAAAGACCTCGGCGTCGGTCTCCGACGCGAAGTACCCGTTCTGCTGCCCGGCGGCCGCGTAGGTGCGCACGACCCGGTCGATGAGCTGGCGCAGTGACCATTCGCGCGTGGCAGCGCCCAACGCGCCGCGGAAGTACTTGCTCGTGACGATGTTCGTGGCGTTCACCGACCAGAAGTCAGGGAACTCCACCCCGCGCTGCTCGAAGTTGACCGAACCGTCCCGCCAGTTGGTCATCACGACGTCCCGCAGCTCCCAGGTGACCTCGTCGTAGGGATGTACGCCGGGCGACGTGTAGACACGTCCTACTTTCAGGCCGGTGGTCTTACCAGCGGGCCGGGTCGACTTCGTGCCGCGGGTCTCGGTCATGGCGCTCCTCGTCTGGCGGATACGGCATTAGGGCGGCGACTAGGGCGTGTTTCGGCAGCCACCTGGACGCGGCTCCCTGATCGAACGACGACTTCCGAAACACGCCGTAACCAGCTGGTGAACTACCTGGCCTGCGTCCGAAGACCGGCGATCGCGGTCTCGAAGTCCGCCAGGGAGTCGAAGGCCAGATACACCGAGGCGAACCTCAGGTAGGCGACCTCGTCAAGATCTCGCAGTGGGCCGAGAATCGCTCGGCCGATCTCGTCCGAGGGAATCTCGGCCGCTCCGGGCGCACGCAGCGTGTCCTCGACCAACTGAGCAAGCTGGGCCAGCGCGTCCGTCTCCACCGGTCGGCCCTGGCACGCCCGGCGCACCCCCGCCACCACCTTCGCGCGGCTGAACGGCTCGGTGACCCCGCTGCGTTTGATGACCCGCAGTGATGCCTCCTCGATCGTCGTGAACCGGCGGCCGCAGGACGAACACGATCGCCGACGGCGGATCACGGCGCCTTCCTCGGTCTCGCGGCTGTCGACAACCCTGCTGTCCGGGTGTCGACAAAACGGGCACCGCACGGACGATCCCCCAAGATCTTGATGACTTACACCTTCGTAACTACCACATGTTGTGGTGGACGATAGAGTCAGCCACCACGACCTGGCAAACCCGCCGGCGTGTCCAACGGTCAGGGCAGGCGAAGCGCCTGGCCCGGAACAAGATCGGTGGTGCCGAGTTGATTCATACCGGCCAGCCGCGCCACAACCACCCGGGTGTCACCCTCGGGCGCCAGCCCACGCGCTATCCCCCACAGGGTCTCCCCGGACTGGACCACATGAACACGCGCCGGCCCGCCACCCCCACGCGACGAGGCCAACGAGGTCACCCGCGCGAGAGACAGGACCAGACAGAAGACAGCCGCGACGAGGACGACCAGGACCGCCCGACCCCTCCTGGTCAACCTCAGCGGAGGCTCAGCCGACCTCTCCACCACACACTCCTTCAACCTCCGAGATCGCAAACAACGAACATCCGTTCGATCGAACTCCCGATCGAGTTTCTACCGCACGACCCCGACGGAATCGCCACGACACGCTCGAACAGACGTTTGAGAAATTCGGTCACGGCAGTTACGGTCGTACCGATGAGATGTCGGTTGTGACCACCAGCGCCGGTTCCTGGCAAAACCACTGGGTCCGCCGGGAGCGGAGTCTGCCACGACCGCGAAACGAAGGAGAACGGCAGGTATGACCACCGACCCCAACCGCACCCGACGTGGCCGGCCACCACGCGGCAGCGTGCGCGACCTGCCGGACGGGCCGGCGGACGCGTCGGGCCTGACCCCCCGCCAGCGCAAGGTGCTGGAGGTGATCCGCAATGCCGTCGAGCGCCGCGGATACCCCCCCAGCGTGCGCGAGATCGGCCAAGCGGTCGGGCTGACCAGCACAAGCAGCGTCGCGCATCAGCTCAGGATGCTGGAGGAGAAGGGCTTCCTACGGCGTGACCCCCACCGCCCGCGGGCCATGGAGGTACTTTCCGCGGACGCACCGGTCCGCCCGGCGGCACGCGACAGCCTCCGTCTCGGGGCACCAGCGATGCCGGCTGCCGGTGCCGACGGATCGGTGGTCCCGTCGGACGGCCATCGCGACGCGGCCTACGTACCCGTCCTCGGCCGCATCGCGGCGGGCGGACCGATTCTTGCCGAACAGGCGGTTGAGGAGATCTTCCCTCTTCCCCGCGAAATCGTCGGCGAGGGCACCCTGTTCATGCTGCGCGTTGTCGGGGATTCCATGGTCGATGCCGCGATCTGCGACGGGGACTGGGTGGTCGTCCGGCAACAGCCGGTCGCGGACAGCGGCGAGATCGTCGCCGCAATGATCGATGGTGAGGCCACGGTCAAGACCTTGCGTCACCGTGATGACCATGTATGGCTTCAACCGCAGAACCCGGCCTATGCCGATATTCCGGGTGACGAGGCGGCGATCCTCGGCCGGATCGTCGCGGTTCTGCGCCGGGTCTGATCGTGGCTGGCTGTGCCGACCGGGAGAAAGCCGGACGCATGGTGGCGGTCGTCGGGCCGACGGCGGCCGGCAAAAGCGAACTTGCGATCGACCTTGCCGCCGTACTCGGCGGTGAGGTCGTCAATGCCGACTCCATGCAGCTTTACCGCGGCATGGACATCGGCACAGCCAAAGTACCGACGCGGGAGCGCAGAGGCGTCCCGCACCATCTGCTTGACATCTGGGAAATCACCCATACCGCCGACGTGGCCTCCTACCAGGCCAGAGCACGAACCGTCATCGACGATCTGCTCAGTGCCGGCCGGACCCCGGTGCTCGTCGGCGGCTCAGGGCTCTACCTCAGGGCTGTCATCGACGACCTCAGGTTTCCCGGCACCGACCCGGCGGTACGCGCGCGCCTTGAACAGGAACTGTCCGAACGTGGGGCGGCCGCGTTGCACGCCGACCTGACCGCGCGGGCGCCGAAAGCGGCTGCCGCCATCCTGGCCAGCAATGGTCGCCGCATCGTGCGCGCGCTGGAAGTGCTGGAGCTCACCGGCGGCTTCGCCGCCTCCCTACCGGAACACCGCGCGGTCTATGACGTCGTCCAGATCGGCCTCGACCATCATGACCTTGATATCCGAGTCGCCGACCGCGTGGCGGCGATGTGGGCTGCCGGCATGGTCGAAGAGGTCCAGACGCTCGCCGGTCTGGGCCTGCGCAAAGGACGCACCGCCTCACGCGCCCTGGGCTACGCGCAGGTCCTGGCGTGGCTGGATGGCGAGATCGAATCCAGTGAAGCCGCCCGGCTCGCGACCATTGCCGCGACGCGCCGATTCGTCCGCAGACAAAGGTCGTGGTTTCGCCGCGATCCCCGCATAATTTGGCTAGACCATCCCGACGTCGATCAGGTGGCGGGCATGGTCAGCTCAGCCTGACATGCGATGGGTACCGGCGACCCGTTCATCCCGGCGTCTGGAGACATCTGTGACCGCGCTCGAGCTGAACCTCGTCCCGGCCCTGTGCGCCGCGTTCGACGACGGATCGTTGCAGTTGCATTACCAACCCGAGGTTGACCTGCACAACGGGTCGGTCCCGGCGATGGAGGCGTTTCTGCGTTGGCAGCATCCCGATCGTGGGTTGATGCGCCCGTCACAGTTCATGCCGGTCGCCGAAGCGGCCGGCCTGTCCGAACAGGTCGGCCGCTGGGTGCTGCGGACCGCTGTGACGGAGGCTCGGACGTGGCACGAGATGGCTTCAGGGACCACGATCCGCCCACCTCGCCTGTGGGTGAACGTCACCGCCGACCAGCTGATCCGGCCGGATTTCGCGGCCGAGGTGGAACACCTCGTGCGTGGCCGGGGGCTGCCGCCGGGAGCCCTCGGGCTGGAGTTCACCGAACAGACTCTTGGGCTGGCGCACATCGGGGTCCCCCGCCTGTTGGCCCAGTTACGCTCGTTCGGGCCAGCGATCGGCGTTGACGGGTTCGGCACCTGGTATGCTTCGATGTCGACTCTTGATGTCCTGCCGCTGGACATGGTGAAGATCGACGGTCGGTTCCTTCATGCGATGCAACGGGACCTGGAAGGTGAAGCCGTTCTGGCCTCGATCATTACGCTGGCTCACCGACGCCGGCTGATGGTGGCGGCAGAAGGTGTCGACAGCGCCGTCATCGCATCCAGGTTGGCGGCGATGAACTGTGACCGCGGCGCCGGCCGGCTGTTCTGCCCGCCCGTTCCCACCGACGACGCCCGGATGATCGCCCTCGGCCGCGGCCGGCCAGACCGGTGGCAGCAGCGATCGGGTCCATCTGCGGCGTCTTCCCGCCCCACGTCCCGCCACGCCGCCACCGTACCGATGCGCGCCCCCGCCGGTGCCGGCTGAGCACGGATCGACCATTCGGATGCAACCATGTGTCAGAGAAGGGCAAATATGACGCTTCCCGCCGTTGAGGACACCATCCGCGACCAGTTCTTCGACGCCACCGGCGAGGGACTCGATCTCGTCGATCGAGCGGCCCTACGCCGAGTTCCGGGTCTGACGACCGAACTCGACGACGTCACCGAGGTCGAATACCGCCAGCTCCGGCTGGAACGAGTCGTCCTCATCGGCGTGTGGACCGCCGGGACCGCCACCGACGTCCAGACCTCCATGACCGAGCTCGCGGCACTCGCGACTACGGCGGGCTCGGTCATCCTGGACGCGCTCGTCCAGCGCCGTGACACTCCCGACGCCGCGACCTACGTCGGTTCCGGCAAGGCCCGGGAACTGTGCGAGGTCGTTGCCGCTGTCGGCGCCGACACCGTTGTCTGTGACGGGGAACTGACCCCGGGCCAACTGCGCCAGCTGGAGGATGTCGTAAAGGTCAAGGTCATCGACCGGACCGCGCTGATCCTGGATATTTTTGCCCAGCACGCGACCTCCCGGGAAGGCAAGGCGCAGGTCGAGCTTGCTCAACTGCAGTACATGCTGCCGCGGCTGCGCGGCTGGGGTGAGTCGATGTCACGGTCCGGCGGCGGCATCGGCACCCGGGGGCCCGGTGAAACAAAGATCGAAACCGACCGGCGGCGCCTGCGCGCGCGCATGGCCAAACTCCGCCGGGAACTCGCCGACATGAAGACGGTCCGGGCGACGAAGCGGTCCTCACGGCAACGCAGCAGTGTACCCGCGGTCACGATCGCCGGGTACACCAACGCCGGCAAGTCCTCGCTGCTCAACCGCCTGACCGGCGCGGGCGTGCTCGTCGAGGATGCGCTGTTCGCCACGCTTGATCCAACGGTACGGCGGGCCACGCTCCCGGACGGCCGGATCTTCACCCTCGCGGACACCGTTGGCTTCGTCCGCCATCTGCCGCACCAGATCGTCGAGGCGTTCCGCTCGACCTTGGAGGAGGTCGCGGACGCCGATCTTCTCCTGCACGTGGTCGATGGTTCGCATCCCGATCCGATGTCACAGATTTCGGCTGTCCGCACGGTGATCAACGACGTCGACGCCGGTGACGTCCCCGAGCTGATCGTGGTGAACAAAACCGACCTGGCTGACCCGGAGGTACTGGCTCGGCTACGCCGAGAAATCCCAACCGCGGTCTTCGTGTCGGCCCGCACCGGCGAGGGCCTGACCACCCTGGTGGAGGCGCTGACCGAACATGTACCGCACCCCGCGGTTGACGTGCGTGTGCTGGTGCCCTTCGCCCGCGGGGATCTGGTGTCCCGGGTCTACGCCGACGGCGAGGTCCTCGATCTCGGGCACACAGCGGACGGCACCGTTCTGCGGGCTCGGGTACCGGTCGGCCTCGCCGCCCAGCTCGCCGTGTTCCAGCTCGAACCAGCCTGAAAAACGGATGGGCAAGCCGACCGGTCGAACTCGATAGCTATGCCGCCCGTATAGCTATGCCGCCCGCTGGCCGACGGCCTCGCGCCAGAAATCGATCAGCACCGCCGCGGTAGCCGGTGGATTTTCGGTCGCGGGTGAGTGCGCGGCGTCAGGGATCACTTCGTAGCGGGCGCCGACACGCGCGGCCATGTCCGCCTGCAGATGCGGCGGCCAGGCGTCATCGGCGATGCCGTGCGCAACCAGAACAGGCGCGGCGGCCTCGCGGATCACAGCCGCGAGCTCGCCGACCCGGTCAGGCTCGTCAAGGAGCTGCTCACCCATGACCCGCAGGCCAATGTCGCTGCTGGCGAAGAACCTGCGCTCAAGGAACTCCAAACCACCCGGTGGATAGACGGTGGTGTCCGCGACGCGTACCGCGGCCCACACCGCGTCGCGACCGCTGCGGTCGTAGACGATCCGCATGGCTCGCAACGCGATCCGGCGGGCGCCGACGATGCCAGCGGGACCCGAGCTGAGCAACACCAGGCTGGCCATGACCGAAGGCCGGTTAATGACCGCGGCACGGGCGACCAGACCGCCAAAGGAATGGCCGAGCAGATGCACCGGCCGGCCGATCTCGTCGACCACGCGCCCTACATCCACAGCCAGTGCCTCGACCATGCAGTCTCGTTCCGGATCAGCGGCCGGCGACTCGTACTGGCCACGCTGGTCGATCGCGATGACATTGAACCCCGCCTGCGCCAGCTCTGTCATGATCAGCAGATAGTCCTCCTTGCTCCCGGTGTACCCGGGCAGCAGGACGACCGGTGGATCAGCTGGTGAGCCAGCTCGCAGCGCCGCCAGACCCGCGCAGGTCAAGCGCCGCACTCCTGGTGGCAGTTCCGTCGACGTCAAGAGCATTACTAGCGACTCCCCCATTTCCAGCAGGCGACCATGTACCCCACACCGTAAGGCGCACCAACATACTCAGCGTAAGATATCCATGACCGTTCGTGCGTGTCACTCGGCCTGGAGACAAGACTCGCGCCAGCCAGCACCTGCCACGAGGCACGGCCCGCCGCCATCAGCTCACGGGAGAGAGCGGGCTCGAGCCGCAGCAACGCGGGCGCGTCAGCCGCGGCCAACGCCGCCGCCACCGTGTCGTCATGAGCTGCGGCGCGTTCATCAAAGCCGCCGGGAGCGCCGACCGTCCGCCGCGCGCTGCCGTCCGCCATCACCAGGAACGCGACCCTGGCCGCACGTTGAGCCAACGTGACGCCGATGGTGGCGGCCTCCCGCGGGACGGTCATCGCGCTCACGCCGAATCCGGCCACGTCCCCCTGCCATGCCGTCTGTTCGAGCAGCCAGGCTCCGACCGTCAACGACAACGGCAACGTCGGCCGGTCCGGGCATCGCTGACCAGGTTGGCTCGCCTGTCCCAGCACTACCGAGCGGGCCACCCCGAAACCGGTCAGGGATCCCGACTGGCCGGCCGCATATGCCGCCGTTCGTGGGGCATCGCCGACAACCACGAGAAGGTCCGGGTCCCATGCGACCAGCCGACGAACAGCCTGGATTGCCGGTTCTCGCACAGCTACCGGCTCGCCTCGCGCCACCTCGGGAATGAGCAATGGTGGATGCGGGCAGGTCACCGCCGCGAGCAGCATTACCGGTGGCGCGTGGGCATACCGAGGTCGGTCAGCCGCCGCGTCATCCCGGTCTCCCCAACATCGCTCGGTGTGTGCCGCGCGATCTGCCAGAGGTCACCCGCTCTGGTCCGTCGATGGGTCAGCGGCGGATCGTCCGCCACAAGATGGTGCGGCGCGCCTCTGGTGATCACAGTTTCGATCACATCACCGGGCCGTATCCCTGGGTCCGCGCTGTCGGAAACAGCCGGTGGCCGCAGGTGGACAAGCCGGCCGTCACGGGCGCGGCCGGACCGTCGCCCGGTGGCGGCATCCTTGCGCCCCTCGCCCTCGACGACCAGTACCTCCACCCGCTGGCCGACGAGCATGCGGTTGGCCTCCCAGGAGATCTCCTCCTGCACGGCCACCAGCCGGTCATAGCGGTCCTGAACGACTGCCCGGTCCACCTGGCCGGCCATGGTCGCCGCCGGGGTACCGGCTCGCTGGGAGTACTGGAACGTGAAGGCGCTGGCGAACCGCGCCTCGCGTACCACCTGCAGGGTGTCGGCGAAGTCGGCCTCGGTCTCCCCAGGGAAACCGACAATGATGTCGGTGGTGATCGCGGCGTGGGGCAATGCCGCCCGCACCCGCTCGACGATCCCGAGGAACCGGTCCTGCCGATAGGAACGGCGCATCCGCCGCAGCACCGCGTCCGATCCCGACTGCAACGGCATGTGCAGCTGCGGGCAGACCGCCTCCGTCGCCGCCATCGCCTCGATCACATCGTCGGTGAAGTCGCGTGGATGCGGCGAGGTAAACCGGACCCGTTCCAGGCCATCAACCGTCCCGCAGGCACGCAGCAGTTTCGCGAATGCTCCCGGGTCACCCAGTGACCGGCCATAGGAGTTCACGTTCTGGCCGAGCAGGGTAATCTCCAGAACACCCTCGGCGACCAGGGCGTCGACCTCGGCGAGGATCTCCCCGGGCCGACGGTCAGTCTCCCTGCCCCGCAAGCTCGGCACGATACAGAACGTGCAGGTATTGTCACAGCCAACGCTGATACTTACCCAGGCCGAATGATGGGCTGCCCGCTTGGCGGGAAGTGCGCTGGGAAAGACCTCCAAGGCTTCAGCGATCTCGACCTCGGCCACCGCGTTGTGCCGAGCGCGCTCCAGCAGCACGGGCAGCCGGTGGAGATTATGCGTCCCGAAGACGACGTCCACCCAGGGCGCGCGTTCGGCGATCAGCCCGCGGTCCTTCTGCGCGAGGCAGCCGCCGACGGCGATCTGCATTCCCGGGTGACGCTGCTTGGCCGGGAACATCTGGCCGAGGTTGCCATAGAGCCGGTTGTCGGCGTTCTCCCGCACCGCGCACGTGTTGAAGACCACCAGATCAGGAGTGACGTCAACGCCGGTTTCAGCTGGCACGTAACCAGCGGCCTCAAGCATGCCGGCGATGCGTTCGGAATCATGGACGTTCATCTGACAGCCAAACGTCCGGACCTGATAGCTGCGGGGACTCACGCAGCCAGCCTACGGTGCGCAACCCGGACCTTCCTGGTCCGCCAGCCCCAATGCCGTCGCGGCCCGGGTCAGCGGCGGGGTGCGTGCGCGCAGGACCTCGCCGCCCAGGATGACGAAACACCGCTGCCCCCTCCCATCGATCATGGTAGGGCGGATCAGCGGGCGACCTCAACGGCGCGGGTCTCCCGGACCACGGTGACCCGGATCTGACCGGGGTAGGTCAGCTCGTCCTCGATCTGCTTGGCGACGTCACGAGCCAACATGTGGGCGGCAATGTCATCGACCTGATCCGGGACGACCATCACCCGGACCTCACGACCCGCCTGCATCGCGAACACCCTTTCAACGCCCGGACGCCCAGCGGCGATCTGCTCGATGCGTTCGAGGCGCTTGACGTAGGACTCCAGGCTCTCCCGGCGAGCACCTGGTCGCCCACCGGAAATCTGGTCAGCGGCCTGGGTGAGAACGGCTTCGATCGAACGCGGCTCAACCTCGTTGTGATGCGCTTCGACCGCATGCACCACCTCCTCGTCCTCACCGTAACGGCGGGCGATCTCGGCACCGATGAGGGCATGGCTGCCCTCCACCTCGTGGGTCAGCGCCTTGCCAAGATCGTGCAGCAGCGTTCCCCGCTTGGCCAGAGCTGGTGGCAGCCGCAGCTCAGCTGCCATGATCCCCGCCAGATGGGCGGACTCGACAAGGTGCGCGAGAACGTTTTGGCCATAGCTGGTCCGATACCGCAGGCGTCCGAGCAGGGCGATCAACTCCGGGTGCATCTCCGCGATCCCGGTCTGCATAAGCGCGTCCTCGCCAGCGCGGACGCAGCGAGCCTCAACCTCACGCCTAGCCCTTTGGTACTCCTCCTCAATGCGGTGTGGATGAATACGCCCATCCGAGACCAGGGCCTCCAAGGTGATTTTCCCGACCTCACGCCGCACCGGATCGAAACAGCTCAACAGGACCGCCTCCGGCGTGTCATCGATAATGACATTCACCCCGGTGACCGACTCGAACGAGCGGATGTTGCGTCCCTCGCGGCCGATGATGCGGCCTTTCATCTCGTCGTTGGGCAGGTGCAGCACAGAAACGACCGATTCCGTGGTCGCTTCCGCGGCGACGCGCTGAATCGCCAACGTCACGATTTTCCGAGCCCGGTCCTCGCCCTGCTCACGAGCTTGCGCCTCAATATCGCGGACGAGCACGGCGGCATCTCGACGAGCATCGGCCTCGACAAGTTTGACAAGCTCGGCACGCGCCTGGGTCGCGGTGAGCCGGGCCGCGCTCTCCAGCGTCTGGCGACGCTCCTCCTCCAGATCAACAAGCTCAGCCCGACGCCTGGCGAGATCAATTTCTCGAGCGGCAAGATCACGATCTCGGGTCTCGAGCTCGCGTGCCTGCTCATCAATCACGGCCGCGCGAACCTCCAGGCGCTGTTCGCGCTGGACGAGCCGAGCATCCTGCGCGTGGAGCTCGGATCGCAGCTGCCGCACCTCCGCTTCGGCCTGCGCCCGGAACGTCTCGGCCGACTTGCGGCCTAATTCGCGTGCTTCCGCCTCAACAAGGGAGGCCCGCAACACGGATTCGGCCTCCGCCCGCTCCTGCACCGCCCGTGCCCCCTCCTCAGCCCGGCGTAGCAGCTCGGCGCCATCCCGCTCCGCCTGTTGGGCGTCAAGGAGCCCGGCCGACTCCTCATGATCTGTACCGGGACGATGCGCCGTCAGCGCGCCCGAGCCCAATACCCGAACGAGCAGTACGGCTATGACCACCAAACCCACGAGCAGGCAGGCCCCAAGCACAGCGAGGAGAACACCCATCGGTCCTCCTCCCGCTGCCGGCCATGGCCCGCAACTAGCGGGCCGGAGCGGCGAGGGGCCCACGAAACGGGCCGTTCCGAAACTTCAACCCGTGTCGTTGCGGACAGCCGGGTTGAGCCCAAACGAACGCGACGACGTCCACAGACATCGCGATCCGGGCCAACCACCCTCGTGTGAAGTTGTTTCACGCTATCGGAACCGCGTCACCGCGGGAGCCCTCTCACCTTCGGTGAGAGTAGGTCTGCGGCTCTCGAACGGTCAAGAAATGCTAGTGGTCGCCGCTGGAAGTTGTTCGGGGGGTGCCGGATGACAGACGGATGCATCGTGCGGCGGAGAAGGCCCGGGTAGCGGTGTTCTACCTGGGCCGACGACAACGAGGCGAGGCGCCGTCTGGCGCCGGCAGACCCTGGACGAACTTCCGGCGGCGACCACTAGTCCTCCATGCTCCCCTCCAGTTCCTCCATGACCACCCGCAGCACCAGGTCCGCGGGATAGCCACGACGATCGAGTAACGCGGCCAGACGCCGGGCCCGCACCGGTGCGGGCAGGTCGTCCATCGCTGCCAGCCGGCGTCGTACCAGACTCCGCGCGGTGGCCTCCTCGTCGACGCCGTCCACGGCCTGCAGCGCCACCGACGAGATCTCCGGATCCACTCCTCGGCGCCGCAGCTCGTGAGCAAGACCACGCCGACCGAGGCCACGGTTCACCTGGGCAGAGGAAACCAGCATGGCAGCGAACGCCCTGTCGTCCACCAGACCCACCTCGGCCAGGCGGTTCAGCACAACCTCGGCCACTTCTTGATCAATCCTATGACGATCAAGTACGGCGGCCAGTTCCGCGCGGCTTCGCGGACGGGTTTCAAGCTGGCGCAGGCATATCTCCCGCGCCCTGCCCATCGAGTCCGCGCCTTCTCCTCGATCACGATCCACAGCCGTCACCACCGACCATGATCTCCTGTCGCCCGAAGATCGACAAAAGGATCAACTCAGAGATCGGCTGACGGCTGATCCGCGTCGATCGACGGCACCAGGCCGAGCGTTTCCTTGATTCGCTTCTCGACCTCATTCGCGATGTCGGGATTATCACGCATGAAAGAACGAGCGTTTTCCTTGCCCTGTCCCAGCTGATCACCATCGTAGGTGTACCAAGCCCCTGACTTGCGGATGATGCCGTGTTCAACCCCCATGTCAATGAGGGAGCCCTCGCGGCTTATACCACCGCCATAGACAATGTCGAACTCAGCCGTCCGAAACGGCGGCGCCATCTTGTTCTTCACAACTTTTACGCGGGTTCGGTTACCCACAGCATCCGTACCGTCCTTCAGGGTCTCGATGCGACGGACATCCAGTCGCACGGACGCATAGAATTTCAGCGCCTTTCCACCCGTAGTCGTCTCGGGCGAACCAAACATGACACCAACCTTCTCGCGGAGCTGGTTGATGAAAACGGCGGTGGTGCCCGAATGCGAAAGAGCACCGGTGAGCTTGCGCAGCGCCTGAGACATCAGCCTGGCCTGAAGGCCGACATGGCTGTCGCCCATCTCACCTTCGATCTCGGCCCTGGGCACGAGAGCGGCCACCGAGTCGATGACGATGATATCGATCGCGCCGGACCGGATGAGCATGTCCGCGATCTCCAGTGCCTGCTCACCGGTATCGGGCTGGGAGACCAGCAGCGCGTCGGTGTTGACCCCGAGCTTGGTCGCGTAGTCGGGGTCGAGCGCGTGCTCGGCGTCGATGAAGGCTGCGATCCCGCCGGCGGCCTGGGCGTTCGCGACCGCATGCAGAGCGACGGTCGTCTTACCGGACGATTCCGGACCGTAGATCTCCACTATGCGTCCTCGTGGCAGCCCGCCGATGCCGAGCGCCACATCCAGCGCGATGGAACCGGTTGGGATGACCTGGATCGGTGGACGGGTTTCGTCACCGAGCCGCATAACCGAGCCCTTGCCGAACTGCTTGTCGATCTGTGCGAGAGCGTTCTCCAACGCCTTCTCACGGTCGAGTCCTGCCATGGGAGTCACTCCAGGCTGAGGTCGTCGAGTCTTGGCCACGTTGGTGACGGTAGGGGGCAGGTCCGACAGTTTCGAGCGCCGGGCCAGATCTGTGGACAACCGAACGGCCGCGGATGACGCGATCATGGCCTTCTCCCGCCGTCAGCGGCCCTGGCGGACCTGGACGCTTGCCATCCAGGATAGCCGAACATTCGTTCGACACCATGGTCAACACGCCGTGCATCCGGTCAACGGTCGTGCGCGGGTAACTCGAACTCGTCGCACACAGCCCGCCAGACATCCTTGACATCATCACCACGGGCGAGGGCATCGTGCACCGTCACCCCGCCGAGTCTGGCGACCACATGGTCGCGGGCAACCGACTCGGCATACCCGGTACCGAACTGTTTGTTCATCCGCGCCCAGAACTCGGTCAGTCGCACGCCTCTCAGTGTGTCGGACCGGCGAGGCAGACTCCGAACACGGCCGCCCCGATCCCGGCTCACGCCGTCCCCAGGACCCGCCCAGAGCTGGTTCACCGCCGCATATGAGTCAGCGCTTGAGATCGCGCATACCCTCAGCGAAGGCGCGCAGCGTGGCGGTCTGGCGGTCAAGACTGTCGAGCTGCCCCGGCGTCAGCTGTGTCGACACCGTCGAGGCGAGCAGGTCGCTGGCGGCGGCCAACATGTTGTCCAACGCCCGCACCCCGGCGTTCATCGAGCCCACCAGCTCCGAGACCGTCGATATGATCTCGGCCCGACGATCGACGTCCGTGACCACCCGGGCCGCCGATTCGCACGCAAGAACTCGCTGTGCCCGATTCCGGAGGGTGTCCACCACCGCCGCGGCTGATGCCATCGCCGTGCGGACCGCCTCGGCCGCGGGTCCCGGCGGCGACGCCCGCATGATCGCCGTAAGAGCGGCCATGGCCGCCTCACCACGTTGCATCGGCTCCGCCGCGGCCGATCCAGACAGTCGTGCGCGTGACAGCAGCGGCAGAGCCGGCGGTGGCGACGATGCGGCGAGCTGCGCCTGTCGCCAGGCAAGGCCAGCCCGGGCCAACGCGCCGGCTCCCACCACCAGCCACCCCCAGCTGCCCTCCAGCACCGCCATCGTCGGCGCGGCGATGGCCACCCCGGCCCACAGCCGGGTGGACCGCGTTGCCCGCCGCCGGCGTCGGTCATAAGCGCGAACGAGCCGTTGCTCACCGCGTATCAGGCGCTGGCGTTCGATGTCGGCGCGGAGCCGGTCCGGCAGATAGCTCACGAGCATCCCGTCAGGGCTCCAGTTGGTCCGGCGAAGGCCGGTCCGGCGGCAGTTGGTCCGGCGGCCGTCGGTCCGGAAGCTGGTCCGGCGAGCCCTTGTCGGCGGACAGCTCCGTGCGGATCTCGGTCAGGCGCTTGGACGCCTTCGCGTCCAGCGCCGCCCTGCGGATCTCCAGCATCCGGGCCTCCACGCCCTGGGAGGCAAGCTCGTGACGTCCCAGCGATACCGCGTAGCGCTGCTCGACCTTGTCGCGGACCTGCGCCAGCGTCGGGGTGTCACCTGGCGGAGTCAGCTGGGACATTCCGTCGAGGGCCTTGCTCAGCTGCTCCTGCATGGCGGCATGCTCGATCTGGGTCAGCAGGCGCGCGCGCTCGGCAAGCTGTCCCTGCAACCGCATGGTGTTGTCCTCAACGGCGCGGCGGGCCTGCTCGGCCGAATAGGAAGCCTGCTGGTGGAGGCCTTTGAGCTCCGCCAGGGAACCTTCCGCGGCTACCAGCTGGCTGGCAAAGGCCTGGGCTGTCTGCTCGTAACGATCAGCGGCGACCGCGTCACCACTCGCGTTGGCCTTGTCCGCGAGCATAACGGCCTGACGCGCGGAGTCGGCCAGGTTCTCCACCTCATCGATCTGACGTGCCATCCGCATCTCCAGCTGCCGCTGGTTGCCCACCACCGCGGCGGCCTGGCCTACGAGCGCCTGGTGCTGCCGCTGGGCCTCGGTGATCGCCTGATCGATCTGTACCCGCGGATCGGCCTTCTCGTCCAGCTTCCGGTTCGCCGAAGCCGACAGGTAGCGGTAGAACTTGCGGACGACGTTCGCCATGCACCAATCGTCCCACGCCAACGCTGCGCAGCGAAGCCAAGGCGTGTCTGATCGATCTTCGACCACGCAGATGGATGCCCGCATCGACCAACATCCATCAGGCAGGCCCTAGGCGGCGCGCTCCACCACTGCGGTGGATGTACCGCCGCGTGCGGGCATACCCGTCATCGGCGGCATACCCGTCATCGGGACACCAACCCGCGCCGGCCCACCAACGGCGAACTCGGCGAGCTCCAGGTCGTCGCTTACCTCACGGAGCAGGTCGGCGAGACGGACACCGAGCGCGGCACAGATCGCGGCGAGCAGTTCCGAACTCGCCTCCTTCTGCCCGCGCTCGATCTCGGACAGGTATCCGAGCGAGACTCTCGCGGCAGAGGACACCTCACGGAGGGTCCGATGTTGATCTTGACGGCGGCGGCGCAACGCCTCGCCGAGCATGCGTCGGAGCAGGACCATCGTGCCTCCTCCTTCGTCCTCAGGCTGGGCCTTACCGTATACCTGTCGTCCACCGGGATGGCCGGCCGTTGATACGAATGTAACTATGTAAGCAATCCGCGTCCACGATTCATCCCGGCTGGCATGGGTGAACTGCCAGGGTACGCCGAAGAGCGTCCAATGCCTGGACGACCGCGTAAGCACGGTTCCGTGGACGGTCCCCGGGCAGCTGAACGGACCTGGTCAGCGCGCCGGACGGCCCCACCATACCGATGTGCAGCGTCCCGACCGGTTTGCCCTCCAGCTCGGTGGGGCCGGCCACACCGGTCACGGCGAGCCCGTGGGTTGCCCCGAGGAGGTCCCGGACGCCCGCGGCCATCGCCTCGGCCGCCTGCGTCGACACCGCGCCGCTGGTGGCCAGGAGCTCGGCGTCGACGCCGAGCAGCGACGCCTTGGCGTCGGTTGCGTAGGTGACCACGCCTCCCCGGAACACCGCGCTCGCGCCCGGGACGTCCGTGAGCCGCCCCGCAAGCAGACCGCCTGTCAACGACTCGGCAACCGCGAGCGTCTCCCCCCGGTCCGCGAGCAGGCGCAGGACGGTCCCCTCCAACGAGTCGTCGTCGACGCCGTAGAGCGCGATGCCGAGAGCGATCCGCGCCGCCTCCTCGACGGGTTCAATAATCTTGTAGGCTGCGGCCCTGTCGCCAGCACGGGCACTGATCCGGATTCGGGTCTGGCCGTTGCTGGCGAGAAAAGCGATCGTGGGGTTGCCGATCGGGGCGAGCCGGTCGATCTCCCCGGCGAGGGCCTGGGCAACGACCGACTCCCAGACGCCGGCTGTCCGCAGCACCCGATGTACCACAACCGCGGGTTCCCCGGCCCGGCGAAGCAGGTCCGGCAGGACCGACTCGGTGAACATCGGGTACATCTCGTGCGGAACGCCGGGCATCGCGTAGACCACACCATCCATGATCTTCATACGAATGCCGGGCGCCGTGCCCACCTCGTTGGGTAACGGCTCCGCGCCCTCGGGCACGTCCGCCTGCCGGTAGTTCATCTCCGGCGCCTGGCTGCCGGCGGTGGGGCCCTCCCGGGCAAGCGCCCGGAAGCGCCGGCGCAGCATCGCCTCCAGAAAGGCGTCCCGACGCAGGCCCACCCCGGCCGCCCGGGCGATTCCCTCCCGGGTCAGATCGTCCTGAGTCGGCCCCAGCCCACCGGTCAGGATGACGGCGTCCGCACGGCCAAGACCCTCGGTGATCCTGGTCGCGATCATCTCGACATCGTCACCCACCACTGTGGACATCCTCAGCAGCGCGCCCACATCGGCGAGCTGCCGCCCCAGCCAGGCCGCGTTGCCGTTGACAATGTCCCCAAAGAGCAGTTCGTCCCCCACGGCCAGCAGTTCAACCCGCATCGCTGTCCTCCAGTACCTCGTCGGTGAGCCGCGCCGGCCGCCGCCGCAAGGCCAGCGCCCGGCCCACATAGTCCAGACCCGTGACGACCGCGACAAGCACGCCGAGAGCCAGCATGACCGCCCGGACCGAAGCACCCGCGCCTGCCAGCGGCAGCACATAAAGACCGATCGCGCAGTTAAGCAACAGGGTCTTCAGTTTGCCACCGCGGCTGGCCGCTATCACACCACGCCTGATCACCCACAGCCGCAGCAGCGTCACGCCGATCTCCCGGACCGCGACCACGGCGGTCACCAGCCACGGCAGCTCGCCCAGCAGCGAGAGGGACACCAGCGCGGCACCGGTGAGCGCCTTGTCCGCAATCGGGTCAAGGATGATCCCGAAATCGGTGACAATGCTCCGGCTTCGGGCGACGTACCCGTCGACCTGGTCGGTGACCGCCGCGATCGCGTACGCGGCAAAGGCGGCCACCCGCCAGCCGGCGACGTGACCACCAGCGGCGAACATCAACAGCACGAAGACCGGAACGAGCGCAAGCCGCACGACGGTCAACGCGTTGGCCAGGTTCATCCGGCTGACAGCGGCACCCGGCTCAGGTGCGCTCACCCTGACACGGCATCAACGACGTCGACGAAATCAGTGATCAGATCAACGCCCTCCGTCGCCACCACCTTGGCACTCACCAGATCCCCCACTCGAAGGTCCCGGAGCGGCCCGGCCGGCAGCGCGACAGTGCATGCTCCGTCGACCTCGGGCTGCTGGTGAGCGGCCCGTCCGTGGGCCACTCCATCGGCGACCTCTTCTACCAGAATGTCGACGACCGAGGAGATCCGCCGCTCGGCCCGGTCGGCGGTCAGCTGCTCCACCAGGTCGGTGACGCGTTGCTGACGCCGGCGCACGGTAGCTGGGGCGACCTTGTCAGGCAGGTTGGCCGCCTCGGTTCCGTCCTCGTCGGAATAGCCGAAGACCCCGACCGCGTCGAGGTCCGCGTCGACGAGGAAACGCTCGAGGATCGTCACGTCCGCCCGGGTCTCGCCCGGGAAACCGAGGATCACGTTCGAACGCGCCCCGAGTTCCGGGGCGAATGCGCGGGCCCGCGCCAACAGGTCGCTGAAGGCGTCCGCACCGCCGAAGCGGCGCATCCGCCGCAGCACCGAGGGGCTCGCGTGCTGAAACGACAGATCGAGATAGGGAGCGACACCCGGTGTCGTCAGCATCGTCTCCAGCAGCGACGGACGTATCTCCGCCGGCTGAAGATAGACAGCGCGGACCCGCACGACGCCGTCGATCGCGGCCAGTTGGGGAAGCAGCTTCTCCAACGCCCGCAGATCCCCCAGATCCTTCCCGTAGGACGTCGAGTTCTCACTGACCAGGACGAGTTCCCGCACACCCTGACCGGCCAGCCACTCGGCCTCGGCCAGCACCTCCTGCGGGAGACGGGAGACATGCGAGCCACGAAACGCCGGGATCGCGCAGAACGCACAGCGCCGATCACATCCGCTGGAGATCTTCAACGGAGCGACCGGGCCACCGGCCAGCCGGTGCCGCGGAACCGCTGAGGCCGATCCCGGCGCCGGCGATCGACGATCGGCCTGCCGCCGGTCCACCGGAGTGATCGGGAGCAGGGTCCGCCGGTCCCGCGGGATGTGTGCGCTCGGCGTCTCACCAAGCAGCACCGCGTCCAAGTGCGCGCCCAGCGCCGGATAGGCATCGAATCCCAGGACGGCGTCCGCCTCCGGAAGGCTCTTGGCCAGCTCCCGGCCGTAGCGCTCGGCCAGACAGCCCACGGCGACCACCGCACGCGGGCCGTCGGCGCTATCCCGCAGGTCGGCGGCGGCGAGCACGGTGTCGATCGAATCCTTTTTGGCAGCCTCGACAAAACCACAGGTGTTGACAACCACCGCATCGGCTACGGCCGGATCGTCGACCACGCTCCAGCCATCGGCGCCGAGCCGCGCCGCAAGTTCCTCGGAGTCCACATCGTTACGGGAACATCCCAAAGTGATCAGAGCGACGCGACGGGCGGGGCGATCGGGCACGATGTCAGGCTACCGGGACATCGGATTACCAACAGTGCAGTCTCCCGAAGCGCCAATGCCAAGACGGACGGTGACAACCTGGCCGGGGCCCCCGCTGGGCCCCAGATTCCGGCCGTTGCATGACACGTCGACCGCTCCCGCGTTGCCCATTTTGATCTCCATGGAACGGGCTGCCGTGACCGTCCGGCTGTCACCGGGTTGCAGGATCTGTTGCAGCAGCACCCGCGCGCTCTCGTCTCGCACCTCCAGCCAGCTCGGATCACCGCGCACCGCCACGAGAACGCTCACCCCGGCCGCGGGAGCCGTCGGCGGCCGGGTGGAAACGGCCGGTTGGGCCGGCATGGTCCCAGCCGGCAACGATGGTGTGACAGTGGTGGTTGCCGCGCCCGGAACGACATCGGTGGAACGTCCGGACCCGCTCGGAGCCAGCAGAATGGCCAAACCGACCAGCAGACAAACCGAGAGCAGCGAGATAACCGTCGCCGGCCCCCGGCGGAAGCCCTGGCGGCCAGGCCCGCCCTTGGTGGTCAGTGGATCGAACCCCCGAGGCGGAAGCACCGGCCCCTCGGGCGGCCGGCCGTGGATCTGATCATATTCGGCGATCAATGGTTCCGGATCAAGCATCAGTATGCGGGCAATGCTCCGAATATGACCGCGCGCATACACCGGACCACCGCATCCGGTGAAGTCCTCGTTCTCCATTTGCTGGATCAGCGTCACGCGGATACGGGTCCCGGCGCTGACCTCGGCAACGGACATGCCCCGTTCGCCACGCGCCGCGGCAAGCGCCGCGCCCACGCCAGCACCGGACCGCATGGCCAACCTCCGCACCGGTCAGATCGGCAGTAGAGCCGAGTCTACGGTCGACAGCCGACAGCCGACAGCCGATCCAGAACGCTCAGCACGACCGGCAGCAGGGGACGCGGCGTCGCGGGGCCGGGGCACGCACCCCAGCCCCACTCCTTGGTCCACACCTCCTGTTACCGGGCGCTCGTACTACCCATTACGCAACGTTGTCAGCAAACCCTCGAGTTCGTCGGGCACAACCAACACATCCCGAGCCTTCGAGCCCTCGCTGGGCCCGACGATTCCGCGGCTCTCCATGAGGTCCATCAACCGGCCCGCCTTGGCGAAGCCCACCCGCAGCTTGCGCTGGAGCATCGACGTCGACCCGAACTGGGTGGACACCACCAGCTCGACAGCCTGAAGGAACAGCTGAAGGTCGTCGCCGATGTCCTCGTCGACCTCCTTCTTGGACTCAGCACCGCCGGCAAACACGTCCGCGCGAAACGCCGGGGCCGCCTGTTCCTTGGTATGAGCGACGATTGCCGCTATCTCCTCCTCGGAAACAAACGCGCCCTGGATGCGAGCCGGTTTGCCAGCACCCATCGGCAGGAACAGCGCGTCACCAAGTCCAACCAGCTTCTCGGCACCGGCCTGATCGAGGATGACCCGGCTGTCCGCCAGCGACGAGGTTGCGAACGCCAATCGCGACGGCACGTTCGCCTTGATCAGCCCAGTCACCACGTCCACCGACGGGCGCTGCGTCGCCAGCACCAGGTGGATCCCGACCGCCCGCGCCATCGCCGTGATCCGGCAGATCGCGTCCTCCACATCCCGTGGGGCCACCATCATGAGGTCGGCGAGCTCATCGACGATCGTCAGGATGTACGGATACGGGACGTACACTCGCTCCGAGCCCGGCGGCGCCACGATCTCCCCAGACCTGACCTTGCGGTTGAAGTCGTCGACGTGCCGAACCCCGCAGGACGCGAGATCCTCGTACCGGTTCTCCATCTCCTTGACAACCCAGGCGAGCGCGTCCGCGGCCTTCTTCGGGCTCGTGATGATCGGCGTAATCAGATGCGGGATCCCCTGGTAGCTGGTCAGTTCGACCCGTTTCGGGTCGACCAGCACCAACCGCACCTGATCGGGAGTGGCCCGCGCCAGCACACTTGTGATCAGCGTGTTGATACAGGTCGACTTGCCGGCACCGGTCGCGCCCGCGATGAGGATGTGGGGCATCTTCGCCAGGTTCGCGACGACATACCCGCCCTCGATGTCCTTGCCGAGGCCCACCAACAGCGGATGCGGGTTGCCGGTCGCCTCGTCGCTGCGCAGGACGTCACCGAGTGAGACCAGTTCCCTGTCCGTGTTGGGAATCTCGATGCCGACCGCGCTCTTGCCCGGGATCGGGCTGATGATCCGGACATCCGGGCTCTTCACGGCGTACGCGATGTTCTTGGTCAGCTGGATGATCCGCTCCACCTTCACCGCGGCGCCGAGCTCCACCTCGTAACGGGTCACGGTCGGCCCCCGGGTGAAGCCCGTCACCCGGGCGTCCACCCGGAACTGGGAAAACACATCCGTCAGCGACGCGATCACAGTGTCCGTCGCGGCCGATCGCACCTTCGGCGGTGTTCCCTGTTGCAGCAGGGCCGGCGATGGCAGCGTGTAGTTACCTTCTGTAGCGGCATCCGCCGTGGGCGCCACGAAGTGCTTCACCGCGGCTGGGTCGGGCAGCGGAGCCGGCACCGATCCGCTGTCCCGCACCTTCGGTGCCCTGCGTGTGGTGCCCGTCGCGGGCACCGGATCGTCAGGCACCGCATGGGCTGTCGGCGCGTCGATGTCGAAGACGTCCGGGTCGGGCGCTTCTCGGGCGCGGCGCCCGCGGTTCGTCCGGCGTCCCGCCTCGACTGGGGCCTCCCCAGCCGAGGCGACCCCCAGCAGATCGTCCACAAGCTGCCGTCCCGCGACAGGCGCCGCCCGGCCCCCGCCCGAGCGGTCATCGCGTTCGGCATCCGCGGGCGCATCGTCGATGAGGAGGGTGTCCCACAGCTCCCGCAGCCGGTCAGGGACCGCACGGATCGGCGTCTTTGTGATCACAAGAACGCCGAACAGGCTGAGCAGAAGCAGCAGCGGAGCCGCCAGGTAGGCGGTCACCGCACCAGCCAGTGG
>NZ_CAKJTL010000155.1 GCF_917627385.1 Protofrankia sp. CiT1
CTTTCACCGCGTTCGAAGAGGGCGCCGAACCCGAAGACATCCGTGCCTCTCTACGGCTGTCCCTGCCGCCGCGCGTCTCCGCGGCCGAAGACCCGGAGACCACGATCTTTCTGATCCTCTTTGCCGCGATACCGGGAGCCTTCGTTGACCTCGCGACCGATCTGAGCTGGCTGACCGGCGACGGTCTCAACCGCGGCCCCGGCGGATTCGTCCTCGACGAGGACCTCACAGCGCCGCACGATCCGGCCGCACCGAGCGGGCTGAGGGCACTGTCGATCATCGAGCAGGCCATCGGCGTGCTGATCGGCCGAGGCAGTACGCCCGAGCAGGCCTCGGCGCACCTCGACCTGCTGGCCGCCGACACTCGCGCCGACCGGCTCGCCGCGGCCGGCGCCATCCTCGCCGAGCTGGACACCACGAGTCCGACAGGCCCGGGAGGCGGCGATGGGCGCCCGGCGCGCGCACGGGGGCCTGATAGTGAGGCGGTACCCACCGAACCGCCGCGAGACCCGTAGCGTCACTCGTCGAGTTCACAGTATTGGGTGTAGATCGGTGGCGCGCAGGGCGAGGAGTGCGATGTCGTCGGCATGGGATCCGCCCGTAAAGGCGAGCACATCCGCCTCGATTTCGTCCACGAGATTTCGCGGGCTGAACTGTCCCGTCGCGGCGAGGAGAGCCCGGAGGCGTTCTTCGCCGTACTGTTCGCGGTCCTGTCGAGCTTCGGTGACGCCGTCCGTGTAGAGAAGCAGCGTCTCTCCCGTTCGCAGGGTCATCCGTACATTCCTCAGTCCGGCTTTGGCGTACAGGCCCAGAGGCAGTCCGTGATGCCCGACGGCGCGCACCGCGCCGGCGGAGTTGCGCAGCAGAACGGGCATATGCCCCGCCGACGTGAGGAGCACGCGGACTCCGGCGGACCCTGGAAACAGCATGACGTACGTGGCGGTCAGGAAACGCTCGCCGTCGGGCTCGCGGGTCAGCAACGCGGTGTTGAGGCGGTCGAGTACCCGCGACGGAGTCTTCTCAGCCGTCGCGATGGCGCGGATCGTCTGGCGTGCCCACGCCGCGAGCATCGCAGCTTCCGGCCCGTGGCCGCTGACGTCTCCGATCACGGCGTCCCAGCGTTCCACGATCGGTTCACGCAGCGTGCGTACTCGCTGCGTGTAGGACTCGGAGTCCGCGCCGGCGAACAGGCGCACAGGGAACATGTCGTAGAAGTCGCCCAGTGCCCCCACGCTGTCAGCCGCCGGGAGACAGCGCGCGGCGACCTGCATCCCCGGGACGCCGGACGTCCGCGGGGGCAGCAGACCCGGATATGGCAACAGGTGTGTGAGTCGCTCGTCGACGTCGGGCTCTACGCGCGGTCGCGCTCGCATGAGCCGCCACTTCCCAGCGCCGCGCACGATCCGACGAGGTCGACCGCCACAGGCGCGATCGCCGCGTCGCCACGATCATGAAAATTCACGGTGCCGGCTCGGTCAGCAGCATGCCCACAGGCGTGGACGGCGCGGAGGTGGAAACGTTGTGAGCGGACATGAGGTGCCTCTACAGGAGAGATCACCGATGCGCCCGGCGGCTAGGCCTGCAGCCCATAGGGCCGCGACGCTGACGCGCGGCAGCCCCGGCCCGGGCTGGCTGTTTCCCAGCGGCATAATCGTACGCCGGGCCCGATCGACTGTCCGGCGCCGGACGGAGTGCCCGGTCGCGAAATGTCGTTGGCTGCGCGCGCTATCGACCTGACGGCGATGTCAATAGCTGGTTGCGGTCCTCATGTGTTCTCCTTGGAGCGGCAGCAGAGCACTGCCTGAGGGTGCCGGGCGCGACTATTCACGAAACCACGGCCAGGACCGAGCCCGGTCCGCCGGCGAGGACATTCCGCCGGCGACGCGGAGCCTCGCCCGACAACGCTCTGCTCGACGAGGCGCTGTCGTCGAGCAGAGCAGCTTGCGGCCCGTCGATACGGCTCCGACGGCAGGCAGGCGCCGCTCACCCACCGGGTCTGGTGGTCGGGTCATCCGGCCTTCTTCGGAGTGTGCTCGGCGTGTCCGCGGAGGCTGAAGCGGCCAGCGCGGCGGTGTAGTGCCCGCATCGTGGAAGAACGCCGGCGAGCGGGTGGGGTGATGCCGGCTCCGCGGTAGAAGACCCGCTTGCCGGCCTCGATCAGCGCGAGGTAGCCGATGACCAGGCCGACCAGCGCCGCGAAGAACGCGAGGGGCAGCGGACTGAGACCGAGGAGGTGCGCGAGCGGGCTTGCTGGGAGCACCGACCCGATGATCACGACGGTCACGGCCGCGAGAGCCAGCGGCAGGCTCGGGCGGCTGCGGAAGAACGGCACGTGCCGGGTCCGGATCGCGAAGATCACGAGGGTCTGGGTGGCGAGGGATTCCACGAACCAGCCGGAACGGAACTCGCCGGCGCCGGCGTGGAAGATCCACAGCATGACGCCGAAGGTGACGAAGTCGAACACGGAGCTGAGCGGGCCGAAGAACATCATGAATCGGCGGATGAAGCCGATGTCCCATTGCGAGGGTGCGCGTAGCTGCGCCTCGTCGACGTGGTCGGTGGGGATGGCGAGCTGGCTGGTGTCGTAGAGCAGGTTGTTCAGCAGGATCTGGGACGGCAGCATCGGCAGGAATGACAGGAACAGTGAGGCGCCGGCGGCGGAGAACATGTTCCCGAAGTTG
This sequence comes from Protofrankia sp. CiT1, assembly GCF_917627385.1. Taxonomy (GTDB): domain Bacteria; phylum Actinomycetota; class Actinomycetes; order Frankiales; family Frankiaceae; genus Protofrankia. The sequence goes on from NZ_CAKJTL010000155.1 coordinate 2,682, forward strand.
CTGGAGGTTCCCATCAGGACGTATTTGATGGTGTTTGCGAAGATTCGTCTGCCTTCGGCGACGCCGTCGGCGAGCACGTCGAGGTTCTTCTCCAGCAGGATCACGTCGGCGGCGTCCTTGGCGACGTCGGTGGCGGAGTCGACGGAGATCCCGACGTCGGCGGCGTGTAGGGCGAGCGCGTCGTTGACGCCGTCGCCGAGGAAGGCGACTCCGCCGCCGCTGCGGCGCTGCACGCGGACGATCCGGGCTTTGTCCTGCGGGCTTACCCGGGCGAAGACGGTCGTTGCGCCGATGGCCGTGGCGAGCGCGTCGTCGTCCAGTTCGTCCAGCTGGGTACCCGTCATGGCGTTGCCGCTGTCCAGGCCGAGGTCGTGGCAGACCTTGACCGCGACGGCCGCGTTGTCGCCGGTCACGACCTTGACCGCGATGCCCAGCCCGGCCAGTCGGGTGAGCGCGCCGGCGGCGTCGGGCTTGGGAGGGTCGAGGAACACCAGCAGGCCGGCCAGCCGCAGGTGTCGCTCGTCGGCTGCCGTCGGTGCGCGGTCCTCGGTGGTGGGGCGGGTGGCGACGGCGACGACCCGGTTGCCGGCCGCGAACTCGGCGGCCAGCTGGTCCCGCGCCGTCTGGGGCACGTCGAGGCAGCGGTCCAGGACGGATTCCGGGGCGCCCTTGGTTACCAGGGTGATCTGGTCGGCGGTGTCGCGGACCAGGACCGAGACCATTTTCCGGTCGTGATCGAAGGGCAGCGTGCCCAGGCGGGTGTAGGCGCCGAGCGCGGCCAGCTGCCCGGGAACCGGCGGAGCCCGCCATAGCGCCTGGTCGAGCGGGTTTCCGCCCACGACGTCCGTCCCCGCCGCCGGCATGTTCTCGGTGGCGAGCAGCCCCCACCGCAGGACCGTCTCAGCGTCGGTGTCCGTGGCGGGTACCGCGCGCATGTAGTCGATGTGTCCGGCGGTCAGAGTGCCGGTCTTGTCGGTGAACAGGACGTCGACGTTGCCCAGGTCCTCGATGCAGATCAGCCGTTTGACGAGCACCTTGCGCGCGCTCATCCGTCGCGACCCGGCGGCGAGGCTGCTGGACACGACCGCCGGGAGCAGCTGGGGGGTGATGCCGACGGCGATCGCCAGCGAGAACAGCAGCGCATCCATGATCGGCCGATGGAGCGCCACGCTGAGCACGAAGATCGACGTGGTCAGCGCCCCGGCGACGTAGACGAGCAGCATCGAGAACTTGCGCAGCCCGATCTGGAACTCGGTGTCCATCGGGTGGGTGCTCAGTCCGGCGGCGATCTTGCCGAGCTCGGTGCGCGGGCCGGTGGCGACCACGACGCCGGTCCCGCTTCCGGCGTTGACCACGGTGCCCATCAGCGCGCAGCCGGTCAGCTCGGCCAGCGGCGTGCCGGCGGGCACCGGTTCGGTGTCCTTGTCGACCGGCAGTGCCTCGCCGGTCAGCACTGATTCGTCGCACGCCAGCCCGGTGGCTTCCAGCAGGCGGATGTCGGCCGGGACGACGTCGCCTAGGCGAAGCGCCACCACGTCGCCCGGCACCAGGTCGGTGACGTCGATCGAGGTCGACGTCGCGTCGCGGATGACCACGGTCTCGTGGCGGATCTGATCGTGGAGCGCCTCGGCGGCTTTCTCGGCCCGGAACTCGTTGACGAACCCCAGCGTCACCGACAGGGCGACGATCACGCCGATGATGACCGCGTCGCCGCGTTCACCCACGAAGTAGGACGCCAGCGCGGCAGTCAGCAGCAGCGCCAGCAGCGGTGACCGCAGCTGATGCCACAGCACCGGAAGCAGCCGAGCCCGGTGCGAGGAAACCGCGTTCGGCCCCCACCGCGCGCGCCGCCGGACGATCTCGCTCGCCGACAGGCCCGAGCCCGCCGAGCTGCCGAGCTGGCGCAGCAGGTCGGCTCCGGCCACTCCCGCGACAGCGCTGATATCCGGCGCCACGCCCGGCTCCCTGGTCGACACGGCCGTAGCCGTCATGAGTGCTCGCCGCCAGGGACCCGGACGGTCGTGACATCGGTCGAGTCCAGGATCGCGCTCGTCGGGAGGTCAGGGATCTCGCGGCGCATCGTCCGGGTTTTCTAGACGAGCCAGGGCAGGCGTCGGACCAGGGGGGTGGTGGCCCAGAGGCGGCCGAGTCCGAGGGTGCGACCGGCGCCGAGGAAGGCGAGGACGACGAGGACCGCGGCGTAGATGAGGTGTTCGTCAAGGAACGGGTTGCTGGCCGGTGGGAGGACGGCGCTCCACATCATGACGGTCAGGACTGCCCCGCCGGTCGCGGCCAGCCACATGCCGATGCCGAGGATCAGTGCTGTGCCGATCGCGACCAGGGCGATCATGAACAGGACGTCGGCGAAGGTCGTGCCGGCCAGCGAGTGGTAGAAGCCGGTGAGTGGGCCTTTGGCGGCGGAGCCGAGGACTCCCTCGGTGGGGCTACCGCCGTGGATCCACGCCTTCGCCGAGGTCGTGTCGTGGCCCAGGCCGAATGTCTTGTCCAGGAATGCCCACAGGAACACCCAGCCCAGGGCGAGCCGGATGCCTGCCAGCAGGTAGCGGACGGCCGGAGCTGGGCGCCCGTTGTCATCGACGCGCGGAGGCGTCGGCGTGCCAGCGGGTCGGTTGATGGTCTCGGCCGGGGTGTCGTGCTGATGGGCGATGTCGACCATCGCGCTCACATTCCTTCGTTTCTCGTGGATCAGATGCGCTGTCTCGCTCAGGTACCCGGGGTCGCTGTCGCTGGCCAGGTCCATGCGGAGATGAGCGGGTCGTCCTCGCCGTGCGCGCGGGTGTAGGCGCGGGCCGCGATGCGGGTGTCGGACATCAGCTGGCGTGTCGTCGCGGCGTGGCTGCCGAGCGTGGGGACCCGGTCGATGACGTCCATGACCAGGTGGTATCGGTCGAGGTCGTTGAGCATGACCATGTCGAACGGTGTGGTCGTGGTGCCTTCTTCTTTGTAGCCGCGGACGTGCAGGCCGTGGTGGTTGTTGCGGCGGTAGGTGAGCTGGTGGATGACCGACGGGTAGCCGTGGAAGGCGAAGATGGTCGGGGTGTCCGGGGGGAACAGCGCGTCGAAGTCGCGGTCGGAGAGCCCGTGCGGGTGTTCGGTCTCGGGGACCAGGCGCATGAGGTCGACGACGTTGACGACCCGGACGTTCAGAGCGGGCAGGTGGATGCGCAGCAGGTCCGCGGCGGCGAGCGTTTCGAGGGTGGAGATGTCGCCCGCGCAGGCGAGCACGACGTCGGGGTTGTCGTGACCGGTGCTGGCCCACGGCCAGATCCCGAGGCCGCGGGTGCAGTGCGCGACGGCCTCGTCCATGTCCAGGTAGGTCAGCGCGGGCTGTTTGCCGGCGATGACGAGGTTGATGTAGTCCCGGCTGCGTAGGCAGTGGTCGGCCACGGAGAGCAGGGTGTTGGCATCCGGTGGCAGGTAGACCCGGACGATCTCCGACTTCTTGGTGATGAGGTGGTCGATGAAGCCGGGGTCTTGGTGGGAGAAGCCGTTGTTGTCCTGGCGCCAGACGTGTGAGGACAGCAGGTAGTTCAGCGACGCGATGGGGGCGCGCCAGGGGATGCGGCGGCTGGTCTTGAGCCATTTGGCGTGCTGGTTGACCATGGAGTCGACGATGTGGATGAACGCCTCGTAGCAGTTGAACAGCCCGTGGCGGCCGGTGAGCAGATAGCCCTCCAGCCAGCCCTGGCACAGGTGCTCGGAGAGGATCTCCATGACCCGTCCGTCCGGCGCGAGGTGGTCGTCGCCGGGCAGCGTGGCGGCGTCCCAGGCCCGGTCCGTCGTCTCGAAGACGGCAGTGAGCCGGTTGGAGACGGTCTCGTCCGGGCCGACGAGGCGGAACCGGTCCGGGTTGTTCGCGATGACGTCGCGCAGGAAGACGCCGAGTACCCGGGTGGCCTCGCTGGTCTGCGTGGCCGGGTGGGTGACGGGGACGGCGTAGCCCCGGAAGTCGGGCAGGGCGAGGTCGCGCAGTAGCCGGCCGCCGTTGGCGTGCGGGTTCGCGCTCATCCGGCGATCCCCGCGTGGGGCGAGCGCCTGGAGTTCAGGGAGGAGCCTGCCGGCGGCGTCGAAGAGCTCCTCGGGCCGGTAACCGCGCATCCACTCCTCGAGTTGGGCGCGGTGGACGGGGTTGGTACGGGTCTCGGCGAGGGGTACCTGATGGGCACGCCAGGTGCCCTCGACCGGGAGGCCGTCGACGATCTTCGGTCCGGTCCAGCCCTTCGGCGTGCGCAGCACGATCATCGGCCACCGCGGCCGGTCCCGGCTCCCGTGGGTGCGGGCGCCGTCCTGGATGGAAGCGATCTCATCGAACGCCTGGTCGAGAGTGGCCGCGAGCTGTTCGTGGACGTGGAACGGGTCGTCGCCGCTGACGAAGTGCGGTTCGTACCCGTAGCCGCGCATCAGCTGGGCGAGTTCGGCGGTGTCGATGCGGGCCAGCACCGCAGGGTTAGCGATCTTGTAGCCGTTGAGGTGCAGGACCGGCAGGACAGCCCCGTCCGTCACCGGGTTCAGGAACTTGTTCGAATGCCAGCTGGCGGCGAGCGGACCGGTCTCGGCCTCGCCGTCGCCGACGACGCACAGGGCGACCAGGTCCGGGTTGTCGAAGACGGCGCCGTAGGCGTGGACGAGGGAGTAGCCGAGCTCGCCGCCCTCGTGGATCGAGCCCGGGGTCTCCGGCGCGACGTGGCTGGGAATGCCGCCGGGGAAGGAGAACTGCCGGAACAGGGTCCGCAGGCCGTCCTCGTCCCGGCTGACCGCCGGATAGGTCTCGCTGTAGGTGCCGTCGAGATAGGCGCCCGCGACCAGGCCCGGACCGCCGTGGCCTGGACCGGTCACGAATAGCACGTTGAGGTCCCGCTCGTTGATCACCCGGTTCAGGTGCGCGTACAGCAGGTTCAGGCCAGGCGTCGTGCCCCAGTGCCCGAGCAGCCGCGGCTTGACGTGCTCGGCGCGCAGTGGTTCCCGTAGCAACGGGTTGTCCATCAGGTAGATCTGACCGACGGACAGGTAGTTCGCGGCCCGCCAATAGGCGTCCAGCAACGTCAGCTCACCTCGGCGCGCCGAGGTGACAGCCACCTCGTCCGCAGTGTCCGTTGTCACGTCGGTCATCGGTTCGGTCATGGCGTGGCTCATTGCGTCACCCACGGTGGTTGGTGCTGGAACTCGGCCTGTGATCGGGCGAGGACCCCGCGACGGGTCCGCGCCGAAGCTGAAGCCAGCTCCTCGCACGGGACGAACCCGGGATGGAGAAGCGACAAGAGGAGACGGGCCGAGAGCGCGCATGGTCATCCCATTCGTGGATCACGATCAGCGGAGGCTGCCCAGTGGCGAGCGAACGCTCACAGATCCCGAGCGAGGCTGCGAGGGATCTGGCCTGGACTGGCTGCTACCCAACCAACGTCAGCGTACCGCCATCCGCGCAGCCTCGGAGTCGAACGGCAGCCCGAGCGTCCGCAGACGTGGCAGCCGGCGCGGACCGTTGGGATCACAGAGGGATTTCGGAGGTCGGCTTCCACGCCTGTGTCGGCCTCGGCGAGCGGCGACCGGCCGGCTGGGGATCGCTGACCGGCGGGCGGCGCCCACCAGCCGGTCCCAGGCGTCAGGTGGGCTGGCCCGCGGGAAGAACGTCCCACCGGACGCGCCACCACCCGCTCCGGCGCAGCCGGGTGGACAGAATGATCCGAACCGCGTCATCAGGTCGTCCCACCCCTGGCCTGTTCGGATTTGGCCAGGCCGTGGGTATTCATCTGGCGCCGAGGGTACGCCGCCCCGCGCGATGGCGGCGATCGGATCAGACTGATCCACGACTGCGCCTCGGGGCTGGCCTCCCGAGTAGCGGCGGCGTCGGTTCGCCGGTGAGCCGGTTGAGCGGCTAGGACGTGATGAGCTGTTGCAACCGGTCCCGGCTCGCGTGTTCGACGAGGTTCGGGACGTAATGCGTGATCGTCGCGTGTGTCAACGGTGCGTAGCAGCTGCGCACTACCGCCTCGACGGTGGGGCCTGGCACCGTCCCGTCGTAGGCGGTTTGGAGGCGTTGAATCAGGATTGTGATCCGCTCGGGAAATTCGTCCCGGACCGGGATCAAGTTCATGACGCTTTGCCTCGACCGAGCGAGATCCTGTGGTGCTGCGTTGACCTCTTGGCGGCGTCGTATCTGACCGTGCTGGTAGCCACGACGGCTCCTTCTCCTGGGACAGTGGCCCCAGGAATTCGGGGCTGTCAGCGGCGATCGCCACCTGTCAGCCCGACTTTGAGTTTACGCCGCGAAACGGATCCGGCGCTACGGGTCTCGTGGCGGCTGGGTGGGTGTCGGCCCCCGGTCGGGGCCGTGTGCGCGCGGTGGGCGCCGTTCGTCGGAGCGCAGGCCTGTCGTGCTCGGCAGGTCTAGTTCGGCGAGGATCGTCTCTGCTGCGGTGGGCCGGTCGACGCTGGTGTAGGCGGCTAGCAGGTCGAGGTGCTGATGCGCCTGTTCCAGGGTGTTGCCTTGGCTGATCAGTACGCCGATGGCCTGGTCGACGGTGGACAGGGCTTTCAGCCCGCTGGGTGTGTCCGGATCGGGTGGCACCGTGAGGTCTTCGTCGAGGACGAAGGCGGCGGTGTCGAGGCTCCCGGCGAGCCAGCTCAGATCGGTCGCAAGGTCAAGAAATGCTCCGGGCGTCGCGGCGAAGAGGATCAGGGATGCGGTGGCCGCGGGATCTTCGGTTCCGGAGACGTTAGTCGGAAGTGATATCCGTAGCGAGGCGCGGATTTCTTCGGGCTCGGCGTCCTCCTCAAGCGCGGTGAATTCCAGGCGCCGTCCGCCGACAGAGAACATGGCCGAGAGCCCAAGATAGGAGTGGACCGCAGTCTTGGTGTCGGCGGCGAGTTGCCGCAGGGTTTGTGAGATATCCGTGCCGGGTTCGTCCAGTGATTCCGTGAGAGCGGCGAGATCCGCGGCCCAAGCGGTGGAAATGTCCACAGCGGGGTTCTCCGAAACGGCGTCCCCGAACGCCTGTTTTCGGCCACGGAGCCGAGTACCGCAGGTCGCGGTGCTGGGTGGGGCACCGGACACGAGTCAGGGCCCCGCATCCAAGGGTGCCGTCTTTCACGGTACTCGGTTGGGCCGGCCGCCCAACCGCGGCGGACGGGCGGTCGGGTTACGTCTGGTGGCTGCGGGCGCGGGCGCGACGGACCGCCTCATCGACGATGCGCTGCGCGACGACGGCGAGTTTGACGTTCTCGTGCTGGCTGATCGCGCGCAGCCGCGCGAACGCCTCCTCCGCGGTCGCGCCGGTACGGCCGCGGAGCAGTCCGATGGCCTGGTCGATGACGGGCCTGCTCGACAGGGCGGTCTGTAGCTGGATCGTGAGGTTCAGAGCCTGGGTCAGCACCTGGGCGTTGTGGACCGCGACCGCGGCCGGGGCCGCGAACAGTTCCCCGAGTTCGGCGGCGTGGTCGTCGAAGACGTCCTTGCCGTGGGCGTAGACGTTGATCGCGCCCACCACCTGGTCCGGTAGCAGCAACGGCAGCGACAGGGCGCTGTGCACCCCGAGGCGGCTGACCCGCGGGCCGAAACGCGGCCACTGGCGGTCGCCGCCCAGGGATCCCGAGCGGACCGTGCGCCGGTCGAGGGTAGCGGTGATGCAGGGGCCTTCGTTGAGGACGACGTATTGGATCTCGTCGATGTCCCGGACGAACGGCGCGCTCGCGGCCAGTGCCTCGATTTTGGTGCCTTCCCGGTCGGCGCGCAGCAACGTCACCCCGGCACCGTCGGCGCCGGGGATCGCTCGGGTGGCGAAGCTCGCCACCCGGGTGAGCAGTTCCTGAAGGTCGAGGGACCCGGGCACCAGGCCGGCGAGACCGGCCAGGCCCGCCCGCAGGTCGAGGTCATCGGCCCGTTCCTGCTCGAAACTCAGTGCCGGCGCGACAACGGTGATCTCATCGTCGAACTCTGTCATGGCCGCGTCACCTGCATGTCTGCCCTCCGTGCCGGGCCAGCGGCCGGCCCGGGACGATAGCCCGCAGGTGGTTGGGCGATGGGTGGGTGCGCGATCGTGTCGCTGAGTTGGGCGGCGTCGACCTGGTAGAGAAGTGTGGATGTTCGGCCCGTCTTCATGACGGTCACCTAACCCCGGCGATAAGAGCCGCCAGATGGCCGCAGCCGGGAGGCGACACCGACTCGACGTCGATATTCGTAGAGATCCGGCCGATGCCGAAGCTACCACAGCGCCCTAGCACGCGTTCGATCGTGAACTTCCGTCCGTGGTTGGGCCGAGCGTGGGGATGTTCGGACACCGATGCATCGCGCGGGCGGGCGGGCGGACACCGCGGCCACGCTGCCGCGCGCGGCAGCGTGGCCGCCTGTTGACGCCTCGTCGACATTCGGGTGCTCTTCGGGCTATGCTCGGCCTGCTAGGACATAGCCGGCTCGGGATCGGGAACGCCGCGTAGCTGCTGCGGGACCGCGAGTGTGTTACTCACGCTCGAGCGCCGCCAAGTGATCGCCCTCAGGGTGTCATCTGTGACAGTGTCCAAGGCCTCCGATCGCCTTTGCGCCACTATTTCCGTCTGCGTTTCCTCGTCATCCCCGACCGGGCCGCTGGGTGGGTCGCCGCCGCGTGGCCAGGCACGCCTTGATCATCGACCGTCGGCTGGGATCGGGCGAACGTAGTGGAGTACCGGCGCGATTTTCTCGACGTTCTACTGGGACCCCTCGACAGCACCGAACGGCCCCGCGTGCTGGCCCAGCTCGGAGCCGAAAACGCACGCCAAGGCCTCACGGTCCTGCGTCGGGGTTCCGGTCCCTCCGGGGCCGCGGTGGGGATCGTCACCTCGCATCACGACCAGGTCACGACCGTCCACCTCCTCTCCGCGGCCGGCGTGGTCGCCGCGACATTCCGGGACGCCCTCGACCACGGGATGCACGCCAGGCAACCGCTGCTGGTCGTGGACCTCGGCGAAGTGCCGTCCCTCGGCGCGGCCGCCCTGGAAGTGCTGCTCGCTGCCGCGTCCCGGGCCGCGCGGCGCGGGAGCCGGATCACTGTCCGTGGCGCCCAGCCCGCGGTCTTCCAGGAGTTCCTCGACGCCGGCCTGGTCGTGACGCTCGACGTCCATCCCGCACACCGCCAAGCCGCCGGAATCAGACAGCAGGGAGCACCATGAGCATCATCGCCTGGATCGTGCTGGGACTCATCGCCGGCCTGATCGCCGAAAGGCTGACCGGGGAACGTACCGGCTGGGTCGTCGCGGGAATCGCCGGGATCGCCGGCGCCCTGCTCGGCGGCTGGCTCGCCAAGGTGCTTTTCCACGTCCATTCCCTCCACACGTTCTTCAACGTGTCGACGTGGATCACCGCGATCGTTGGGGCTGTCATCGTTCTGCTGGCCGTTCGCCTGATCACCGGGACGACTGGACATGCGCCACGGGGACGTCGACGCACCACGTCGCGCCACTGACCATGACGAAGACTCTCCTCCCGGTCCCCACACCGAAGGCGCGGCGCCCGCACAGGTTCGCCTCCCGCTTCCATACCGACATCTACGCCCCGGCCGACCGGACCATCGTGCGCGCGCACGGTGAGATCGACCGCGCCACCCGCACCGCGTTCCGTGCGGCGCTGACGGCCGGCCTGCAGCGGCCACCCTCGCTGCTGATCGTCGACCTCGCCGGCGTGTCCGCGCTGGGCACCTCGGGCCTGGCAGTCCTGCTCGGCGTCGCGAACCGCGCGGCCCACGCCGGCATCCCCATCATGATCATCGGAGCCCGTCCCCGGGTCTACCGGCGCTTCGCCCTGACCCGCCTGGTCGACCGGCTCGATGTGCACCCCACCCCGACCACCCGGACCCTCATACCAGCCGCCGACCCTGCCACCGACCCACCCATCAGCTCAGCCCAGGGATAGATGCCCACGTCGTCCGTGCAGTGGAACTGGTTGGAACTGACTTTATGATCATCATCATCGCGTCCGTGATCCTCTGCACGCCGTACCTCGTGAGCACCCTGCTCCGGGCCCAGCGCACCCGCACTGCCAGCCGGGTCCGCCCGCAACAGGTGGGCGTGAAGACGCGGATCGGGGCCAAGGTCGAGACGGTCAGCCCCGACGAGCCAACGTGGAGTGCGTTGGATGACCGTCAGCTCACCCGCCTCCTGATCGCCGCCGCACCGCGCGCCACCACCGAATAGGACTCCTGTATGACGAAAAGCGAGATGTTCACCGCCGCCCGCCTGGATCTGGAATACCCCATGTCCCTGGGCGTGTACGACCACTACGCCGACGCCCAGCAGGTGGTCGACTACCTCGCTGACCTGGACTTCCCCGTGCAGAACGTGGAAATTGTCGGCACCGAGTTGCGTTCCATCGAACGTGTCACCGGACGCCTGACCCGCGGAAAGATCGCCGCGGCCGGCGCGCTGTCCGGGCTCTGGATCGGACTGTTCGTCGGGATCGCGTTCAGCCTGTTCGGCGATCGGAACCAACTCGGCTTTTTCTTCACCACGCCGCTGCTCGGGGCCGTGTTCGGGCTGGCCTGGAGCCAGCTCGGCTACAGCACGGCGACCCGGCACGGCAGCCGCGACTTCGCCTCGGTCAACCAGATCGTGGCCACCAAGTACGAAGTTCTCGTGGAGCACGCGCACGCCGCTCGCGCGCATGAACTCCTCGCGGCCATGCCGCGCAGGGCGACGGTCTGAGATATCGCCGATCGGTATAACGTCGACGTGGTTGGGAGCTTCAGCCAGTTCGGCAGCAGAGGACGGCAAAGTTCCGGCGAACCCCGGGGGACTTGTACGCCTAACCACCGCTTTGCACCGGCGCCAGGCATCCATGCTCGGATTAATAGCCGTCCGAGACTCGGCGCCGGTTCCACCGCCAGCTCCCATCGATCGGCCGTGCGGACGAGATTCCGGCGTCATTTGTCAACCTCAGCCTTGCGGGCGATGGGTGCCGCTCGCGCGCATGTCGGCATGCTGATATCGGGGCGTATACTCAAAGACGGGACGCCGGCGGCAGTCGCCGATCGGGCCAGCCCCCAATTTCTGGGTCAATTTCCCGGGACAAGGAGCCGTCATGGCTACCGATTTCGTCCAACAGCCCGAAGCCGATGGCCCACCGCGCGTGCCCGAGGATCATGTGGTGCGGTCGACCCGGACGAGCCGTATCTGGACCGTCGCGATCCTGTCGGCTCTCATCTTGATCTTTCTTCTGATCTTCATCGTGGAGAACGGCCAGCGGGTCACCGTGTCGTTCCTGGGAATCGACGGCCATCTACCACTCGGGGTCGCGTTGCTGTTCGCGGCGATCGCTGGCGCGCTGCTCCTCGCGATACCAGGCGTGGGGCGCATCTTCCAGCTCCGCCGCGTGGCTCGACATCACCGGGCTACCGAAGCCGAACCACCGTCGGTGCGCTGACGGCCCGCCTTCCGCACTCCCGCGACGAGCGCCGGGACGAAAATCGCGATCGTTCGGGTATGGGTCCGCGGTGCTACTGTCATAACAGACCGGAAAGTCACGGGTATCGATGCCAAGTCGATGTCGGCACCGGTCTGGGCCATCCGGTGGTTCTCGTCGCCGGAGTGAGGCGGCCGTCATGATGACAGGCCCGATGACTGTACTTCTCGACCAGGCTGATTCCTCGCGTATGGACGATGACGGCGGCGCTCCCACGAGGCTGCGGACCGCGGCGGTGGGCGCGCGCCCGGGGCTCGCTGCCGGCAGCGGCAGGCTGTCGCTGGCCGTGGCACTCGGTCGAAAATCCTTCGACGGCGCGTGGTGGCCGCAATCCTGGCGCCTGGCCAGCGAGCTTCCCGCGCTCGTCGCAGCACTGTCGGACGCGGGTGAGACGGTCGGCCGGATGTCGGTGAACGGTGACATCTGGACCGACATTCCTCGCCGGTTCACGACGGCCACCGGCCCGTCGGTGCGGGTCAGCTGGTTTCGCACCCTCGATCCGCACACGGTGACGCTGTCGGGCGGCTACGGGCCGCGACTCGTGCTGCTCGTGATCCCGCCCCAGACAGCCCCCGAACCAGCCCAAGAGGTACTCCGGATGGCCGCGGATGGCCGACTGGTCGGCCCCGCCGGCCAGATACTGCGCACCGCAGGCATCACATTTCCACCGGAATGACATGCTCATTATTTCCCCCCGCCGACATGGCCGGTGCCGCCTGACCGGCGATCGGGCGGCGTGCCGGTGACTGCATAAGCAACTCTCCGCCGCGCGGAAAGGAATTTACGTTCGCGGCCGACAGGACAGTTCCCTGCTGTGCGTCAGCCAGCAGGCTGGCGGCGGTCTGGGGAGCGGGGACGGTCAGCGCGCCAGCAGCGAGGTGAAGGCGATGAACGGGCAGCAGTCCTGCTCGGCCGCGGCAATCCGTGCGGCGAGGTCCGGGCTGGGGCAGGATCGTCAGGCGCAGCCCGCGGATGACGGTCGCCGCCCGGCTGCTGCGCGAGGGACGGGCGCCGCTGCGCCGCATAGTGGGCGACGTCGGCTACGACTCGGAGTTCGCCTTCGCCCGCGCCTTCAAACGCGTCGTCGGCCAGTCCCCCGGCCGCTACCGCTCCGAACACCGCCCGCAGGACTGATCTCGTCGAGTATGTGCGCAGTCGTGGATGGTCCCCCAGTCCGCCGCGTTGGTTCTCGAATTTCGACCGATGTCAGGGCCAGACGGTGAAGCCCTCGTGGCGGATGGTCCAGCCGGCGTCGCGTGGAATCCTGGGCAGTCGGTGGCACCGTCCCAGCCGGCGGCCATGAGGGAGACGGCCGCGAGCAGGCCGCCGTTTGCCGGGAGGTCGATCGGCAGGGCGCTGCCGATCGGCAGGGCGTGGCCGGCCGGTGAGTACTGGTTCTTGGCCGAGTTCGTGAGCAGGGTGTCAACGGCCAGGTCGGGGCGGCCGATCCGGGTCGCGGCCATGGCCATGGTGGGGAAGTCCCAGCCCAGGAGCTGCTCCAGTCCCAGTCTGCGCGGACGTCGAGCAGCGTCGCTTCCATCGTGGCGCTACTACAAGCAGCAGGACTTCACGGCGCCCGAGACCTCCACATCGGCAGCTGGTCCGGACAGCTACTCGTACTCCCGCTCACCCCACAGCCATGACCAGCGCGGCGCCGAGCCGATCGAGAAGAAGATCTGCGAGCCGTTGAGAGGTCGGATCGCGCCGGCGGGACCCGCACGGGAAGCGGTCTCGCTGATCGCACGATGACCTCGACCCGAACGTGGCGACGCTCCGTGCGCACCCGGCCCTTTCGGGGCAGTCGGCGTCGGGAGCGTCGGGAGCGCCGCGATCTCGACAGATCACACCGTGGTCAGCGGTACGCCTGCCAGGCACATCGACACGACCCTCTACATCGGGCTGGCGTCGACGGCGCGCTCCACAGCGCCAGCGGGCGGTCCGATGTCACGTACAGCAACTAAAGCGTCCGGTCAAGCGGAGACCATGTTTTCGTACGAACCGAATGATCATGCAGCCGAGCTGGGCGTTTAGGTAGCAGTCGCTGCCCTGGGCTGGTAGGTGCAACTTATCTGCCCAGGTCAGAGGCTAATCACTCTCCGTGGTGGGCCGCCAGGGGCTCGAACCCTGAACCCAGAGATTGCCATTCCGGGTGAGTTGATGGTTATCAACGTCCGTCCATAGTGGCCGTCAGCTGGGCTTTCTGCTTCCCGACAGGCATCGATACCGGCGGACTTTCGTCCTCGTCCAGCAGTGTTTTCGTGGGGTAAACGTGGGGTGCCGGATATGATCGGGTCAATCCCGGTCCGTCTCATTCGAACGGCGGTACTCCGCGTGGCCAGACCCCCGCTCGCACTCGGCACCTACGGCAACATCACCACCAAGGCCTACGGAAACGGCTACCGTGCGCGATGCCGGTACCGAGATTTCGACGGTCATACCCGGCTGGTCGAACGGCACGGCACCACCAAGGGCGCCGCGGAGCAGGCGCTCCGGCTGGCACTGCGTGACCGTGCCCGGGTCGACATCGGTGGCGCAGACATCACGGGCGAGACGAAGGTGGCCGTCCTCGCCGAGGCCTGGTACCAGGAATTCGCCCACAAAGGGAAATCCCCATCGACACTGCAGGCCTACCGGGACCGCCTCGACCGTCAGGTGATCCCGAGCCTGGGCAACCTCCGGGTACGGGAGCTGACAGCCGGAACCATCGATCGGCATCTCCGTACGGTCGCGGAGAAGCACGGGCCGGGCACAGCGAAGCTCGTTCGGAGCGTGCTCAACGGGGTATGCGGCCTCGCCATCCGGCACGACGCGTTGGACCGCAACCCCGTCCGGGACGCGGGCGCCATCACCGGAACGGGGCGGAAGAAAGCCCCGAAGGCGCTGACCATCGCCGAGGTCCGCCAGCTCCGCGCCTTCCTGACCTATGACGACAGGGCGATCCGTCGCGATCTCCTCGACTTCGTCGACATGATGATCGCGACGGGCCTGCGTATCGGGGAGTGCGCGGCGATTGTCTGGGACGCCGTCGACCTGGCGGCCGGGACGGTTGACGTCCGGGGCACCGCGGTCCGGATCAAAGGCAAAGGGCTGATCATCAAACCGGAACCGAAGTCCGAGGCCGGCTGGCGGAAACTCCTCCTGCCCTCGTGGTGTGTCGAGATGCTCCAGCGCCGCCGTGCGGCCACCACGGCTGACCGGGAAGATCCCGTGTTTCCCGCCCAGAAGGGCGGCCTGCGCGATCCGTCGAACACCCAGGCCGATCTGGGTGAGGCCTTCGACGACGCGGGCGTCGACGATCTGACGTCGCACGTCTTCCGGAAGACCGTCGCGACGCTGATGGACGACGCGGGCCTCACCGCCCGCGCCGCCGCCGACCAGCTCGGCCACAGCAAGCCCAGCCTCACCCAGGACGTGTACTTCGGCCGCAAGACCCGCGACACCGGTGCGGCAGCCGTCCTGGAAAGCCTGGAACACGCGTAGCGCCGAAGACGTCGGCCGCCTTCGTCCGCTGGCACCAAGCCGGATAAAGCTCGCCGAGATGACCCGGCGCGAACCAGTCCTCAGCGACACCGACGGTGCCGGTGAGGACAGCCTCGGCGCTCAGTGGGGCTCCCGGGCATACTGGGACGGTCTTGGCGGGCAGCCTCTCTTTCCAGCGTTCTACTGGCTGTCGCCGCCCCACACGCCGAGCCCTACCGAGTCGTGACAGACTGTTGCCTGCGCACGGCGAACGCCTGTGGGACGCATCGCAAGTCCGGGCCTGATCATTTCTGGGTGGGGCAGGTGAATGCGTAGGGGATGCCGGGAAGGTCGCGGTTCCAGATCTCGGGATCGAGAGACGAGCGGGTCAGGGCGCAGGCGGCGCGGACGGGATCGGTGCGAACCGTCTGCAGGGGTGTGATGTCCCACAGCCGGACAGTCTGGTCGGCGCTGGCGGTAGCCAAGGTATGCCCATCCGGGGAAAACG
>NZ_CAKJTL010000156.1 GCF_917627385.1 Protofrankia sp. CiT1
GCCCGTCCCATGGCGTTGTCAGCGGCGGCGAAGTCCGGAACTCCGCGCGCCAGGTGCACGATTCCCAACCCGCCCAGTGCGAGCGCGGCCCAACCGATCAGCACTCGGCCTCGGCTGTCCGGATCGCTGGGACTGCGGACAAGCCGCCAGGTCGCGCCCAGGCCGAACAACGGCAGCGGCACCGCGCCCACACCAACCAGAAAGTGCAGCACCGCGGAGATGGCCCGGCCGACTGGCCCGGCCGCGTGAAACCAGACCGCCGCCGCCGTGAGGACAGTGGCACCAAGCGTGGCAAGCGCCGCGCCATCCCGCTGTTGGGCTTTGTCGATACGCAGGTCGCGGGCACCACGGCCGCTCCTGCGCACCAGGCTGCCCAGAAACGCGGCCGCGGTGAGCCAGAGACGCGCCGTCAACCTGATCGCTTTTTGGACGATCAGCAGTGTGAAGGGCCTCCCAGGCGTGCGTGGCGGCGCCTTCGCGGGAGCTTTCTTTTTTCCGCTCGCCTTTCCGTTCGACCGGGATTTCGCTGGCGGACGCCGCGCGGGCGCGGCGCGGGGGACCGCTGTCCTGCTCTGGGCACGCGCGCGCGTGCCACCTGCCCGCGTGGCCACCCGACGACGGTACCGGTCTGTGGGCATGACATCGGGCAACCACGACCTTCCGGGCGCGTCGCCCCCGGCCGGATCAGACCTCGACAACAACCGGAATGATCATCGGGCGACGTCGGTACGTGTCGCTGACCCAACGCCCGACGGTGCGGCGCACCAGCTGTTGGAGCACACCGACATCGACCGTTCCCGACCGCATCGCTTCCGCCAACGCGTCTGTGACCAGCCCGCGAACCTGCTCGAAGGCTTCACGAGTGTCGGAAAAGCCCCGAGCCGACAGCTCCGGGCCACCCACGACCTTCCCGGACGCCGCGTCGACCACGACCATGATCGTGATAAACCCCTCTTCGCCCAGGATGCGGCGGTCTTTCAGGCTTGGCTCACCAACGTCGCCAACCGCGAGCCCGTCAACGTAGACATAGCCACACGGAACCACGCCGGTGATGTTCGCCTGCCCGTCAACAAGATCAACAACCATGCCGTCATCAGCCAGCACCACCCTGTCCGCGGGTACTCCGGTGGCCTCCGCGAGCGCACCGTGTGCCCGCAGATGCCGCCATTCGCCGTGCACCGGCATCATGTTGGACGGCCGGGTCGCGTTGAGGACGTAGAGCAGCTCACCGGCGGGAGCGTGGCCGGAGGTGTGCACCTTCGCCACCCCCTTGTGGACGACCTTGGCACCCCAGCGGGCCAAACCATTGATCACCCGGTAGACCGCGTTCTCGTTGCCGGGGATCAGGCTGGACGCGAGCACCACTGTGTCGCCAGCCTGGATCTGAATGGCGTGGTCGCGGTTGGCCATCCGGGACAGAGCCGACAACGGCTCGCCCTGCGACCCGGTCGAGATCAGACAGATGTTGCGGTCCGGCAACGCACCGACGTCCCGCAGATCGATCACAAGACCGGCCGGCACCCGCAGCAGCCCGAGATCACGAGCTACCCCCATGTTACGAACCATCGACCGCCCGACAAAGCACACCGAGCGGCCATGGGCCTCCGCCGCGTCGAGAACCTGCTGGACCCGGTGTACGTGGCTGGCAAAGCAGGCGACGATGATCCGCTTCTTGGCATCCCGGAACACACCGTCGAGCACCGGCGCAATCTCCCGCTCGGAGGTCACGAAGCCCGGCACCTCGGCGTTGGTGGAGTCGGACAGGAGCAGGTCAACGCCTTCCCGGCCAAGCCGCGCGAAACCACCGAGATCGGTCAGCCGGCCGTCAAGGGGCAGCTGGTCCATCTTGAAGTCGCCGGTGTGCAGCACCAGGCCGGCCGGCGTGCGGATGGCGACCGCCAACGCGTCCGGAATGGAGTGGTTGACCGCGAAGAACTCACAGGTGAACGGGCCGAAGCCGCGGACCTGCTCCTCCCGGACCTCGATCATGGTCGGGCTGATGCGGTGCTCGGCGAGCTTGGCCGCGGTCAGCGCAAGGGTGAGCCGGGAACCCACCAGCGGAATGTCGCCGCGTTCGCGCAGCAGGTAGGGCACGGCACCGATGTGATCCTCATGGGCGTGGGTGAGGACAACCGCGTCAATCGCGTCGAGCCTGTCCCGGATGGCGGTGAAGTCAGGCAGGATCAGATCCACACCAGGCTGGTCCGTCTCGGGGAACAGGACCCCACAGTCGACGACGAGCAGCCGGCCATCGAACTCGAACACGGTCATATTGCGGCCGATTTCGCCCAGCCCCCCGAGCGCGACGATGCGCAGACCGTCAGCGGGCAGCGGCGGCGGTGTTCCCAGCCCGGGATGGGGATGGCTCACGCGGACCCCACCGTCGCGTTCACGTCCACGCAAAGGTCAACCCCGGCCGCGGCGAGGTCGACGCGCAATCGCTCGCGTTCGTCGTCGGTCGCGTCCACCAGGGGCAGGCGGACACCTCCGGCGGGCAGTCCAGCCATGTTGAGAGCAGCCTTCGTCATGATCACACCTTGGTTCCTGAATAGGCCCTCGTACGCCGGAAGCAGACCCATGTGCAAAGAACGAGCACGGACAGCGTCACCTGCGTCGAAAGCGTTGATCATCGCGTGGATCCGGCTGGCGGCGACATGCCCGACGACACTCACCACCCCGACGGCACCCACCGACAACAACGGGAGGGTGAGCATCTCCGTCCCGGAGTAGTACGCAAGACCCGTACGGGCAAGGACCCACGACGACGCCTCAAGATCGTCCTTAGCGTCCTTGACCGCCACG
Organism: Protofrankia sp. CiT1; assembly: GCF_917627385.1. Taxonomy (GTDB): domain Bacteria; phylum Actinomycetota; class Actinomycetes; order Frankiales; family Frankiaceae; genus Protofrankia. The sequence continues at coordinate 2,803 of NZ_CAKJTL010000156.1, forward strand.
ATCCGCGGATGCTCGGCGAGCCGTACCAGCGTATCCGTTGCCACCGATACACCGGTACGGCCAGGTATGTCGTAAATCATCACAGGCAGCCCGGTAGTGTCCGCGACAGCCCGGAAATGCGCATACAGCCCGCTCTGCGGAGGCTTGTTGTAGTAAGGGCTCACCACCAGCAGCCCGTGCGCACCGGCTTTCTCCGCCGTACTGGCCAGCTCCACCGTGTGCCGGGTGTCATTGGTGCCCACCCCGGCGATTACCGCGGCACGGGCACCAACTGCCGCGACCACCGCCCGCAACAACTCTTTCTTTTCCCAGTCAGATGTGGTAGGCGCTTCCCCGGTGGTGCCATTGACGACGAGAGCGTCATTGCCGGCGTCCACCAGATGGTTCGCGAGCACGGCGGCACCATCAAGATCAAGCTTGCCACCCGCGGTGAACGGAGTAATCATTGCGGTGATCATGCGGCCGAAGGGCGCTCGGGGCAACACTGACATGTCGGTCACCTTAGGGCGTGTTTCGAAAGTCATCTGTCCGGCTCGCTACGTCCAAGCGGCCCTTGGCCGCGTTCTCGGCCGTACCGGTACGACTCATCCGGTATCGGTACGGCCCGCGGCCCTGCCAGCAACCACCTGGACGCGACTCCCTGGCCGAACGACGACTTCTGAAACACGCCGTAGAGCGACCGGCAACAGGGGACGCGGGGCCGCGGAGCTGGAGCACGCGCCTCACCGCATCGCTGTCCATCCATCGCCGCGCGACGCACGGGCACCCCGGCTCGTCGGTCGCCACCCACCACCTCCGGTGGCTCCCTCCGCCGCCTTCCGATGCACGCACCCCAACCCCACTCCTTGATCCACACCCCTGTTGCCGGACGCTCGTAGTGCCCTGTCAGGCAACGTCCGTCTGAGGAACTTCGACGATAGGACTACGCCAAGTCGTCGGCATCCCGATGATGGCGGCGGCGCGATAATGACGGGCCAGCCGCTGGCAGGCCCTCGGGCGGGCGCAGCATGTTGCGATCTAGCCTGGTCCACAACTCGATCCGGCCGAGCCGGACAAGGCCGCGCAGACCACCAGCACGCCAGGAGTCAACACCCACACCCTGACCGTAGTTCTTCGGCATGCCAACCATCCCGTCCTGGTGTCGACGATCAGTTTACCCTCTCGGCCGCTACGCGGTGGTGTGCCAGCCAAACGCGGCCCGCGCGCCAGCCGTGACCGCCAAGGCCACCAACAGGACGAGCAGCGCGAGCTTGAAAGGCTCGAGCACCCACGCCGCCAGACTGCTGCGCTCCCGGGTCAGCAGCAGAGAGGCCGCAAACGACGACGGTACCGCCACTACAGCCACCGCATTGGTATCCAGGCGGAAGGGCAGCACGGACAGCCCCACCGTGAGGATCATCAAAATCAGGATTGCCAGGTTCACCCTCGAGACGTCGCGCGAGACGCTGAGCCCCACAAGCAGCTTCGCGCGCGCCGGACGGCGTGCGTCGGTGGTGTAGTACGCGTACACCTCACGGTTCCGCTGAAGGTCTTCTACGAACATACGTTCGACAGGCTGATTGTACAAGTCAATCACGGCCGAATGACGGATCTCAATGCTCGTGTCATCGGTCCCCACGCTGACGTGGTAGCTTCCCGGACCGCCCGGATCAAGATCTACCAATGCGACCGGGTTGACAAGCCAGTTCCATAATGATTGATCACCACCGCGCAACGGGCTCCACCGGTCCAGGAGCGTCCGCCGCTCCTCCTGCATCTTGATCAGAGCGGGCCGATACGGATCAAGCGTCACCGCCGCAAGCGCCTCCCAGCGCCGGCCGTACTCGGCAACCGTCGACAGCACCGGGACGGCCGCGGCGCCGGCGGCGCGCAACACGTGGATCCAGGCGACGAAATCGTGCAGGTACGACTCGATGCCGGCCACGTCGATGTCGCCGGGCACACGAAGATCACGACGTAGCTCCCCCGCGGCCAGCAGCAGATTGTCAGCGCTGCTCAGCAGATCGGGCGGTTCAGCCAACGCCTCGCACAAGATGACCTCGGCGGCCTCGACGATGGCGGCCCACGACCGCACCGTCGCCTCCGAGACGCCCAGCTCCGCCTCCTTGTTGAGATACTCGCATACCGCCCGCGTGCTGAGTGACACTCCGCGTCTGGGCACAAGTCCTGGATGGTTACCGCTGAATCGGCCCGGCCGGAACCGGGAGATCGCGTCGATGACGAAACGCGACGATTCCGACGGCGGATGACCAATACGCTCCGCCAGCCGGTAAATGAGATTACCCTGAGTCGTTATACTTGCCGGATAGGGCATCAGGTGGGCGTCCGAGCCGCCCGGCCCGAGCAGATTGAACGCGACCAGCGCCCGTTTCGGCATCGTCGAGATCGGCAGCAACAGCGAAACCTCGTCAGGTAACCGGCCGCCGGTACGGGTGAGCAAGCCGCGCGGACCGGCGACAGCGGTCAGCAGCGGGTCCAGCGGACCCCAGTTGACCGACCGCTGCAGCAGACAGCGGTTCGCGCTCAGGATGGTGAACTGATCCACCACCCGGCGCCGGAGACCCGCGTACTCCACGGGCGGGGCCAGCAGGGTCGCGGTGATCTCGTCGATATCAGCGAGATCAATAAAAGTCGCGGTCTCACGATCGTCACGGCGGGTCCACTGTCGCCAACGCCCAGCATTGCCCTGGCCAGGGTTACCCGGTCCGGCGGGCGGCGATGTAGCCACGGCGAGTGACAATACCCGAACCGCTCAGACCGGCATGAAAGTGCCGGTCATCGTTGTGTTTCGTCAACGTCGCCGCATGGCGAGGCACTCGCGGACGCCGCGAGCGATCTCCAGGTCCTCGCGTGCCTCGACGACCAGTGTCCGGACTCGCGAACCCGTAGCGGTGATGTCGGCCTCGGCCGTGCCGGAAGCAGGCTCGGTGCCACGGTCGGTGCCCCAGGCGGTGCCGTCGTGGCCAGCGCCGGTGTGGGCCGCGTTGCGCTCGGGGTCAACAGCCACGCCGAGAAAACCGAGCCCCGCCACTGCGCCGGCACGCACCACCGCGGAACGCTCCCCCACCCCGCCGGTGAACAGCAGCGTGTCGAGCCCGCCGAGAGCCGCGGCCATCCCCGCGATCTGCGCGCGCAGGCGGTGCAGGTAGACCGCGAGAGCCAGCGAGGCGTCGGGGTCACCGGCAGCGGCGCGGTCGACGACCGTACGCATGTCCCCGGTGCCGGCAAGCGCGGACAGACCCGACCGATGGAACAGGGCGTCGGTCAGGTCATCCACGGACATGCCGGCCGATGTCTGCAGCCACAGCAGCAGGCCCGGGTCGACGGCGCCGGAACGAGTGGACATCACCAGACCGTCCAGCGGGGTAAACCCCATGGTCGTGTCGACGCAGGCACCATCGCGCACCGCGGCCAGCGACGCTCCCGATCCCAGGTGACAGGTGACCACCCGGCTGCCCCGGGCCAGCACCGCGGCCCGCTGGGACGCATAGGCGTGGGACAAGCCGTGGAAACCGTAGCGACGCACACCGAGCTGCTCGCGCCAGTACGCCGGCACCGCGTAGGTAGCCGCGGCCGGCGGCATCCGAGCGTGGAACGCGGTATCGAAGCAGGCGACCTGAACGACGTCCGGCAGTGCCGATCGCACCATGGCGAGCGTGGCCAGAGCCGCCGGCTGGTGCAGTGGTGCCAGTACGGTCAGCGCGCGCAGCTCCTCCGCCACCGGGTCGGTGACGACGACCGGATCGACGAACGCCGTGCCGCCGTGCACGATCCGGTGCCCGACCGCGCCGGGTACGCCGGACGCACCGAGACGGGCCAGGCCACCGATGGCGGCGCGGACCCCGGCCGGCTCCGGCTGGCCCGCCCGCACGTCGAGATCAACCGATGCCAGCACGCTGTCATCAGGCCCGAGCAGCCGAAGCTTCAGGCTGGACGACCCCGCGTTGACCACCAGGATGTTCAGGAACTCCCCAGGGGCATGGTCATGCATCATCCTCCCCCGCGAGCGAGCTGACGGCGATCTCCGTTCCATCATCCAGGCTGGTCACCTGGAAGTCACCGAAAACATTCGGGGCGACCCGCTGAAGCTCACGCAGCGCGGCAATAGCCAGCGCCCGGATTTCGACATCGGCCGCCTCGCTCGCCCGCATGGCGATGAAGTGCCGCCACGCCCGGTAGTTCCCGGTCACCACGATCCGGGTCTCGGCGGCGTTGGGCAGGACGCTGCGAGCGGCCTGTCTGGCCTGCTTGCGCCGGGACGTCGGTACCGCCACGTCGGCGAAGTGCTTCTCCAGCCCGCTGAGGAGCCTTTCGTAGGCGTCCAGGGCGGTGGCGGTGGCCTCCGTGAACAGCTCGTGCAACCGAGGATCGTCGGCGATGACGCCGGGCTCGACCACCGCGGCACCGCGCGCTGGAACATAACGCTGGGACAGCTGGCTGTAGGAGAAGTGCCGGTGCCGGACCAGCTCGTGGGTGAGGCTGCGGGAAACCCCGGTGACGTACATGGTCACCGTGGCGTGCTCCAGCACGGACAGATGTCCGACATCGAGGATGTGCCGCAGATAGCCAGCGTTCGTGGCAGTGGCCGGATTCGGCTTCGACCAGCTCTGGTAGCAGGCTCGGCCGGCGAACTCCGCCAAGGCCTGGCCACCGTCCGTATCGGTGGTCCAGTGGACGTCGGCCGGTGGGGTGAACTGCGTCTCGGCGATAACCTGCACGCGCATGCCCCTACGGTAACCCGGCGTCTTCCGCCCGAAAGAGGGAGCATCGGCACCGACCCGTGCTCTCGGTGACAGCAACGCACCGAACGGCCGGCGAGGCGGGCCGACCGTGGTAGACCAGGATGGACGGTCATCCCCCAGTCGATCGTCCCTGGCGGTCGGGGGTCTTCCGCCCCCCGTCAACCCCCGGCCGCCCATAGGCACACGGACAACGGCAAGGCCTCGCACGCGCTGGCCGGTCAGCTCTCCCGGCGGCGCAGCCTCGCCACCGCGTCGCGTTCCCGGGCGACGTCGGCCTGGCTCAGCGCCGCGTTGGTCTCCACCCGCACGGTGAGGCGACGGTCGGCCAAGCCTTCGTGCAACGCGGTCATCTCCAGAATACCGTCGAAGCCCATCCGGAAAATAATCTCGATGGGCGTGCCGGCCGGGAAACCCGGCGGAATCCCGGTGATATCCGCCTGCGCGATAATCTTCATATCCTCGACGCGGGCCGGCTCGGCACCGCCGCGCTGTTCCACCAGTTGCAGAGTGATAACATCCTGATCGTCGCGGACAGTACCGAAACCACGCCGGACCATCACGGGAAGCCGGTCATTGCGATGGACGAGGAACACCGCTGAACGTTCACCGAAACGGTCGAGCACGAGCACTCCGAAACCGCGGGATACGACGTTGACCACCTGGACCTCGACGGTGCGGCGAACCCGTTCGGCGGTGAGCCCGAAAGCCGCCGCGAGACGTCTGCAGGCGGCGGCCAGGTCCGCGGGCGCGGCGGTGTCCGATGTCGCGCCGTCAGTGAGCTGCCCCCGCGACACCAGGTCCGCGAGGACCAGCCGCTCGATGGCCTTCTTCTCCCCATAGAGAGCCGCGCCCTTGGCCACCGCGAGGTCAGGGTCACCCAGCTCGACCGGCACGCCGAGCTCCGCCCTGAGCCTGCGGGCCACCGCTGGCATCCAGGCGGAGCCCCCCGCCAGCAGCACCCGGTCGAGGCGGGTGACGCCGCGAGCCCTGGCCGCGGTCAGCACCGAGCGGGTAATGATCATAGTCCGCTCCAGCAGCCCGGCCGTCAGCCGTTCGAGATCATCCCGGGACACCACCGTCTTCAATACGCGGCCGTCGTGTTCGACCCCGACCGTCGTCTCCATCCGGTCGGTCAGGTCGCGTTTGGCCTGTTCAGCGGCCAGCAGCAGCGCCTGGGCCGCCACGGCGTCGGCCAGCGGGTCCGTGGCGTCCGGATGCGCGTCAAGGAACTGTCTGGCCAGGTAGCGGGCGAGCTGCTCGTCCCACTCGGAGCCACCGAGCCGCTGGTCGCCGTCAATGGCAACCACCGAGATCCGACGGTCGGCAAGCTCGACGACGGTCGCGTCGAACGTCGCGCCGCCGAGGTCGTAGACGAGCGCCACCTCCTCCTGCGCCGTTGTGCCGGCGAAGGTCGCCGCCGCGTCGAAACGGGCGAAACCGTAGGCCAGCGCTGCCGCGATCGGTTCGTTGATGACGTCAACGACCGACAGGCCCGCGTACTGCCCAGCGAGCACGGTGGCCCGGCGTTCCTCGTCGCCGAAGTACGCCGGCACGGCAATGACCGCGGCGTGGACCTGCTCTCCACCGGCAAAAGCCGCCTCGCTGACGAGCGCCCGCAGGACAAGGCCGCTCACCGCGGACGCGGACCACGCCCGCCCGGACGTCACAAACCGCCAGTCGTGATCGCCCATTCGGCCTTTGACCAGCGCACAGACGTCATCGGCGCGGGCGCGGGCAAGGCGGCGGGCCGGTTCACCAGTGACGTAGTCGTCCGGTCCGACGAAGAGCACGACGCTTGGCATCGCGGTCACACCGCCGGAGAGCGCAATCACCTCAGGATCGCCTGAAGCGTTCATCCGGGCGACGCAGCTGTAGGTGGCACCAAGATCAATTCCGTAGACGACGGCCGCGCTCATCCCCGAAACGTATCGAGATCACACAGTGGACTGGATGCGTTCCAGCGCGATTGCGTGGCGCATCGCACGGCGTCCCCGACGGGTGTCGCCGGCATCGCCGTAGGCAACCGCGAGTCGATACCAGGCCTGCCAGTCCCGTGGCCGCGCCTCGACATCGGCACGGCGGCGGTTGAAGACCTCGTCGGCCGCGGTCCGGTCGATCCGGCCAGACGGACGCCGCGGCAACGGTGCCGGTGGGCCATCCGGCCAATGATCATCAAGCAGATGGCGTCCCAACCGCCCAGCCGCCCGCCCGAACTGCAGTTCCCGGACAACGACGGCCACCCCGACGACAGGCAGCAGCAACACGCCGACGCCGAGCCCACGGGCGATCCAGCCGCTCTGGGTGAGCAACTGAACGCCTCGCCATCCGATCAGCCCAAGGTAGAAGACAACCGCCACGAGCAGAACACCGACAGTTACCCGGGCTTTCACAGTTCGAGCAGGGCCGCCAAGCCCACAGTCAGGCCGGGACGCCCTGGAGTCCGGCGCACGCCGAGCAGCACACCTGGCATGAACGAGGTCCGATCGAATGAGTCATGACGCAGGGTCAAGGTCTCCGCGACACCACCGAGCAGCACTTCCTGATGGGCGACAAGACCGGAAAGCCGAACGCTGTGCACGGGAATCCCGCTGACCCGGGTGCCGCGGGCGCCATCACGTGCCGACTCCGTGGCATCGGGGGCCGGGCTGGCCCCGGCCCGCGCCCGCGCGACCAGCTCCGCCGTGTGGACGGCTGTCCCGCTGGGGGCATCCAGTTTACCGGGGTGGTGCATTTCGATGATCTCCACCGACTCGAAGAACCTGGCCGCCTGGGTCGCGAAATGCATCATCAGCACGGCACCGACACCGAAGTTCGGGGCCACCAACACACCGAGGCCCGGCCTGTCCACGAGCCAGCCGCGCACCGTGTCCAACCGGTCGTTGGAAAAACCCGATGTGCCCACAACCACATGCAGGCCCGCGTCAATGCACCAACGCAGGTTCTCCATGACGGTGTCCGGCCGGGTGAAATCGACGACGACATCGGCATCGCGCAGGCTGGCGAAGTCGTCCCCACGATCTACCGCCGCCACCAGCGTGAGGTCATCAGCGGCCTCCACAGCGGCGCGAACCGTCGCGCCCATCCGGCCCCGGGCACCGAGAACACCAACCCGGAGCGGGTCGGCCGCCGGGCTACCGGCCGCCGTGGATACCGCGGTCACCGTGCGATCACGGACGTAAAATCATGGTCATCAAAGGGGCCGATCACGCCGAGAGCGAGTGGCCGGGCAAGCAGGTCGGCGGCGACGCCCCGGACGTCTTCGCGGGTCACCGCGTTCACCCGGGCAAGCACCTCGTCCACGGACAGGAGCTCACCGTGCATGAGCTCGCTCTTGCCGATCCTGCTCATCCGCGAGCCGGTGTCCTCCATGCCCAGCACCAACGAGCCTCGGCTCTGGCCCTTGGCCCGGACAAGTTCGTCGTCGGTGATTCCCGACGCCGCGATCAGCTCCAGTTGCTCGCGGCAAAGCGCGAGAACCTCGTCCGCCCGCCGTGGCGCGCACCCCGCATAGACGCCGAACAGCCCCGCGTCGGCAAAGTGGGACGCAAACGAGTAGACGGAGTAGGCAAGGCCACGCTTTTCGCGGACCTCCTGGAAGAGCCGGGAGCTCATTCCCCCGCCGAGCGCCGAGGACATGATCCCCATAGCGAACCGGCGGGGGTCCCGGCGGGACATCCCCACGGTCCCGAGGACGACATGCGCCTGCTCGGTAGGACGCTGACTGACCACGACACCGCGGGCATCGGGGTAGGCATAGGAGCCCCCGCGCACCGGGGCGGGAAGGTCTGGGCCACCCAGGCGGTCGGCGAAGGCCGCCGCGACCAGCGCGAGCGTACGCTCATGGTCGATGTTGCCAGCGATCGCGATCACCGTGTTGGACGGGGTGTACCGGGACCGGTAGTAGTCGGCGATGGTGTCGCGGCCCAGGCCCTCGATGGAGTCGATCGTGCCCAGCACCGGACGCCCGAGATCGGTGTCACCCAACACAGCCGCGGTGAAGACGTCATGGACGACGTCGCTCGGGTCATCGTCGTGCATGGCGATCTCCTCGAGGATCACGCCACGCTCCGCGGCCACGTCGTCAGCGGTTATCAGTGAGTTGCAGACCATGTCGCAGACCACGTCAACCGCGTCCGCGAGATCACCGTCGAGCACCCGTGCGTAATAGCACGTGTACTCCTTGGTCGTGAAAGCGTTCAGCTCGCCGCCGACTGCCTCGATCGCGGAACTGATTGTCAGCGCGTCCCGGGACGGCGTGCCCTTGAACAGCAGGTGCTCCAGGTAGTGAGAACAACCGGCCGTCAACGGATTCTCGTCCCGGGAGCCCACGCCGACCCAGATCCCGATGGCTACCGACCGGACCGCGGGCACCTTCTCGGTCAGCACCCGCAGCCCGCCCGGTAGCACGGCTCGCCGGACGGTGCCGGACAGCAGCTCCTCGCGAAGCGTGCCGGCCGGCACCAAACCCGCGCTGGTCGTACCCGTCTCTGTCACCGGAGGCGGTCAGGACCCGGCCGGGACGCTGTCCGCGTCCTCGACCACGGGAGAAAGGCTGATCTTGCCACGGCTGTCGATTTCAGTGATCTCAACCTGGAGCTTCTGGCCGACCTGAACCACCTCTTCCACCTTCTCCACCCGCTTTCCACCGGAAAGCTGCTTGAGCTTGCTGACATGGAGCAGCCCGTCCTTGCCCGGAGTGAGGGAGACGAACGCACCGAACGTCGTGATCTTTACGATGGTGCCGAGGTAACGCTCCCCGACCTCCGGCATCTGCGGGTTGGCAATCGCGTTGATCGCCGAACGGGCGCTCTCCGCCGACAGGCCGTCCTGCGCACCGATGTAGATCGTGCCGTCGTCCTCGACCGTGATCTCGGCGCCGCTGTCAGTCTGAATCTGATTGATCATCTTGCCCTTCGGGCCGATGATCTCACCAATCTTGTCCACCGGGATCTTGACGGAAATCACCCGGGGAGCGTGCGTGGACATCTCGTCCGGGCCGTCGATCGCTTCGGCCATGACATCGAGGATCGCCAGCCGCGCGGCCTTGGCCTGGCCCAGCGCGTCGGCAAGGACCGACGCGGGAATGCCGTCCAGCTTGGTGTCGAGCTGGAGCGCGGTGACGAACTCCCGCGTACCCGCGACCTTGAAGTCCATGTCACCGTAGGCGTCTTCGGCGCCGAGGATGTCGGTGAGCGTAACGAAGTCGTCACCTTCATGGATCAGGCCCATGGCGATCCCAGCGACGGAGGCCTTGAGCGGAACACCAGCGTTCAGTAACGACAGCGTGCTTGCGCAGACCGAGCCCATACTCGTCGACCCGTTGGAGCCCAGCGCCTCGGAAACCTGCCGGATGGCATAGGGGAACTCGTCCCGGCTCGGCAGCACCGGCAGCAGTGCCCGCTCGGCCAGCGCGCCATGGCCGATCTCGCGCCGCTTCGGCGAACCGACACGGCCGGTCTCCCCGGTGGAATAGGGCGGGAAGTTGTAGTTGTGCATGTAACGCTTTGTGCGGTCGGGGTTGAGGGTGTCGACCGTCTGCTCCATCCGCAGCATGGCCAGCGTGGTCACGCCGAGGATCTGGGTCTCGCCACGCTCGAACAAGGCTGATCCGTGGACGCGGGGAATGAAGTCGACCTCCGCCGACAGCTCGCGGATCTCGGTGACCCCACGCCCATCGATACGGACGCCGTCAGCGATGATGCGCTGACGTACCAGCTTCTTCGTCAGCGCCCGATAAGCTGCGGCGATCTCCTTTTCGCGGCCCTCGAACTGGCCCATGACCTTCTCCGCGGCCAGTGAGCGGACCCGCTCCAGCTCCGTTTCCCGCTCCTGCTTGCCGGCGATGCGCAGAGCCGCGGCAAGCTCGTCACCAACCGCGATCGACAACGCCTCAAGGACGTCGTCGTGATAGTCGACGAACAACGGGAACTGACGGGCTGGCTTGGCCGCACGCTCGGCCAGCTCGCGCTGGGCCCGGCACAGCTCGCGGATGGCGGGCTTCGCCGCCTCCAGCCCCGCGGCCACCACGTCCTCGGTCGGTGCTGGCGCACCCGCGGCCAGCAGCGGAACCGTGTCCGGCGTGGCCTCCGCCTCGACCATCATGATCGCGACATCGGAGCCGTCCTCGAGCACGCGACCGGCCACCACCATGTCGAAGGTTGCCCGCTCCAGCTCGGCATGGGTCGGGAAAGCGATCCAGTTCCCGTCCACAAAACCGACCCGGGTGGCGCCGACGGGGCCGGAGAAGGGCAGCCCGGCGAGCGTGGTCGACGCGCTGGCCGCATTGATTGCGACCACGTCGTAGAGCGTGTCCGGGTCGAGGGCAAGAACCGTTGCCACGACCTGGATCTCGTTACGCAGCCCCTTGACGAACGACGGCCGCAGTGGCCGGTCGATCAGACGGCAGGTGAGGATAGCGTCCTCGCTCGGCCGTCCCTCCCGCCGGAAGAACGAACCGGGAATACGCCCGGCCGCGTACATCCGTTCCTCGACATCCACGGTCAGCGGGAAGAAATCAAGCTGCTCCTTGGGCTGCTTGCTGACCGTCGTCGCCGACAGCACCATGGTGTCGCCGAGATAGGCGACCGCGGCCCCAGCCGCCTGCCGGGCCAGCCGGCCCGTCTCGAACCGGATCGTCCGGGTCCCAGCCGCTCCGTTGTCGATAACCGCCTCAGTCGCGGTTGTCTGGTCCTCCACTCGAACCATTCCTCCTCTCCATCGGCCGGGTCCGCCTTGCCGAGGAGGCCGGCGCTCAGTAGAAGCCCCCGGGGGTTCGCCACACGGCGCGCCCGGACACCACCACCGAGGACCGGCGGCTCGCGCCGTCACGGACCCGGTCACACAGTGGAGGCGACAGTCGCCTCCACATCCAGCTCCTACCGCCGCAGCCCGAGCCGTTCGATCAACGACCGGTAGCGGTGGATGTCGGTCTTGGCGAGATAGTTCAGCAACCGTCGCCTCCGGCCGACCAGCAGCAACAGCCCACGCCGGCTGTGGTGGTCGTGCTTGTGCACCTTCAGATGTTCCGTCAGGTCGCTGATCCGCCGGGTGAGCATCGCCACCTGTACCTCGGGCGAGCCGGTGTCACGCTCGACCGTGGCGTAATCGGACAAGATCTTCTGCTTGACGTCGCTCGGGAGCGGCACGCGAAACCTCTTCCTGTCTACGGGTGGATGCGCGCCCGGGGTCTGCCCCACCCAGGCTGACGGACACACCACACTCGTCTGGTGCCGAAGCTTACCAACCCCGCGAGCACCGCCCGCCCGGCTGAGATGCCGCCGACAAGGAGGTGATCTTACGGGTGGCAAGAACGTCCGCCGCTATCTGAGCAACCAGGTCGGTCACGGAGTCGAAGCGCAGCGTCGGACGCAACCGCTCGGCGAACTCGAAGGCAAGGTGGGCATCGTAGATGTCGTCGTCGAAATCAAGGAGATATGCCTCAACCCGCCGCTCGGTCCCATCGAAAGTCGGGTTGCTACCAATGGAGATCGCCGCGGGATAACGCTTGCCCGGCCACACGGCGTGTCCCGCGTAGACACCGTCAGCGGGAATCGCCGCATAGGCGGTTGTCGCGAGGTTGGCAGTCGGATATCCGATAGTGCGTCCACGCGCGTCACCGTGCACCACGATCCCCTCCACTCGGTGGTCCCGGCCGAGCGCGCGGGCCGCGGTGGCTACGTCGCCTTCGGCGATACAGGCCCGAATATGCGTGGAGGAGAGCACGTGGTCGTCCTCTCGCAGGAGCCGGACGCCCTCCACCGCGAAACCGTCAGCCGCACCGTCACGGCGCAGGGTCTCCAGATTTCCGGCGGCCCGGTGCCCATAGGTGAAGTTCTCCCCCACCACCACGGCACTCGGCCGCAACCGCCGCAGGAGCATGTCGTGAACGAACTCCTCCGGTGGCACCCGGCTGAACTCCGGTGTGAACGGCTGGACGCACAACGCGTCGACCCCCAGCCGCCCCAGCAGTTCCGCCTTGAAATCCGCGGTGGTCAACAACGGCGGATGGCTGCCCGGCCGGATAACCTCGGCCGGATGCGGGTCGAACGTGAGCACGGCCGCGGGCTGTCCGGCCCGGTGAGCCCGTTCCACCGCACGGCTGACGATCTGCTGATGACCGCGGTGGACACCGTCGAAGAACCCGATTGTCACAACGCCGCCGGGCCAGTCATCCGGCGTGTCTCGCACCCCGCGCCACCGCTGCACATCTGAAGCCTATCGGTGCCGTTTGCGGCTCAGGCACCGGCGAAGACCACCAGTGACCGGCAGCCGTCCGCAGCGTCGTGCGCAAGAGCGAGAACCTCGCCAGCCGGGCCGAAAACGCCGTACGTGCCAGGCAGCCCGTAAGGGGAAAGACGGCGGCCGTGAGATATAGCACGAGCGTCATCGGCATCCACCCGCCGGCAGGGAAACAGCGCGGCGACGGCATCCGACAACGGGCGCAGTGCGCCGGCACCCTCCTCGGCCAAGGCCTCCAGAGTAAGCGCCCGCGTGAGATCGAACGGTCCCACCCGCACCCTGCGCAGGGCACATAGGTGGGCACCGCAGCCCAGCGCCGCGCCGAGATCGCGGGCGAGCGCGCGCACGTAGGTGCCGCTGGAACACCCGACAGCCACATCAAGATCACGACCGGTGCGGGCAAGCAGCTCGAACCGGCTCACCGTGACCCGCCGCGCCGCCAGGACGACCTGCTCACCCGCGCGTACCCGGGCATAAGCCCGTACCCCGTCCACCTTGACGGCGCTGACCGCGGACGGCACCTGGTCAATCGTGCCGGTGAGAGCCGCCATGGCCGCGGCGAGCTCCACCGCGTCGACCGCGACCTCACCCACCGCGACAACCTCGCCCTGCGCGTCATCGGTGGTGGTCGACTCACCGAGCCGGATGGTCGCGGTGTAGGCCTTGTCGGTCAGGGCGAGATGACCGAGCAATCGAGTCGCCCGGCCCACCCCGAGCACCAGCACACCGGTCGCCATCGGATCAAGCGTGCCGGCGTGTCCCACCCGCCGGGTGCGCAGGGCCCGCCGGGCGCGGGCCACCACATCGTGCGAGGTCAGCCCCATCGGCTTGTCCAGCACGGCCAGACCGTCCACCCCGGCGGCGGTCGCGCCAGCCATCAGCCCGGCAGTCTGGGCGCGCGGACCAGCGCGGCACGCAGGGCCTGCATGGTCTGCTCCAGCGCTTCGGTGGAGCTCAGCCCGGCCGCGAAACGGTGACCGCCGCCGCCGAGCTGGGTGCACACCGCGCCGACGTCGATGCCGCCCTTCGAACGCACCGAGACCTTCCAGGTGTCGGTGGCGTCCTGCTTGCAGACGACCGCCACCTCGGCTTCGGCGGTGGTCCGCACGATGTCGATCACACCCTCGATCTCGTCCAGCGTGAGACCCGCGCCGGTGAGGTCCGCGTACGCGCACCACGTCCACACCAGGTCGTGCTCAGGCTCCAGACTGGCCCGGCCGAGCAGCTCACCCAGTAGCCGCAGGTAGTTGAAGCGGTGCGTGTCCCAGACCGTACGAGTGATCAGATCATGCCGGATCCCGGTGCCCAGCAACCGCGCGGCCAGCCGATGGACATCCGGTGTGGTCACGCCGTACCGGAACGAACCGGTATCGGTGACCAAGCCCGTGTAGATCGCGACAGCCAGGTCATGATCGAGGTCGATCCCGAGGGCGTCAATGACCCCGGTGACCATCACGCTGGTGGAGGCGGCGTCGGGGTCGATCAGATTGATGTCCCCGAACCGTGTGTTCGAGGCGTGATGGTCGATCACAACCGTTCGCCGTGCCCTGGTCGCAACCCGGCCCAGCGCACCGAGCCTGGGCAGGCTTCCCGCGTCCAGCGTCACCACCAGGTCGGGCGTCGCCGGGACCAGGGAGGGCGGGACAAGAAGATCCTGGCCAGGCAGAAAGCTCAACGAGCGGGGCACAACGAACGGGTCGCTGTCGAACGAGACCGACGCCCTGGCCCCGAGAGTGTGCAGCGCGAGCCCCAGGGCGATCGCCGAGCCCAGGCTGTCACCATCCGGGTCAACGTGCGCGACCAGCAGGATGCTCTCCCCGCTCTGGGCCGCGGAGCGAATCGCCTCGACCGCACGCTCCCGCTGCTCACCGAGCGCATCGCC
>NZ_CAKJTL010000157.1 GCF_917627385.1 Protofrankia sp. CiT1
CCCTCGCCCGCTGGGGGAACCGGGAGCAGAGACAGGTCGGCGAGGCTCATCGCGTCGGTCATCGCGGCGTGTCCCCCATCATTTCCTCGTCGAGCTGATCGGAACCGAACCCGTCAGCACCGGACTCATCGGCGTCCACACGCGGCTTACGGTACGGGTCGGGCTCACCAGCCGGCCGGGCACCGTCTCGGACACCCGCCAGGCTCGCGTCCCGCTCCCGCGCGGTCAGAATCAGTTCCTCAAGATGGCGGGCATCATCCGGAAGTCGATCATGAACGAAGGTCAGGGCAGGAGTAACCTTGACGCCGGTCTGCCGGCCAACCTGACTACGCAGCAGGCCCTTGGCGGACTCCAGCGCCCGCGCCGAGCCCAGCCGGTCCGCGTCATCACCGTAAACCGTGTAGAAAACGGTGGCCTCGGTCAGGTCCGGGGTGACCCGGGCATCGGTCACCGTGACCATTCCCAAGCGCGGGTCCTTCACCTGACTTTCCAGCGCAGCCGCGACCACCTCACGGATACGCACCGCGAGCCGGCGGGCCCGAGCAGGATCAGCCATGGCTTCCTCCCGTCATTCCGACCGCGCCACCGATCGCGGTCCGTCCATATCCTCGTCGGAATCCTCGTCGGAGAGGTAGCGCATCCGCGCCGAGAGCACTTCTATCTCCGGGCGCCGCGAGAGCAGGCGTTCACACGCCTGGACGACCTCGACGCAATGGGCTCGATCCGCAGCGACCACGGCGAGCCCTATCTGCGTCCGCCGGTGCAGATCAAGATGGCCGGTCTCCGCCGCACTCACCGCATATCTGCGGCGGAGCTCGGCCACCACCGGCCGGACTATCGACCGCTTCTCCTTGAGCGACCGAACGTCGCCAAGGAGAAGGTCGAAAACTCCCGTTCCGGTCCACATCGTGCGCGTCCTCAGGAGCGAGGAACCTCCCGCTGCTCGAAGGTCTCGATCACATCGTCAATCTTGATGTCGTTGAAGGAACCGAGCCCGATACCGCACTCGTAACCCTCGCGGACCTCGGTCGCGTCATCCTTGAAGCGCTTGAGCGACTCGACCGTGAGATTGTCCGCCACGACCACGCCGTCCCGAACGAGCCGGGCCTTGGAGTTGCGGCGGATGATCCCGGAACGTACCAGGCAACCGGCGACGTTGCCGATCCGGGGAACCCGGAACACCTCGCGCACCTCGGCGGTACCGAGCTGGACTTCCTCGTAGACCGGCTTGAGCATGCCCTTGAGGGCGTTCTCGATGTCCTCGATCGCCTGGTAGATGACCGAGTAGTAGCGGACGTCGACGCGCTCGCGCTCGGCCAGTTCGCGCGCCTTGCCCTCAGCCCGGACGTTGAACCCGAGGATGACCGCGTCGGACGCGCTCGCCAGGTTGACGTCATTCTCAGTGATGGCGCCGACACCACGACCGATGATCCGCAACGAGACCTCGTCACCGACATCGATCTTGAGCAGGGAATCCTCCACGGTCTCGACCGAACCGGAGACGTCACCCTTGAGAATGAGGTTGAGCTGGGTCTTCTCACCCTCCTTCATCCGCTCCAGGATCGTCTCCAGGGTCGGGCGGCCGCGGCTCATCGCCAGTTCGGCGTTTCGCTCGCGTGCCTGGCGCCGCTCGGCGATCTGGCGGGCGACCCGGTCCTCCGGGACGACCAGGAAGTTATCGCCGGCGTCGGGGACGCTGGTGAACCCCAGGACCTGCACCGGCCGGGCCGGGCCGGCCTCGTGCACCGGGTCACCGTGTTCGTCGAGCATCGCCCGGACGCGCCCGAAGGCGTCGCCGGCAACCACCGAGTCCCCGACCCGCAGCGTCCCCCGCTGGACGAGCACGGTCGCAACCGGGCCGCGGCCTCGGTCCAGCCGGCCTTCGATCGCGACGCCCTGGGCCTCGGTACCGGTCGGGGCACGCAGGTCGAGGGCGGCGTCCGCGGTCAGGATGACCGCCTCGAGCAAACCGTCGATGTTGGTGCGGTTACGGGCGGACACGTCGACGAACATGGCGTCACCGCCGTACTCCTCGGCGACCAGGCCGTATTCGGTGAGCTGCCCGCGGACCTTGAGGGGGTCGGCGCCTTCCTTGTCAATCTTGTTGACGGCGACGACGATCGGGACGTTGGCCGCCTGGGCGTGATTGAGCGCCTCGATCGTCTGCGGCTTGACACCGTCATCCGCGGCGACGACCAACACGACGATGTCGGTCACCTGCGCACCTCGGGCACGCATGGCGGTGAACGCCTCGTGACCCGGGGTGTCGATAAAGGTGATCTTCCGCTCGTCCCCATCGACCTTCGCCCGGACCTGGTAGGCCCCGATGTGCTGGGTGATGCCGCCGGCCTCACCGGCAACCACGTCTGTCGACCGGATCGCGTCGAGCAACTTCGTCTTGCCATGGTCGACGTGGCCCATGACGGTGACAACCGGTGGACGCGCGGACAGCTCGATCTGATCGCCGTATTCGCCGCCGAAGGAGAGATCGAAGCTCTCCAGCAGCTCCTTGTCCTCGTCCTCGGGACTGACGATCTGTACGTCATAGCCGAGAGTGACGCCGAGCAGCTGCAGGGTCTCGTCCGTGCACGACTGCGTCGCGGTCACCATCTCACCGAGCTGGGTGAACACAACCTGGACGAGCGCGCCCTGATTGGCATCGATCTTGTCGGCGAAATCGGCAAGGGACGCGCCCCGAGGCAGTCGAATGGCCTGCCCGTTGCCGCGCGGAACCATGGCCCCCATGCGGGGAGCCTCCAGCCCGCTCTCCCACTCCTGCCGCTTCGCGCGCTTGGACTTGCGCTGCCGGCCAGGACGACCACGGCCGCCCGGGCCGAAGGCACCGGCCGTCGTGCCGCCGCGGCCCCTGCCGCCGGATGTCGGGCGGCCACCGGGACCGCCGCCGGGAGCACCGCCGCCACCAGGACGGCCCGCGGCTCCCGTGCCCGCGCCAGCGGCACCACCGGGACGACCGGGTGCGCCCCCGCGACCGGCGAACCCGCCGCCACCACCGCCCGGCCGGCCGCCACCGCCGCCCGGACGCCCGCCACCGCCAGGAGCGGGCCGGCCGCCAGCCCCGGCACCACCGCCGCCGGGGCGAGGACCACCGGGACCGGCGGGACGCGAGGGAAACATGCTCGGATTGGGTCGAGGCCCACCGGTACCGCCCGGCCGG
>NZ_CAKJTL010000158.1 GCF_917627385.1 Protofrankia sp. CiT1
GGGGGGCACAGGTCCTGGCCGGGCGCCAGTAGCACCCGGCCGGCTTCCGTTGCCCTGCGTGTTGCCCTGGGACGTACCGCCGCGGGCGGACGACCGCTGCGTTGCCGCGCCTTCGACCGGGAATGACTCCTTGAGCTTTCGAACGACGGGTGCCTCGACTGTGGACGAAGCCGACTTCACGAACTCACCAAGATCCTTTAGTTTGGCGAGCACGGTCTTGCTGTCGACTCCAAGCTCCTTGGCGAGCTCGTGTACGCGGGCCTTTCCTACCACGGTGCTCCTTCTTTCGGCCCGCGGTCCGCCCGCGTGACCCTCGTTACCTGCTGGTCGTGATCATGGCTGCGTGCTCATCGCGCGGTCATCGCTGTCTCGACCTGCTTCCATGTCGACATCAGGTGATGTCGTCCAATCTTCCGTGAACTGCTTGACCAGGTGGCCCCTGACACGCCCAAGCCCAAGTGGCCCTGGAACGCGCAGCGCTCGCGGGAACGCCCTGCGGCGCTCCGCGAGATCGAGGCAGGCCAGGTCGGGATGCAGGTGTGCCCCCCGCCCTGGCATTCGACGGTGAACATCAGGTACGAGCTCACCACCAACTACCACCATACGCACCAAGTCGCTCCGCACCGCCCGGGTACGGCACCCTACGCAGGTGCGAAGCGGCTCCGCACGGCGCGCCGCCATCAGTCTATCCCGTTGCGCCCGCGGAGTGGTTGCCAGCAGCTGGCGACCTCCGGGCCGCGGGCGGCGTCGTGACCCGCCGGGGCACCGATTCAGGACCTTCTTTCGACGCCGGGCCACCGCTGCCTTCCGTATCCGAATGGATGTCAATGCGCCAACCGGTCAGCCGGGCGGCCAGCCGGGCATTCTGCCCTTCCCGGCCGATGGCGAGGGAAAGCTGGTAATCCGGCACGACCACCCGGGCCGAGCGAGCCGCCTCGTCGGTAACGTCGACGCGAGCGACCCGCGCCGGCGACAGCGCGTTACCCACGAAGACAGCCGGTTCGGCGGACCAGTCGACGATATCGATCTTCTCGCCGCACAGTTCGGCCATGACGGCGCGCACCCGGCTGCCCATCGGACCGATACAGGCGCCCTTCGGGTTCACTCCAGCGACGGTCGACCGAACGGCGATCTTACTGCGGTGCCCCGCTTCCCGCGCGATCGCGGCGATCTCCACCGTGCCGTCCGCCACCTCCGGGACCTCCAGCCGGAACAGGCCTTTGACCAGTTCCGGATGGGTTCGCGACAGTGTCACGGTGAGACCGTGCGCCCCGCGGACGACACTGACGACATAGCACTTGACGCGGTCACCGTGTTCGAACCGCTCGCCGGGGACCTGTTCGGCCGGCGGGAGCACACCCTCGACAGTGCCGAGGTCCACCAGGACGACCTTGGAACCGGCCCGCTGCTCGTGATGTTGCACGACCCCGGAGACGACGTCATGCTCGCGGTCGGCATATTGCCCGTAGGTGATTTCCTGCTGCGCCTCGCGCAGCCGTTGCATGATTACCTGCTTGGCCGTCATCGTCGCGATCCGGCCAAAATCGTCGGGTGTGTCCTCCCATTCACGGGTCATCCCGTCCACGGAGGTCTCCCGGGCGTAGACCGCGACATACCCCGACGTCCGGTCGACGACCACACGGGCGTCCTGCGCCGCGCCGCCGGTGTGCCGGTAGGCCGTCAGCAACGCGGTCTCGATCGCCTCCAGCAGCGTGTCGAAGGAGATGTCCTTCTCCCGTTCGATCCCGCGCAGTGCCGCTACATCGAGTTTCATCGTTCCCCCTCCCCCTCCGCGTCCACCCCGGTCGCAGGATCCTCGCCGGTCGTACGGAACTCCACCTGTACCTCGGCCCGGACGACATCCGCGAAGGATATTCGCGTCACCGCGCCGGCTGGCCCATTGTGGTCATCCATCGTGAGATCAACCGATTCGGGCCCGCTGGTGCGTACTCGGCCGAGCAGCTGCCTGCCGTCCCGGGTGCGCACCGAAACCAGCCGTCCCCGGGCCCGGCGCCAGTGCCGGGCCGCGATCAGCGGGCGGTCCACCCCTGGCGAGCTCACCTCGAGCACATACGGACCAGACACGGGTCCGTCGCCATCGACCGCGTCGAGGGCAGCGGAGACAAGCCGGCTGGCCACGGCGACCGCGTCCAGATCGATACCCTCGTCACGATCCACCACCACCCGCAGCACGCTGCGGGAGCCCGCCCGGGTGATGACGACGTCCTCCAGGTCAAACCCGTGGGTCGCCAGCTCTGGCGCAAGCAGCTGGAGCAGCTCGGCCCGGCCAGCCCTGCTGGCCCGGCCCCGGTCCGCGGCGTCCGCGCCGCGCGACCGGCCCCGCCCGCCACCGGCATTGGTTGCGGCCACGGCGTCGCCCACGTCGACCCGCTCCTCTCCTTCGCCACGCGTCGGCATGACATCCTCTCGAGATCCTCAGCCTACGTCGGTCACGGCCCGAGCCTCATCCGGGGCATCCGGAGCTCTGTGTCAAGCTGCTGGTCCGTGAGCCCGATGATTCCCGGCCATGGATGCTCTAGGCGCGCCCTGCTCGGCGTGCTGCCCATGACGGCGGCCGCAGCCCTGGCCGGATGCAGCTGGACACGATCGCCTCGGGAGCCCGCCACCATCCCGGTGACGACCACCGCGGACGACGCGCTGCGCCGGTCCGCGGTCGAGTCGGAACAGGGGCTGCTCGTCGCGTACGATCGAGCTATTCTTGCGTATCCGTCAGTCGCGGCCACGCTGCGTGTGGTACGGGCTCACCACGCCGAGCATGTCAGCCGCCTGCTGGCGGCCACGACGGCCGCACCCGATGGGCCGTCACCGGCTGTCACCGTTGCGAGCACGCCTGACGTGGCCACGTCCGCGCCGGCAACCATGGCGGCGCTGCTGAAGCTGGAGCGTGGCGCCGCGGCTTCCCTGCGTGCGCAGTGCCTGGCCGCGTCGGCGAGTCTGGCACCGCTGCTGGCCAGCATCCGCGCGGCCGAGACCGCCCATGGCGAGCTGCTCGCCCCGCTGG
>NZ_CAKJTL010000159.1:0-51529 GCF_917627385.1 Protofrankia sp. CiT1
CCCCTGACACGGTACAGACGCTGTCGAACCTGCTTGCCGTTGAGCACGCCGCCGTGTATGCCGCCGCCGCGGCCGGCGGTGAGCTGGCTCCACTACGGTCAGCCGCGGAATCGACCCGCGTCCTCGCCGAGAACGCGTTCGCCGCCCATCGAGAGCTGCGCGACCGGCTGGTGGCCGAGATCCTCGACCGGGGCGGCACCGCGCCACCGGCCCAGGCCGCCTACCAGCTGCCTGCGCTATCCGGTGACCTGGCCGGAGTGCTACTGCTGCTGGCCGGCATCGAGGACCGCTCGTCGGCCGCGGCATACGACGCGATCGGCGAGCTGACCGGTGAGATGCGCGCGCTGGTGACCGATGCGCTGACGGGGATGGCCGTGCGCGGCCAGCAGGCTCGTGTCGCGGCCGGCCAGCCGGTGGCCCAGGCCAGCCGGGCGCTACCCGGCGCGTGAGAACGGCCGGTGGAGCCCGGCCGCCCAACCGTCCAGGACACCGAGTAACCGCCCGAGCCGCCCGATCACCGCGTCGGCCCCGGCCGCACCGCGCGATCCTCGCTCCCCCGGCCGAGGAGCCGCGCCGTCGGACAGCAGCACGGTCCGCATCCCGACCGCGCGGGCCCCGGCTATGTCACTCGCTGGACGGTCGCCGACAAACACCGCCGTCCGAGGGTCGCGCACGCCGAGCGAGGCGAGCACGGCGCGGAACGCATCCGGGTGCGGCTTGGCGAAAGGCAGATCGTTGGTGTAGACCCGGGCGTCGATCAGGTCCAGCAGACCGTCCCGGGCAAGCCATCGTGAGTGCCACGCGCGGGGCCAGTGCGTGTTGGTCAACAAACCGATCCGCAGCCCGCGGGTACGCACAAGGTGCAACAGCAGCAGCGCGTCCGGGTCGCACACCGTGTGCGGCGTCCAGGCGCACAGGTCATGCCGGCCAACCACCCGATGCACGGCGCTGGCCACGTCAAGCCCGACCGCCGTCGACGCCACGGCGAGCAGCTCGGTGACCGTCCCGCTGCGGCCCGACCCGCCAGCTGTTGCCCACCACTGCTGTTCGGAGCCCGCCAGCGCCCGGGTCAGTTCCCGCACGCGGCCCGGGGCGAGGTCGTGCGCGACCAGCCGCCACAGGTCCAGCAGGTCCGCGTCGTGAAAAGGGGTCAGGGTGCCGCCCCAGTCGAAGACCACCGCCTCGACAGCCGGCACCGGCGCTGGCGGCGGAACCAGCGGAACCGATGAAACCGGACGAGCGCCGTTGGTCACCGGGCGACCCAGGCGTCCTGGTCCTGGCTGAGTTCGCAGACGATGGACGGCAGGTTCCCGCCGGCGACATCGGCCAGTGTGACCTCCTCCAGCACCCGCCGCAGGCTGACCCGTACCGCGATCCACACATCCTGGAGGTGCTTGGCCGCGCCCTCGTACGCCGCGTCCTCCGGCCGGCGGCCCCGTACGCTCGCCAGCGGGCCGTCGGTCGCTCGGATCACCATCGCGATGGTGATCTCACCCGCTGGCCGACAGAGCTGGTAACCACCGTCAGCGCCACGCCTGCTCGCCACCAAGCCGCTCCGGCGGAGATCGGTGAGGATGTTCTCCAGGAACCGCAGCGGCAGGTCCTGCGCGGTCGCCAGGCTCTCGCCCTTCACGAGCTCCCCGTCGGAAGCTGCCAGTGTCAGCAACGCGCGCAGGGCATAGTCAGCTCGTGCGGAGATCTGCATGTCTCCATCTTGCCGGCCATAGTCCTAGCGCGCTCCACATAGCTGGACCCCTCGGGGCCACCCCTCCTCCCTGCTGCCGAGACGGGTCCTGCCCTGCCTCAGCGTGACTGTTCGGGCAGGAGCCCCCGGCGGGCGCGCATCCGACGGTCCACGGCGTTGAACGCGGCGTCCACCAGAACTCCGATAATGAAGATTGTCAGCATGGATGCGATCACACCGGTCGCCTCCAGGAACTGACGGCTGTTCTCCAGATCCGAGCCGATGGACGGGTGGCCGGGCACGATGACCAGCAGCTCACCAGCCATCAGGCTCCGCCAGGCGAACGCCCAGCCCTGTTTCAGCCCAGCCACCACCGACGGCAGCGCCGCCGGTGCCACCACGAACCGGTAGAGCTTCAGGCCACGTGCGCCCATGGTGTGACCGGCTCTGGTCAGCAGCGGCGGAACATAGTCGATACCACTGATGACACCGTTGGCGACCGACGGTGCCGCACCGAGCACGACAACAAAGAGGATCGCTGATTCAGTGAGCCTGAACAGCAGGATCGCCAGCGGGAACCAGACGATCGAGGGCATGGTCTGCAACGCGGTGATGAACGAGCCGACCGCGCTCCGCAGCAGCGTGAACCGGGACACGGCCAGCCCCACCGCCGCGCCGATCAGGACCGCCAACGCATACCCGACGAAGGCACGCTGCATGGTGCGGGCGAATGCCGACCAGAAGTCGGCGCTTGTGACCCGGCGCCCGAGCTCCGGCAACGCCTCATCCGGGCCGGGCAGTACGTAGGACGGTTTCCAGCCGCTCCAGACCAGGGCCTGCCACAACAACAGGAAAATCGCGACGGCTCCCAGCTTCGGCCAGGTCGCCGACCATATCCGCAAGGCGAGCGGGCGCCTGGGCGCCTGGCCGGTGTCAAGGGCGTCCAGACCAGCGAGGGCCACGTCGGTGGATGCGTTCCGGGAGACACGGAACACATCGGACTCGATGGTCGTCTCAGCGGCCATGGCGACTCACCTCCGCCCGCAGCCGAGCAGTGATCGTCACGGCCAGCGCCGCGACCTCCGGCGCGTCAATACGGCGGGGGCGGTCGATCCCGACGTCGAAGATCTCGGCCACCCGCCCCGGCCGGCTCGACAGCAGCACGATGCGGTCCCCCAGCCGCACTGCCTCCCGCACGTCATGGGTGACGAACAGGACGGTGACTCCGGTCTCGCGCCAGATCCGCTCCAGCTCGTCATGCAACAGGTCCCGCGTCATCGCGTCGAGCGCGCCGAAGGGCTCGTCCATGCACAAGACGTCGGCATCCTGGGCGAACGCCCTGGCCAGGCTGACCCGCTGGCGCATCCCGCCGGAAAGTTCGTGCGGACGCTTGTCCGCGAGACCCGCAAGGCGAACCATGGCCAGCAGCTCCTCGACCCGGCTGGCGCGATCAGCCCGGGGAACGCCCCGGATCTTCATCGGGAGGGCGATGTTTCCCCCCGCGGTGAGCCAGGGCAGCAAGGCCGAATCCTGGAACATCAGACCGACCTTGCGCCCGCCGACGTCGACGCCGCCGGAACTGGGTCGGTCAATACCGGCGAGAATGCCCAGCAGGGTCGACTTACCGCAGCCGGAAGCGCCCAGCAGGCAGACAAACTCCCCCGGGCGGACGTTGAAGGAAACATTGTCAAGCGCCTGGACGCGGTGTGGGCCGGACCCGAAGGCCCGGCTCACACCGTCGATCCGTACCGCGCTTGCGTCAATGACAGCGGTCACGGAATCTTCTCCCCCTGTTACCCAACCGGATCTACTTCTACTTCGACGCCACCGAATCCTTGCCCTGCGTTTTCAACAGGGCATTCAGAGTAGTCAGATCGAAAATTCCGTCCAGGTTGGCCTTGGTCGTCAGGCCCAGCTCCTGTGCATGATCGGCCGAAGTGACAAGCGATGACGCGACCGGGTCGGGCGTGAATGTCAGCCGCTGCCATGCCGGCGCGATCACGGTATCCGCCAACGGCTTGCCGGAAAGTTTCGCCAGCCCTTGATTGGTGACCTGCTGGCCCTTGGCCGGGTCCGCGCCCAGCGCGTCGATCGAGGCGACGTTCGCCGCCACCAAGCGCCTGACGATCTCGGGGTGGCTCTGCGCGTAATCGGTGCGCACAACCAGCAAGGTGGTGACGAACTTGCCGTCAGGCCACTGCGAGGCCTCGTCCACCAGCAGTTTGCCGCCATCGGCGACCATCCTGGACAAGGTGGGCTCGGGTACCCAGGCCCCGTCTATGGCGCCTGACTTGAAGGCATCCACCGTCACCGCGTTATCCTGCGGGCGGATCTGGACGTCGCCGCCGCCGTTCTTGTCGGTGGCCAGGCCGTGCTGCTTGAGGTAGTACCGCAGCGCCACATCCTGGGTGTTGGCCAGACCCGGGCTGGCGATGACCTTACCGCGCAGCTGGTCGACCGAGGTGATGCCGCTCTTCACCACCAGGCCAGCCCCGCCGGAGGTCGCACCCGAGATGATGCGCAGCGCCGCGCCCTTGGATTTGACGAAGGTGTTGACCGCGGGATTGGGCCCGATGTATCCAGCGTCAAGCGCACCGGAGAGGATCGCCTCGGCCTCCTGGGTGCCCGAATTGAACGTCGAGGTCTCAATCTTCACTCCCGCGCCGAGCTTGGCGGCGAAGATTCCCTGATCAAGACCGTAGATAGCGGCTGCGTGAGTGAGGTTCGGAAAGTAACCGAGCCGCAGCGTTCCCGTCGGAGCGGCAGCCGAGCTCGCTGTCGCCACGCTGGCGTCGTTCCCCCCACTCGAGCAGGCCGTTGCCGCCAACGCCAGCGCGCCGGCCGCGAGCAGTGGCGTGATTCGACGCCACAGCCTCCTCGATGACATCAGTCTTCCCCCATATGTGCTGTCTCACGGCAAGGGCGCCTCACGACGCCATGCAAACCGATCGAACTAGTCGGAAAACTGAGCATGCCAGAGGAAGGGCCACCACGCCAGACCCAGGAGCAGGTCAAAAGGCGCCGATGACAGCTCAGAACAGGATCGACGCGAAGGTCCCGACCCGGTGGAAACCGATCCGTTCATAAGCTCGGCGCGCAGCGTGATTGAACTCGTTGACATAGAGGCTGACCACGGGCGCGAGGGTAGCCTGAGCGATCGCCACCACGCTCGCGGTGCCTGCTGCCCCGAGCCCTCTGCCCCGTAGCTCAGGAGCCACCCACACGCCCTGAATCTGGCAGACGTCTCCAGCCACCGCGCCGATCTCGGCCTTGAACACGACCCGTCCGTCTTCGATGCGGGCAAAGGAACGGCGCCGGCTGACAAACTCGGCGACCCTGGCCCGGTAGAGCGCCCCGCCGTCGACAAGTACCGGAGACACGCCGATCTCCTCGGTGAACATCGCCACGCACGCCGGCAGCAGGAGATCCAGCTCGTCAGGACGGACAGGGCGCACGGCGGGGTCAGGAGCCACCGCGGGGGATTCGGAGATCACCAACAGTGGCTGGTCCGCCCGGACCTCACGGGCTGGTCCCCAGGCCGGTTCCAGGTACCGCCACATGAGCTGGACCGCATCCGCCACGCCGACGATCGAGGAACATCGACGGCCCTGACGGCGAGCCCGGTCGGCAAACGCCTTCGCCGAAGCCGGACCCGCCGCGACAGGCCAGAGGTTCGCGCCTGAGTAACACACCGCGGTCAAGCGGCCGTCCACCACATGGCCCCACATCTGCGCGCCCAACCGCCAGGGGGCGAGCCCGCATGTCTCCACCCGGGAGGCGACGAAGACGTCCGCGACCGGGTTACGCGCGAGCACCTCCCGTACCGCGGGCAGGTCGTGATCGTCGAGTAGACGGGTGGGAGCGGAGCGCAGCGGAAGGCCCATGATCACAATCGCCGGGAACTACCCGACCGACACCGAAGGCTCGCCGGATGCCGCCCCATCAGCCTCCATCTGCTCGGCCAGCCGCATGGCTTCCTCGATCAGAGTCTCGACGATCTGCGCCTCAGCAACGGTCTTGACAACCTTGCCCCGGACAAAAATCTGACCCTTGCCGTTACCCGAGGCCACGCCGAGATCAGCCTCACGGGCCTCACCCGGTCCGTTCACCACGCAGCCCATGACGGCGACCCGAAGCGGCACCGTCATTCCCTCCAGTCCGGCGGTGACCTCTTCCGCCAGTTTGTAGACGTCGACCTGCGCCCGGCCGCAGGACGGGCACGAAACAATCTCCAAGCTGCGCTGACGCAGCCCCAGGGACGCAAGGATCCCGATGCCGACCTTGACCTCCTCAACGGGAGGCGCGGACAGCGACACCCGCAGCGTGTCACCGATGCCCTCCGCGAGCAACGCGCCAAAGGCCACCGCCGACTTGATGGTGCCCTGGAAGGCCGGCCCAGCCTCGGTGACCCCCAGATGCAACGGGTAGTCACAACGTTGCGCAAGCAACCGGTACGCCTGGATCATCACAACTGGATCATGGTGCTTGACGGAAATCTTGATATCGGTGAAACCGTGCTCCTCGAACAGGGAGCACTCCCACAGCGCCGACTCCACCAGCGCCTCCGGGGTCGCCCGGCCGTACTTGGCCAGCAGACGCTTGTCCAACGAGCCCGCGTTCACGCCGATCCGGATAGGCGTGGCCGCGGCGGAAGCGGCGCGAGCGATCTCCCCGACCTTGTCGTCGAATGTCTTGATGTTGCCGGGGTTGACCCGGACCGCCGCGCAACCCGCATCGATCGCGGCGAAAACGTACTTCGGCTGGAAGTGGATGTCCGCGATCACCGGGATCGGCGACTTCTTCGCGATGGCGGCCAGCGCGTCGGCATCGTCCTGGCTGGGGACAGCCACCCGCACGATCTGACAGCCGGCCGCGGTCAGCTGCGCGATCTGCTGCAACGTGGAGTTGACGTCGGACGTGAGCGTCGTGGTCATGGACTGGACGGAGACCGGCGCGTCCCCACCGACCGGCACGCTGCCGACCTGGATCTGCTTGCTACGACGCCGGGTGACGAGCGGGATGGCCGGCGCTTCGGGCATGCCGAGAGTTATTGTCACGATGTCCTCACTGGCGTGTCGATGCTCGGAAGCTGGATGGAAGCTGGACGGAAGGTCATGCGGTACTGGCCAACGCCGGAGGACGCGGTGTCGCTGACAGCAGGCCACCATCTAGGCCCTCGGCACCGCCGGGCGCAAAAATATGATCACATACTCCTCAACCACCAGAGACTCTTGGGAACCACCGGGCGCGCGAAAAAAATTATGATCGCACGCTCTTTGGCCACCAACTCCTCCTTCGCCGTACGGGACCCGCTGTCCGCGTGTCGCGCGGGCACGCAACCGCCCGGCGCAACAGGCGCCAAGGCCTGTCCGATGGATATCGGTCGATGCGGGTGGTGATCCAGCAGGTGGTCCGCAAGGCGGAGGAGGAGCCGATAGTGGTGTTCTACCGGTGACGACGACAACGCGGTGGGGCGCCTGCTGAGCATCGATCCGCGCGATCGAAGATCCATCAGACAGGCCCTAGTTGAAACTGATCGGATTGACAATGTCGGCGGACAGAATGAGCAAGCTCAGGACAACGAAGAACGCGACCATGGCGTATGCCGCGGGCAGAAGTTTCACGAGGTCGACCCGTTTCACCGGCCCCCGGTAACCGGTCAGCCGGCGCGCCCCGTGCCGCGCCTGCTCGAAGCCGAGAACCGCCAGGTGTCCGCCGTCCAGCGGGAACAGCGGTAGCAGGTTGAACAGGCCGACCGCCAGGTTGACCCCGGCCACCAGCACGAGGAAGTCACCTATCCGCTGGCCGACGGAAACGTCCTGCGCCGACAGCAGTTCACCGCCGGCCCGTGCCGCGCCGACCACGCCGACCAGACCGTTTGCGTTCCGGTCCTTGCCGAAGAGGTTCGTGAGGTCACCCAGCCGGTGGACCAACGTGTCGTACATCCCGGTGACGCCACCGCCGAGGATGCGCGCGGTTCTCGGGATGGCCGAAATCGGGTTGTAACGCACAACGTCGACGCCCTGCGCAATGCCGATTGCCCCGACCTGATCATTGCCCGCCAGCCCGGTCTGACGGTCACGACGGACCGAGACCAGCTCGGGCCGTAGTGTGAGGATCTGACCGCCCCGGTCGACAACGAGGGTCGCGAACCCCGGACCATGATCACGAATGAGGCGGGTGAACTGCGCCCAGTCCCGGATCGGCGTCCCGTCGAAGCTCACGACCCGATCGCCGACGCGCACACCAGCCAGCTCGGCTGGCCCTACCGACGCCTGCGGGGCACACGGGCCACTCACTGGCACGCAGACCGTCCGGCCGACCTTGTTATCGCTGGGACGCATGGTCCCGAGCAGCAGCAGCACACTGTAGATCAGCACAATGGCGATGACGAAGTGCATGAACGACCCCGCCGCCAACACCACCGCCCGCTGGCGTGCTGGCCGGCTGTGGAAAGCCCGATCGGCGTCAGCCGGATCAATCTCCTCGAGTGGGGTCATCCCTTCGATCTTGACGAATCCCCCGGCCGGAAGCGCCTTGATCCCATACTCGGTCTCACCCCGAGTACGGGACCACAGCGTCGGGCCGAACCCGACGAAGAACTTCGATGCCTTCATGCCGTAGTGACGAGCCGTCACAAAGTGGCCGGCTTCATGGAGAACGATGGAGACGATCAGGGCCAAGGCAAACGCGACGATACCAATCGCGTTGGTCATGGTGCGATCACACCCCGATCACAGCGCTGGAGAATCTCGCGTTGTACCTCAGTGTCACGAAGGCATCACTGTTCGATCAACTCCTTGATCGATGATGGCACGCACCTGTTCACGCGCCTCCTGCTCCGTACTCAACACCTCGTTGAGGCTCGGATGTTGCACCACCGTATGCGCCGTGACCACTTCGGCCACAACATCGACAATGCGCACGAACGGCAGGCGGTGCCCGAGGAAGGCCGCTACGGCCTCCTCATTGGCGGCGTTGAAAACGGCGGGCGCAGTCCCACCACGACGCCCGGCCTCACGGGCGAGATCGATCGCCGGAAACGCGACCGCGTCCACGGGCTCGAAGGTCAACGACTGGGCGCGCCGCCAGTCCATCGGGGCCTGTGCATCGGGTATCCGATCGGGCCATCCCAGGGCAAGGGCGATCGGCAGGCGCATGTCCGGCGGGGAAACCTGCGCCAACGTCGACCCGTCGACGAACTCGACCATCGAGTGCACCAGCGACTGCGGGTGGACGACAACGTCGATGTCGTCATAGGGCACCCCGAAGAACAGATGCGCCTCGATCAGCTCGAGACCCTTGTTCATGAGGGTGGCCGAGTTGATCGTAACAAGCGGCCCCATGTCCCAGGTGGGGTGCGCCAGCGCCTGCTCTGTTGTCACCTGGCCCAGTTCAGCGCGGGAACGGCCCCGAAAGGGCCCCCCGCTGGCGGTGAGGACAAGTTTACGAACCTCCTCGGCCCGGCCGCCCCGCAGGCACTGGGCAAGCGCCGAATGCTCGGAATCCACCGGGACCAGCCGGGAGGGGTCGCCGTCCAGCGCATCCAGCACCAGGGGGCCACCGGCGACCAGTGACTCCTTGTTGGCAAGGGCCACCGTACGGCCAGCCCGCAGCGCGGCGAGCGTGGGCGCGAGGCCGACCGACCCGGTGATGCCGTTGAGGACGACGTCGGCGGGCCACGCGGCGATCTCCGTGGCCCCTTCCGGCCCGGTCAGGATCTTCGGGATGGCGTACTCGCCCTTACGGAAGCCCCGCCGGGAGGCCTCCGCGTAGAAGGCGAGCTGGAGATCCTGCGCTGCGGAGGCCCGGGCTACGCCAACCGCCTCGACACCCAGCTCAAGGGCCTGAGCAGCCAGCAGGTCAACCCTTGCCCCACCGCCGGTCAGCGCGACGACGCGGAACCGGTCGGGATTGCGTTTCACCACATCAATGGCCTGGGTTCCGATGGAACCAGTCGAACCAAGCAGGACAACCTCGCGCGGCAGCGGCGTCTCGACCACGTCGACCATTGTCGCAGGCGCCCGGACGCCACGCCGACACGTGTTCGCCACCCGACACCTGGCCCCGCCTGGGCAGGACTCCCGCGCCGGAAAGAGGACAGTGGTCACCGATAAAGTGTTCTTTGCCATAGTCAGGCCGACCTCAACCTGAATAGGCGAAATTCACCAAAAACCAATGACTCCGCGTGAGCAGGTATGCGGCACGCCCCCATATACACCGACACGCTGCCATCATGAAAATACGCACCGTTATCACATGTTCTCGGGGAATGGGAGGCCCCGTATCCGTTGATTCGCGGAGGGACTATTGGCGGGATGCTTCGGTAGCGCTGGAGGACGCGCCGGTGCTACCCGGCGCCTGGGTGGCCGGCGCCTGGGCGGCCGGCGTGGGCGTCGGATGCCCGCGGAAGAAGGCCAGGGCGACCTCGGTGGCGCTGAACTGCGACCGCGTCGCGCCCTTAGGCGGGTCAGCGTCCGGATCGGGCCACATGTGGCCGCCGCCCACGGCCGCCAGTAGACCCACATCACGGCCAGCGGGGCAGGCGGTGAACACCAGCCGCCGAAGCGCGGTGGTGTCGCGCGTCCATGTGTTCGCCGGCCCGCAGCCCATGAATCCGGCATAACGATCAAGACGGGCCTGCATCGGCTGTGCCTGGGTGCCATCGAAGGGGGCGGGACGATCCGCTCCCCCGCCTTCCAGTGGTGTCACCGGGTCGCTGGTGCCATTGATCGCCAGCAGGCTCGAGCCGGGCGTGGGACAGCTGGTGGGCATGACGGCGAAGGCAACCGGCACAATCGCGGCGAAGGTCCCCGGCAGGGCACAGGCAGCCGTAACCGCCATGTCGGCACCATCGGCAAAACCGGTGGCGAACACTTTGCGGTTGTCCAGGCACATCCGGGCGGTCAGATCATTGATGATCGCGGACACGAATGCCACATCGTCCGGCCCGATGGTGGCCCTGCGCACGAAGTTCCACCGATCGTTGGCACCCTGCGGGGCGACAACCACATAACCTTCCGCGTTACCGATCTGCGCCAGGTGGGCATAGCGCTCCAGCGCGGACGCATCCTCGCCGAAGGCGTGGAAGGCGAGGACGAGCGGCAGCGCCTTGGTGTGGGCATCGCTGGCAGGCACCGCCAGCTGATACGTCCGGGTGTCTGCCCCGACCCGGACCGACTGCTGACTCGATCCGGCCGCGATGGTCCTGCCGGTCACACATCCGCTCACAACGGTTGGCGACGCCGGCACAGCGTGGGGTGACCCGGCTGCGCCGGAGGTCCCCAGGGCAGTGCCGGCGCTGCCCGCGGCGGTGCCCCCGTTGGACGTGCCTGTGCCAGCCTGCCCCGCCTGGGTCCGCGAGCCACTGTCGCCGCTGAAATAGAGGACCAGGCCGATGACGATCAGAATAGCCCCGGCCGCGCCGGTCATCGAAACCCAACGCGGGTTACGGTTACTCCGGGAGACAGATCGGCGGGACGAGCGACGGTCACCCGGTGGCACTGTCGCTCCGGTCCGGCTCGCCAGCCGCCAGCTGTCCACACGCCGCCGCGATGTCGCGCCCTCTGGTATCACGTACAGTCGCGGCGATGCCCCGCTGGCGTAGCCGACGGACGAACTCCCGCTCGCGACGCCGTTCGCTGGCCTGCCAGGACACCGCGCGGGTTGGGTTGAGGGGGATCAGGTTGACGTGCACGAGCCTGCCGGCGAGGAGGCCGGCCAGGGCATCAGCGCGTTCCGGCTGGTCGTTGACACCATCGATCAGTGCGTACTCGATGCTCACCCGGCGCCCGGTCGCCTCGGCGTACCCCCAGGCCGCGGCAAGTACCTCCGCCACCGGCCAGCGCCTGTTCACCGGAACAAGGCGATCACGCAACTCGTCGTCAGGAGCGTGCAGGGAAACCGCCAGCGTCACCGGCAGACCCGTCGTGGCCAGGCGGCGGATCGCCGGCACAAGTCCGACCGTGCTCACCGTGATGGAGCGAGCCGACAGGCCCAGGCCCGCCGGTGCCGGGTCGCTGAGGATCCGCACCGCGGCGATCACAGTGGCATAGTTGGCCAACGGCTCTCCCATACCCATGAACACGACATTCGACAGCCGGGCCGGATCACCGGCAAGCTCTCCGCGGACGAGCGTCCGTCCCGCCGCGACCACCTGCTCCACGATCTCGGCCGTGGACAGGTTACGCGTGAGCCCGCCCTGGCCGGTCGCGCAGAACGGGCAGCCCATTCCGCACCCGGCCTGGCTGGACACGCAGACCGTGCTGCGGCCGGGATAGCGCATCAGAACCGATTCGATCAGTACACCGTCAAAAGCCCGCCACAGTGTCTTACGGGTGTCTCCAGCATCGCAGGTGGTGACCTTCACCGGCGTCAGCAGCGTCGGCAGCAGTGCCTCGACAAGCGCGGCGCGGGACACCGCCGGAAGATCCGTCATCGCCTCCACATCGTCGGCGCACAGCTGTCTGGCGAAGTAGTGGCGGGAGACCTGGTCTGCCCGGAAGGCCGGCTCGCCCAGGGAGACGGCCAGCTCACGCCGCTGTTCGGTGGTGAGGTCGGCGAGATGGCGGGGCGGCCGCGCCCGCGCGGAGCGGACCAGCGGCAGCGCTGCCGAGGCGGTGGGGGAAGCGGTCATGGCCTGTCCAGTCTGCCAGGTCACGGGCGCGGCGCGAAGGCACTGATCAGCAGCCAGGCAACGGGTGCCGCGCACAGCACCGAGTCCAGCCGGTCCATGATTCCGCCGTGGCCGGGCAGCAGCGAACCCATGTCCTTGATACCGATGTCCCTCTTGAGCAACGACTCACCCAGGTCACCGATGGTCGCCGTACAGGCGATCGCGACACCGAGCACCGCGCCCTGCCAGAGCGCCGCGTGCAGCGGCCAGGCCATCGAAACAGCGGCGACAAGCACGCAGACGACGACGGAACCGGCAAAACCCTCCCAGGACTTACCCGGGGACACCGTCGGAGCGAGCTTGTGCCGCCCGCCCGAAAGCACGCCGGCGGTGTAGCCGCCGATGTCGCTGGCGGCAGCGGTCGCCAGAAACGCGACCATCCGCCGGGGCCCGTCCGGTGGGCTGGTCAGCAGGGCCGCGAAACCGGCTGGAAGACCTACGTACGCCACGCAGAAGACAGCAGCCGCGACATCCGCAAACAGATGATCGCCGGAATACGCGAGCCGCCAGGCCGTCGCCGCAAAGATCGTTATTGCCAGGGCCAGCACCAGGCCGGATGTACCGGTGAGGTAAGCCACCACCGGCATGGCCGCCGTTCCCACCGCGACCGGTGGCAAGGCAATCGTGCGCCCGCTCAGCCGGAACGCCCTGACCAGCTCAAACATGCCGGCCGCGACAGCTGTGCAGATGACGGCGATCCATAGCGGGCGCAACGTGAACAGAGGCACAATAATGATCAATGCCAGTATGACACCGACCACGATCGCCGCGGGAAGGTCCCGCCCCGCTCGCACCCGACGCGTCGCGGGCTCACGGGTCACGTGCTCGACCCCCGTCACCGGGTCCTCGGCCACATGAGTGCTGGCGATATCACCCTGGAACGTGTTCGGCTCACGGCAACGGACAACGGAGAGTGCCTGCCAATGTCGATCAGACCGCCAACAGCTCCGACTCCTTGTGTCGCAGCAGCTCGTCCACCTGACCGACATAGCGATGCGTTGCCTCGTCCAAGTCCTTCTCCGCGCGCCGGCCCTCGTCCTCACCCGCATCGCCGTCGCGGACGATACGATCGATCGCCTCCTTGGCATGCCGGCGGACGTTACGAATGCTGATCTTCGCATCCTCCGCCTTGGTGCGCGCGACCTTGGCGAGGTCCCGTCGGCGCTGCTCGGAGAGCTCGGGAAAGACGCAACGGATAATCGTCCCGTCGTTGCTCGGGTTCACCCCGAGGTCGGAGTCGCGGACCGCCTTTTCGACAGCTGCCAGTGACCCCTTGTCGTACGGCGTAATGATCACCATTCTCGGCTCTGGTATGTGGAAGGAGGCCAGCTGGCTCACGGGCGTCGGCGCGCCGTAGTAGTCGACGAGAACCTTCGAGAACACCGAAGGAGTGATCCGCCCCGTCCGGATGTTGGCAAAGTCGTCCTTCGCGACCAGGACCGCCTTCTCCATTTTCTCCTCGGCCTCGAGGAGCACGTCGTCGATCACCATCATCCTTCCGTTCCGCCCTCGTCCACACTGACCAGAGTGCCGATCTTCTCACCGCGGACGGCCCGCAGGATGTTCCCCTCCGTCAGCAGGTCGAAAACCACGATCGGCAGCCGATTGTCCATGCACAGGCTGATGGCCGTAGCGTCCATGACCTTCAGCCCACGAGCCAGCACCTCGCCGTAGACGAGCGAATCAAACCGAACCGCGTGGGGATTCGTCGTGGGATCCGCGTCGTAGACGCCGTCGACCTTGGTCGCTTTGAGGACAGCCTGTGCTTTGATCTCCAGAGCCCGTTGCGCGGCGGTGGTATCCGTGGAGAAGAACGGCGCGCCCAGCCCCGCCCCGAAGATGACAACACGGCCCTTCTCCAGGTGCCGGATGGCCCGCAGAGGCAGGTAAGGCTCGGCGACCTGACCCATGGCGATCGCCGTCTGCACCCGCGTCACGACTCCCTGACGCTCCAGGACATCCTGCAGGGCAAGACAGTTGATCACGGTGGCGAGCATCCCCATGTAGTCGGCCCTGGCACGGTCGACACCACGCTCGGCAAGGCGTTGGCCACGGAACATGTTGCCGCCACCGACCACGACCGCGACCTCAATGCCTGTCCGGCTCGCCTCCGCGATCTGGCGCGCGATGGTGGCCACCGTGTCCGGATCGATGCCGAGGGGTTCGCCCCCGGCAAACGCCTCACCGGACAGCTTCAGCAGCACACGATGCCAGCGCACCGCCGCCAACTCACGACCGGCTGGAGCGTCTGCATCCCTGCTGGCGTTATCGGTCACGATCGGCCCCCTCGCCGTCAGCCACGATCATCGGCCGGTGGATGTGCACTGCCGGCCAGTCTGCCTCACCTCCGCACGCGGGAACATCTCAGGCCGCGCATCCGGCCCGTTCGCCTGCACGCGGCGGGAAGTACGGTCAGCTCTGCTTGACGTTAAAACGGGCGAAACGACCAATCTCAATCTTTTCACCAAGAGCTGAGGCAGCCTGTTCGAGCAGCGCGCGGATGGTGATCTTACCATCCCGGACCCAGGGCTGCTCAAGCAGGACCACCGACTTCACGTAACCGTTCAGTTTGCCTTCGACAATCTTCGGGAGGGCTGCCTCGGGCTTACCATCCTCGCGCGCGGTGGCCTCGTAGATCTTCTTTTCCTGCTCGATGACCTCGTTCGGGATCTGTTCCGCGGTCACGTAGAGCGGGTCGGCCGCCGCGATGTGCTGCGCGATGTCACGCCCGAGCTGCTTGAACTGATCGGTCTTGGCAACGAAGTCGGTCTCGCACCTCAGTTCCAGCAGAACACCGATAGTAGGCGGCAGCTGCGGGTCGGTCTTGTGCAGATAGGAGTCGACCAGACCGTTCGACGCACTGCGCCCGGCCCGTTTGGCAACCTGTGCCAGGCCCTTCTCTCGCAGCCACGACTTGGCCTTCTCAAAGTCGCCGTCGTTCTCGACGAGCGCTTTCTTGACGTCGCTCATGCCAGCGCCGGTCAGTTCCCGGAGCTTGCGGATGTCAGCGGCTGTGATCTCTGCCATGGTGCTCTTCTCGTTCCGTCTGGCTACTGGTGGCTGTTGGTGGCTGGGGCTCATGGGCTGGCGTATTCGCGGGGCCAGCACCGCCAGGCCGTCATCGCCGGCGCGCCGGCCCCGTTTCGCGATCACTTCTCAAAAACCGTCGGTCCGCTGGGGCATATCTGATGGATGGTGGTCAAGGTGGGCAAGGATCCAGGCAGCGACCCGCGCAGCGGCGGAGGTCCGGACAGCGGTGTCCTGTCCGGACCGACGAGCCAGCGCCCCTGGGCGGCACACAAAGCGGCCGGGGCAGCAATGCGCCAGGACACTCGCTGGGCATCGAGTGCAGGGACCCGCGCGGACGCGAAGCGTTCGGGCGAGGGGTGAAGCGATCGACGATCCATCAGACACGCCCTAGGCCGAAGCCGCCGAGCACGGAAGGGTATCTTTTAGATCTTCTCAGACCCGAACCGCGGCAGCACCCACCGCGGTGACGGTGTCGGAATCAATCTGGCCCGCTCCGTTGCGCTCGTGGTCGGCCTTCCGCTCGGACGCTGGTTCAGCCGTTGCGGATTCGGTGGATGCGGTCGCCGCCGCAGGCTCGGCCACCGCCACCGCATCCCGGCCACGCAGAAGTTCTTCCTCCCAGGCGGTCAGCGGCTCTCCCCCGGTGGGCACGTCGGGCTTGTCGTCCATCAACGTCGATCCGCCCGCGCGGGAGCGCAGCCCGTCCGCCACCGCATCGGCCACCACCCGAGTGAGCAGGGTCGCGCTGCGGATGGCGTCGTCATTACCGGGAATCGGGTAGTCGACCTCATCTGGATCACAGTTGGTGTCCAGAATCGCCACCACCGGAATCCCCAGTTTGCGCGCTTCGCCGACGGCGATGTGCTCCTTCTTCGTATCGACAACCCAGACCGCGCTCGGCACACGGGCCATATCGCGTATACCACCGAGGGTGCGCTCAAGCTTGGCCTTCTCACGGGAAAGAACAAGCTGTTCCTTCTTCGTCCGGACCTCCGTGCCGCCGGTCAGCTCGATTTCCTCAAGCTCCTTCAGCCGCTGGAGGCGCTTGTAGACCGTCGAGAAGTTCGTCAGCATCCCGCCGAGCCAGCGCTCCTTGACATAAGGCATACCGACCCGCTGTGCCTGCTCTTCGATGGCTTCCTGGGCCTGCTTCTTGGTGCCGATGAACAGGACCGTACCGCCGTGGGCGACGGTCTCCTTCACGAAATCATAGGCGCGGTCGATGTAGGACAGCGTCTGCTGCAGATCGATAATGTAGATGCCATTGCGTTCGGTGAAGATAAAGCGCTTCATCTTCGGATTCCAGCGCTTTGTCTGGTGCCCGAAGTGGACGCCGCTTTCAAGCAACTGCTTCATGGTGACGACAGCCATGGCTAGTCGCTCCCTTCCTGCGCCAGGCGGACCGGCGCACCTCGGTTGCAGGCCCCGACCGGCGACCGGGGCCCCTGACGCCCTGCTGGCCCCTACCACCGCGGGAACGGCGGACCGAGGAAGCCTTCCCCGCCATGCCGGGAAGGCGGGCAGAGAAAGGGCGCGTGGATTCAGCTCGACGGCACGAGCCGTGCCTTCGATCCTACGCCCACCCGCACCGCGCTTCTCGGCGGGTTGTCCACAGGCGTCATCCCAGGCGTGACCGGAAGCTCCGGCGCGGGCAGCGTGGCAGCCAGGGCAACCGCGCCCGCCCGACGCCCACAGACCACAGACCACAGACCACAAGGAACGCCATGATCCCGCCGTCCCGCTATCGAGCTCTCATCCTCGTCGTGGCCGTGCTGGCCGCCTTCGCTGTCACCAAATGGCCGCATGCGGCAGCTGATTTCCGTGCCCTGGCGGCAACCTCACCGTCCCCACCGTCACTGTCCCCACCATCACCATCTAACGTGACCACCATCGGCGCGGGCCCGATATCACCGGCACCCGCTGTGCGGGGCCTGCCGACATCACACTGGCGTACGCCGCTGGACGGCCCTCTGATCATTGGCCGGGACTTCGAACCGCCTGTCACGCCTTACGGTCCGGGCCATCGCGGTGTCGACCTGGTGAGCACGGTAGGTGCGCAGGTGCGCGCCGCAGCGTCGGGAACCGTTTCGTTCGCTGGCATGATTGCCGGACGCGGTGTTATCACGATCAATCACGGGTCGCTGCGAACGACCTACGAGCCGGTCACCCCGGTTGTCCCCGCAGGCCGGTCGGTGGCCTCCGGCGAGATCATCGGCCGGCTCGTCGGGGGACATCCCGGTTGTCCCGCCGGCGCCTGTCTGCACTGGGGCCTGCTCGATGGGCCGCTCTACCGCAATCCACTCAGCCTGCTGCCGCGTCGTCATCCCAGGCTGCTACCGGTCGGTTGAACCCACCTACCGACCCGGTTGCCGCTGTCAGGCCCGCGGGTGCCCCTGGTCAAACGCCGCGCGAAGCCGCTCCGGCGTCACATGGGTGTAGATCTGCGTGGTCGCGGGACTCGCGTGCCCCAACAGCTCCTGCACTGAACGCAGATCGGCACCGCCCTCCAGCAGATGGGTGGCGGCGGAGTGCCGAAGGCCATGGGGGGTCACCGGCCGGGCGCTGTGAGCCGCGGCCCGAGCGCTCAGGATACGCCGGACCGTTCGCGGGTCCAGCCGGCGACCGCGGGCGCCGAGGAACAGCGCCCGGCCGCTACCGGGCACCGCGAGTACCGGCCGGCCGATGTCGAGCCATGCTCGCAGCGCACGCCGCGCGGGCACGCCGAAAGGCACTGCCCGCTCACGCCCGCCCTTGCCCACCACCCGCACGAGTCGCCGTTCGTCATCAACATCATCAAGATCAAGACCGCACAGTTCACTGACACGGGTGGCGGTCGCATACAGCAGTTCGACAACCGTGCTGTCCCGCGTGTCGAGCGCATCCTGGCGAGGCCCGGTTGATACCGCCCGTGGGTCGGCCACCAGCATCTCCCATGCCTGGATGGCCGTCAGCACGGTTGGCAGTGCCGTCGACCGCCGAGGGCTCACGAGCCGATCGGCGACGTCCACAGGCAGCCAGCCGCGCCTTACCGCGAATGCGCTGAAGCCACGGGCGACCGACACTCGCCTGGCTACGGTGGCGGTGGCGGCACCGGCGGCGCGCATCGCCGTGAGCCAGCCGCGCAGCACGCCGAGGTCAAGCTCCGCCAGTTCACGGCAGCCCGCGCCACAAGCGAAGTCGCACAGATTACGGAGATCGGCTGTGTAGGCGCGGATGGTCTCGACCGACCGGTTCCGCTCGGTCGACAGGTACCTCAGGTATGCGCCGATCGCGGCATCCCAGGTAGCTCCATCATCACGGATAGCAATATCATCTACCATATAACCGACTATCCACCTGTCCGACCGTGCCCTGTCACAGCCGCCGCGTCAACATCGACGGGCGGCCCCAGCGAATGCACGATCATGCTCCTTCCCCGGCGTCCGGCGGAGACGGCGCGCCAGCCGACGGCGCTCGGCCCAACGCCGTCAGGCGATACCCACCGCCTCGTTGCTCCACCAAACCCTCCACAACCAGAGGGCCCATCAGCGCCTGCACGGTTTCCGGCCGCTCACCCACCCGCTCGGCAAGCACCGCCCCACCCACCGATCCCCGCGCCGGCATGACATCGAGCAGACGCCGGACCAGCTCGGGAAGGCCGTCACGGACGCCCGCCGGTACCGGCGGGTATCCGGCGAGCTCACCTACCGCGCCGATCTCCTCGCAGACCTCGGCGGCATCGGTGACCAAGACAGTCTGCTCACGGTACGTCCGTAACAGACGATGACAGCCCACGCTCAGCGCGCTGGTGACCGGTCCTGGAACAGCCATGACCACACGCCCCAGCCGCCGGGCGTGTCGGGCCGTGTTCAGGGCACCGCTTCGATGGCCTGCCTCGACCAGAACCGTACCCCTGGCCAACGCGGCGATGATCCTGTTACGGGTCAGGAAACGGCCGCGGTAGGGAGGGCTACCCGGTGAGGCCTCGCTCAACAGCAGTCCGTTGTCGCGGATGCGCGTCAGCAGCTCCGTGTGAGCTCGTGGATAGGCGATGTCGACCCCGCCGGCAAGAACCGCGATCGTCGGCCCGCCTGCCGCCAGCGCACCGCGGTGAGCGGCCGCGTCAATACCAAAGGCCGCCCCGGAGACCACCGTCCAGCCCCGCTCCGACAGCCCCGAGGCAAGATCGGCGGTCACGGTCGTGCCATAAGGAGTGGCCGCGCGCGCCCCCACGACCGCCACCGCCCGCTCACACAGTTGGCCAAGGTCTCCATTTCCGTACACCCACAAGGCAAGCGGTTCGCCCGGTTCGGTGCGGGCATCGGCAGCG
This sequence comes from Protofrankia sp. CiT1, assembly GCF_917627385.1. Taxonomy (GTDB): domain Bacteria; phylum Actinomycetota; class Actinomycetes; order Frankiales; family Frankiaceae; genus Protofrankia. The sequence goes on from NZ_CAKJTL010000159.1 coordinate 19,699, forward strand.
CGCATGTCGCGGAGCACGCTCAGCACGGACGGCCACTCCTCGTCACCTGGGCAGAGCAACCGCCCGCCGAGGTTGTCCAGCAGGCGCAGATCCCGTACCGGGTCGACAGCGGGATGCCGGAGCCGCAGATCGGCCCAGACCGACGCCGCTCCGCGGCGGGCAACCTCAATGCTGATCTCTGGCTTGTCCGACCCGACCGCGCGTGCCAGAGCGACCCGCGCCAACCGCTCACCGTCGACAGTCACTGTGACCGCCCTGGCAGGCGCAGGTCCAGAGCCATCCCGAGCTGCGTCGGTCCGGGGCACGCCACGCCGGCAAGGTCCGCGAGCGTCCAGGCAATCCGCAGGACGCGGTCAAGACCCCGGGCGGTCAGCTGACCCGACTCGAAGACACGGTCTGCCAGCCGGGTCACGCTGGTCGGCAGCGGCCACAGCCGACGAAGCGCTGGACCGGGGATTTCGGCGCTGGTACGCCACGGTGTCCCAGCCAGCCGGCAGGCAGCGGCATCACGAGCGCTCTGGACACGTTTGGCCACCACCGCGGAGGTCTCCGCGTAGTTGTAGTCCGCCCGCAGCTCCGCGCGGCTCGGCGCGGCAAGCTCCACCTGCAGATCCACCCGATCGAGCAGCGGTCCCGACAACCGGGAGAGATAACGCCTGCGAACCAGGCTCGGGCAGTCACACAGCCTGGCCCCAGCGCCGCCCGCACGTGCGCAGGGGCACGGGTTCGCCGCCAGCACCAGCAGGAAGCGGGCGGGAAACCGGGCACTGATCCGGGCCCGCGCCAGCTCGATCACCCCGCTTTCCAGAGGCTGGCGCAATGCATCCAGGGTGAGGCGAGCAAATTCGGGAGCTTCGTCAAGAAACAGGACCCCCCGATGCGCCTGGCTGGCCAGCCCCGGTCGTAGCACGGTTGAACCGGCGCCGACGAGTGCTCCCGGCGTTGCTGAATGGTGCGGGCTGCGAAAAGGCGGCCGGACCACGAGCGGGCAGTCTGCCGGCAACAGCCCTGCGACCGAGTGCACCGCGGTGACCTCAAGAGCGGCTTCGGTGTCAAGCGCGGGCAACAGCCCCGGCAGGCGCTCCGCCAGCATGGTCTTGCCACTGCCCGGCGGCCCTTGCATGAACAGATGATGGCCGCCAGCCGCCGCTACTTCGACCGCCAGGCGACCGCGGGACTGGCCCGCCACATCGGCAAGATCGCCGACATCCTCGACGCTGGCCTGCGATGAATTCATCGTGATCATCGACGGTGGACCCGGCGTGAACTCACCGCGCAGGAGGCGCACCAGGCAGTCGAGGTCCTTCACCGGTTCAACGACGGCCCCAGGGACCAAGGCAGCCTCCGCGCCGTTCGCCTCGGGGACGACCACGCGTTCGAGACCTGCGCCGAGCGCGGCCAACACCGCAGGCAGCACCCCACGGACGGGCCGCAGCCGTCCGTCCAGCGCCAGTTCTCCGAGCAGCACCCGGCCGTGCAGGGATGTCGGGGGGATTGTGGCCGCCGCGCCGAGAACCGCGGCGGCCATCGCCACGTCGAACCCGCTCCCGGACTTCGGGAGAGTCGCCGGAAACAGCCCAACCGTGATCCGCTGGCTGGGCCAGGCCTGGCCCGAGTTGACGATCGCGGCACGGATCCGTTCCCTGGCCTCGTGCAGCGCCGCGTCCGGCAGCCCGACAAGAGTGAAGGCCGGCAGCCCGTTCGCAAGATCCGCTTCGACCTCGACGAGACGGCCGTGCACCCCCACGATGGCGACGCTGAACGCCCGTGCGAGCGCCATCAGAACGCCCCTCGCAGGTGTTCCACCCGAATCGGGCTGTCCCGGCGGCGGTACACCTCGACCACGTCGAAGCGCAGGACCGCCAGCTCATGTTCATGATCATGAAGCCACTGCGCGGCCACCCGGCGGATACGAGCGGCCTTGCCCGCAACCACAGCCTGCGCAGGTGTCCCGTACCGGTCGCTGGAACGGGTCTTGACCTCGCAGAACACCAGACACAAACCGTCCCGGGCGACGATATCGATCTCGCCGGCCGCGCAACGCCAGTTGCGGTCGAGAATTTCCATTCCGCCTTGCAGCAGATACCGGACCGCGGTGTCCTCACCGAACCGCCCGAGCGCATCCTTGACCCGCATCGCCCGCTCCCCTCCACAGGCGACGGACGCGCCCGTGGAGATCAGAGTGATCGGTGGGTCGAGCATTGGCGAACAATGATGATGTTCTGTGGACAACCTGAAGTTATCCACACACCCGGCAACGCAGGCACCCGGCAAGGCACACAATGCAGGCTGGATGCAGGCTGGGGCGGCGCGGCAGGCCTCACAACAGGCTCTCAGCGAGGTGGGCCGCTGGTTTGGTCAGGACCGCTGGCTGGGCGGAGCCAACGAGGCTCCCGTTGAGACTTTCGCCGTCCGATGGCGCGTATGGGCCGACGACGACGACGAGGCGAGGCGCCGGCAGACCCTGGACGAACTTCCGGCGGCGACCGCTTAGCGGTCGGCGCACGCTGACCATCGCCACAGTTCTCAGAGCGACCGGAGACCGACGATAAAGATCGCCGATATTTGATAACGATCAAGAATCAGAGCTCCGCCTTGGTCAGCTCCTCAACGTTGATGTCCTTGAACGTCACCACACGCACGTTCTTCACGAACCGTGCCGGCCGGAACATATCCCATACCCACGCATCACGCAGAGTGAGCTCAAAAAAGACCTCACCCGCGCTGTTACGGACGTCGATCTGATAGTCGTTTGCAAGATAGAAACGACGGTCCGTCTCGATGACGTAGGAAAACAAACCGACGACGTCACGATATTCGCGATAGAGCTGGAGCTCCATCTCGGTCTCGTACTTCTCGAGATCTTCGGCGCTCATGCGCTCTCCATCGCGCTGCGTAGCCCGGTTCGTGTCACGACATCCTCCAGCCGCGACAGTCGTTCGCGTTGAGCTTCTGCCACATTGACATACGACATCCGATGCTGATCACACGGGCCGTAAGCGGCCAGTGCCGCGGCGTGCCCTGCCGTGACATACCCCTTGTGCTGCGCAAAATCATACTCGGGGTACGCAGAGTGCAGATCATTCATGATCCGATCTCTGGTCACCTTGGCAACGACGGACGCGGCGGCCACACAGGCCACCACTTGATCCCCCTTGAGCACGGCTGTGGACTCGACTCCCAAACCCGCCACCGCAAAGCCATCGGTCAGCACGTACCCGGGACGCCACGGCAGCCGAGCCACCGCGCGGCGCATTCCAGTGATGTTCGCCACATGCACACCCCGCAGGTCGATCTCGGATGCATCGATCACAACGGTCGTCCACGCTTGGGCGACACCAAGGATGTCGTCGAATACCTGCTCGCGCAGACGGGCGGACAACCGTTTGGAGTCGGCCAAGGTGCCGATGCTTCGCGATCCGCCCTTGGGGAGAAGGACGGCCGCGACGACAAGAGGACCAGCGCACGCGCCCCGCCCGGCCTCGTCGACCCCGGCAACGGGCGCGAGCCCCCGGCGCCAGAGCGCACGCTCGTACCCCCACAGCCCGGCATCACGCCGGATCGTCGCCCTGGCCGGAGCGAACAGCAGTGGGCGGCTGGGTTGGACGCTGACGCCGTCGCCGCCGCGCGGGTCGGTCCGACCGCCGCTCGGGGCGATCGCCGTGCCGGGCTGATCCACCGTCGCCACCCGGGCTGCTCCTTCCGAGCGGTGATCGCCGATGCGATACGGCGACCCCGCCCACCGCCACCACGCCAGCCGCGGCCAGGCCGGCAACCGGGAGGCTGGCCGCCGGCAGACCGGTAGCGGTGGCAAAGATGTTCGGCGGAGACAAAATCGCCATCCGCCCCAGCGGCCAGACCCGCACAAAGGCACGACCGACAACCTTGCTTTCCGGGATGGTTCCGTTCACCCGTGAATCCGAGGACTCACTGCGATGGTCGCCCATGACCCACAGCTCGCCGGCAGGCACCTTCACCGGGGCGAACTCGCGCCCGGAGCCAGCCGGGCTGTTCTCATAGACGTACGGCTCATCGAGGGGCTTGTCGTTAACCGTCACCCGGCCCTGGGAATCGCAGCAGGCCACCGTGTCACCAGCCACGCCGATGACCCTTTTGATGAAGTCCTTGTCGCTGGGGGCACCGAGGCCGAACACACCCTGAACCGCACGCACTGCACGGGAGACAACGTTGCTCGGCGGGTCGATCAGGGTCTCCGCCCGCTCGAAGCCGGTGCCGTCGCCGTTGAACACGACAATCTCACCGCGGTGGACGTCCCTGAAGCGGTAGACGAGCTTGTTGACCAGAACCCGGTCGTTGACCAGCAGGGTCCGTTCCATCGAGACGGTCGGTATCCAGAACGCCTGCACGAGAAATGCCTTGATGACCAGTGCGAGCAGGAAGGCGACCAGTATGAGGACAGGCAGCTCACGGGCGAACGAGCCCCTCCCCCCGCGGCTGCGGCCCAATGCCCGGCGCGCGCGCCGGGTGGGTTCCTCGGCGATCGGATCCATCGCGACCGCCTGGGGTTCGCCAAGGGCGCCCCCGGTGACGGGAGCATCCCCGGCGACCGCGGGCTCGGCGCCCGCCACCGGGCCGGACGCGTCAGCCGGTGAGATCATGGTGTCTTCCCCAGCATTATTGCCCGCGACGGATCCCGCAAGGTCTCGCGCGCCGGGGCTGGCATCGCCGCTCCGCTTCACGGTCTGCCCATTCGCCATCTGCCCACAGCCATCATCAGGCGGCCTCTGGCCACTGGGCGCGTCTGACGGATGCTCGATCGCCTCGCCCCCCACCCGAACGCTTCGCGTCTGTGCGGGCCCCTGCTCTCGATGCCAGAAAGCGTCCTGCCGTGTTGTCGTCGGTCCGGATAGCACACCGCTATCCGGACCTTCTCCGCCTTGCGGGCCACTTTCTGGATCATCGCCCACATCGACCACCGTCCATCAGACACGCCCTCGCCGGAACAGCACTGTCCCAGCGAGCCGGAAGACCCTGCTCGGCTCCACTCACCACGCCACCTCATGGGTTGGCCGGCCTCGGCCGAATTTGATGACCGTCACCGTGGTATCCGACAGGGGAGGGAAAGTGACCACCCTACGCGGGCCTGCTCCGGCAATAGCACGGTAACGCAGACATGGTGACGCATGGTCAACCTTCGCGCCAACCCACGCACACCTCAGCGTCCAGCCGGCCGACGCTTTTCCTTGATCTTCGCAGCCTTGCCACGCAGCTCACGGAGGTAGTACAGCTTCGCCCGTCGCACGTCTCCACTGGTCACGACTTCAATCTTGGACACGACCGGGCTGTGGACCGGGAAGGTCCGCTCAACCCCGACGCCAAAGCTGACCTTGCGGACCGTGAAGGTCTCGCGAACACCACCGCCCTGGCGACGAATCACAACGCCCTGGAAAACCTGGATGCGCTGGCGATTGCCTTCGACGACACGAACGTGGACCTTCAGGGTGTCGCCCGGCCAGAACTGCGGGACGTCGGTCCTCAGCGACGCGGCGTCGAGGCTGTCCAGGGTTTGCATGGCGGTCGCTTTCTCGCGGGGATGACAGGGATGAACCAGCTGCGGGCCAACCGCCACAAATGATCCACTGTCGTGGACCATGCTGCCACCCACCCAGGGGAGTTCCCGTCGGGACGACTGACGGCCGGACACCGCATCCTACTGTGCCATACGACCGGCCGGGTCGGTGCTGGCCGGGTCGGTGGCAGGATTCGCGTGGCGCCCACTATCGCGCGGGCCACCGTCTCGGCCCAGGTCGATGCCGGTCAGCAGATCTGGCCGGCGGTGCGTGGTCCGGCGCACCGCCGCCTCCCGGCGCCACCGGCTGATGGCCGCATGGTCACCGGAGCGCAGCACCGCGGGCACCTCGCGATCGCGCCACACGGGTGGCCGGGTATACACCGGCGGTTCCAGCAGGCCGTTCGCGAAGGAGTCGTCCGCGACGGACTCGGCGTTACCAACCACACCGGGCAGCAGGCGGGTGACCGCCTCCAGCATCACCAGCGTGGCGACCTCGCCCCCGGCCAGCACATAGTCGCCGATCGAGATCTCATCGTCGGCCCACTCGTCGATGACCCGTGCGTCAATGCCCTCATACCGGCCGCAGCAGAACACCAGCCACGGTTCACCGGCCAGCCCGTCGGCATAGGCCTGGGTAAACGGCCGGCCCACCGGGGTCGGGACGATGATTCGCGGTGGCCGGCCACCGGCCGCGCCCGATCCGCTCACCTCGGTCAGTGCCGCCCACCACGGCTCCGGACGCATCACCATGCCCGGCCCCCCACCGTAGGGGGCGTCGTCCACGGTCCGATGCGCATCGCTCGTCCACTGCCGGAGATCATGCAGGTGAACGTCAAGGATGCCCCGGTTACGCGCCCTGCCTACCAGCGACAGTTCCAGCGGGCTGAGATACTCAGGAAAGATCGTGATAATGTCGACACGCACGGCTACTCCAGATCGAACAAGCCCGGCGGCGGGTCGACCACGAGACGACCGTCGAGCACATCGACCCTGGGGACGATCTCACGCACGAACGGGATCAGCACTTCGCGCCCGTCGGCTCGGTCGACCGCGAGCAGCTCCCCGGCCGGCGTGTGGACCACGTCGACAACCACACCGACATCCATGCCGGCTACGGTGGACACCCGCAGCCCGACCAGGTCACGGTCCCACCAGAAGTCGTCCGGATCATCATCGCCGTCCGCGGCGGCACCCACGGCGCTGGGCGCGATGGTGAGGATCTGTCCCCGCAGGGCTTCGGCTGCGCTACGGTCACCGACCCCCCTGAAGCGCAGGAGCAGGCGGCCGGCATGCCAACGGGCCCCGGCAACCACCAGCGGAGCGGCGGCCGGCGTGTGGCCGGGAAAGCTCGACCCCGGCGCGAAGCGCCGGTCCGGAAGGTCCGTTCGAACATCGATCGTCACCTCCCCGCGCACACCGTGGGGACGGCCGATTCGACCGACCACGACCGGTTCATCCGCCGGGCGGTCCACAACCTGCCGGCTACCGGTCGACGTCGACGACGTCGACACGCAGACCCCGGCCACCCACCCCGGCCATGACTGTCCGGAGCGCGCGCGCGGTCCGCCCGCCGCGCCCGATCACCTTGCCGAGATCGTCGGGATGCACGCGGACCTCCAAGGTCCGGCCTCGCCGACCCGACTGCATATCGACGCGTACATCGTCCGGGTGGTCGACGATGCCCCGAACAAGATGCTCGAGCGCGGCCTCCAGCACTTACTGCCCCGCCGGAGTCGATGCCTCGGCCGCCGGCGCGCTCTGCTCGCCCGCGGGTGCTTCGTCCGTGCCCTTCTTGGCCTTCTTGGGAGTGGTGGCAGGCTTGTCGCCAAGGCCCGCGGCGGCCCGAGCCGCGGTCTGGAAGGCCTCCCGCTTGTCGGGCTTGGGAGCCGCGACCTTCATCGGCGGCGGCGCGGGCAGCCCCTTGAACTTCTGCCAGTCACCGGTGACCTTGAGGATCGCGAGTACTGGCTCGGTCGGCTGAGCGCCCACACCGAGCCAGTACTCGGCGCGTTCGCCGTCCACCTTGATGATGCTCGGGTCGGACTTGGGATGATACTGCCCGATCGCCTCGATGACCCGGCCGTCTCGCTTGGTGCGGGCGTCCGCGACGACGATCCGGTAGTGCGGCTCGCGCATCTTGCCGAGGCGCTGAAGTTTGATCTTGGTTGCCACGATTGTCGAACTGCTCCAGACGTACGTCAGTAGCCACCAGAATGCCACGGTGGGGACGCGGGATACCGGCGGCTGGGTTTTCGGAGCGTCAAGGCGGCGGAGAGGGTCACCGCGACGACGCCGATGGTAAGGAACCCATGTCGTGCTCATAGTTTGCCAGATCGTGGACGCCGATACTCCCCAGGGCCTTTGGAGCCAACGCCTTCAGTCGATCCTGGCAGGTCAGCGCTGCTTGCCGCGGCGCTGACCGGGCGGTGGACCCGCCGGGGGGAAGCCACCACCGCGCATCAGGGCGGACAGGTCAGGCATGACGCCGTCGCCAGGTCCGGCCGCGGGCAGGCCACCGCCGGCCCGCCGCGCCTCAGCCGCGGCCTGCTCCGCCTGTGTCTGCGCGGCACGAGCGGCCGGATTGCCCTTGCGGTTCGCGCCCTTTCCCTTCTTGCTCGCCTTACGGTTGGCCGCGGCTCGGCCGCGCTGCCCGCCGCCGGGCACACCCATACCACCAGCCATCTGTTTCATGACCTTGCGCGCCTCGTCAAACCTGTCAAGCAGCTGGTTGACCTCAGTGACAGTCACCCCGGAACCGCGGGCCACCCGGGCCTTGCGGGAAGCCTGGAGAATCCGTGGGTCCTGCCGTTCAGCCGGGGTCATCGACCGGATGATCGCGACTACCCGGTCAACGTCACGTTCACCGATCTGGGACAGCTGCTCCTTCATCTGCCCCATACCAGGCAGCATGCCGAGCAGGTTGGCGATCGGCCCCATCTTGCGGACGGCGAGCATCTGGTCGAGGAAATCCGACAGGGTGAACTCCGAGGCGGCCATCTTCGCCGCCATCGCCTCGGCCTGGTCGGCCTCGAAGGCCTTCTCCGCCTGCTCGATAAGGGTGAGAACGTCGCCCATGCCCAGGATGCGCGACGCCATCCGCTCCGGGTGGAAGACGTCGAAGTCCTCCAGCGCCTCACCGGTGGAGGCGAACATGATCGGTTTACCGGTCAGGTGCGCGACCGACAGCGCGGCACCACCGCGAGCGTCACCGTCGAGCTTGGTGAGCACCACCGCGCTGAAACCGACGCCGTCAGCGAAGGCCTGTGCGGTGGCGACGGCGTCCTGACCGATCATCGCGTCGACGACGAACAGGATCTCGTCCGGCGACGTCACATCGCGGATGTCCGCAGCCTGCCGCATCATCTCGGCATCCACGCCAAGACGGCCGGCGGTGTCGACAACAACCACGTCGTGCAGGCGACGCCGCGCGTGTTCCACGGCGTCGCGCGCGACCGCCACCGGGTCACCCACCCCGTTGCCGGGCTCGGGCGCGAACACGTCGATCCCGGCCCGGGCGGCCACAACCTGAAGCTGCGTGACCGCGTTCGGACGCTGCAGGTCGGCGGCGACCAGCAAGGGGGTGTGCCCCTGGGCCGCAAGCCAGCGACCGAGTTTGCCGGCAAGCGTCGTCTTGCCCGTGCCCTGCAGGCCGGCGAGGAGGATGACGGTGGGGGGCGTCTTGGCGAACCGCAGGGTAGCCGCGGCACCACCCAGAATAGCGATCAGTTCTTCATTTACGATCTTGACTACCTGCTGGGCCGGGTTCAGCGAAGCCGAGACCTCCGCTCCCATTGCCCGTTCGCGCACGGCCGCGATGAAGGCACGGACCGCCGGCAACGCGACGTCGGCCTCCAGCAACGCCACCCGGATCTCCCGGGCGGTGGCATTGATGTCAGCCTCGGACAACCGCCCCTTGCCGCGAAGCGACGAGAAAGCCTTGTCGAGACGGCTGGACAGGGTGTCGAACACGCGCACACTCCGAGATCGCTGGCGAACCGCAGCTCTCAGGGTACGCACCAGGACGGGGCGAAGGCCGGCGAGTCCGCGGCTTGCGGCCCTTCACCTCTGCGACAGGCAGCCCGGCGAGGTACACCCACACGGTGATCATGGCACAGATCCGCCGCTGTCACCGCCCTCCACAGCGAGGATGGCGGGAACACCTCGCCGGGCATAACATCCCGGCCATCGGGTCCGGCCGGGCCATGAACCTCACCTCGGCACTGTAGGTCGCCCGCACGCCGGGTGAAAGAGCCTTCCCGTGGCCACGGTGTAGGCCTGAGCAGGGAGCCGAGCGGGAGAAGCCGAGCAGCGAATCCGGCTGGCTCTTCCGGTCAGCTCGCGGCCTCTCCCAGCAACGCGTCGACGAACGCCTCCGGATCGAACGGCGCGAGGTCGTCAGGCCCCTCCCCCAGACCGACGAGTTTCACCGGTACCCCGAGCTCCCGCTGGACCGCGATCACGATGCCGCCCTTGGCAGTCCCGTCGAGCTTGGTGAGCACAACGCCTGTGATGTCCACCGCACGGGTGAACACCCGGGCCTGTTCCACGGCGTTCTGGCCGGTCGTCGCGTCCAGCACGAGCAGAACCTCGTCAACGGGACCGATCTTGGTTACCACGCGTTTGATCTTGGCAAGCTCGTCCATGAGACCGGTCTTGGTGTGCAGACGCCCAGCGGTGTCCACCACCACGGTGTCCGCTCCGACAGCGATGCCTCGTTTGGCGGCTTCAAAGGCGACCGATGCCGGGTCCCCGCCCTCGCCGCCGCGTACCGTCTGCGCCCCGACCCTGCTCCCCCACGTTTCCAGCTGGTCGGCGGCGGCGGCCCGGAAGGTGTCGGCCGCGCCCAGCACCACCGTACGGTTGTCCGCCACCAGCAGACGGGCGATCTTTCCACAGGTCGTGGTCTTGCCGGTACCGTTCACCCCGACCACGAGGATGTTCGCGGGCCGGCCGTCCACGGCCGAGTGCAGCGTACGGTCGGTGCTGGTACCAATCTGGGCAAGTAGCTCGTCGCGCAGCAGCACACGCACATCCGCGGGCTGGCGGGCACCGAGAACCTTGACCCTTGTGCGCAACGACTGGACCAGTTCCTGGGTAGGCGCCACCCCGACATCGGCGACCAGCAAGGTCGTCTCGACGTCCTCCCAGGCCTCCTCGTCGAGGTTGTCCCGGGACAACAACAGCAGCAGCGTGCGGCCCAGGCTGTTCTGGGACCGCGCGAGCCGCTCGCGCAGGCGGATCAACCGGCCGGCGGCTGGGGCCGGCACCTCCCGTTGAGCTTCCCGCTCAAGTTCCAGTTCGTACGGTTCAGCTTCACCCGCGGCCTCGGCCTCGGGTGCGGGTGCGGGGATGTCAACGGTCTCGACCGTCCGCCTCGGGGTGTCTCGGGGGATCTCGGCGTCGTCACCCACCCCGGGCTGGTAGTCCGTACCCGGGTGCGGCCGGCCCCGGGTGGGGGTGCTTCGACTTCGGCGGCGGGTGCCCACCAGCAGGCCGGCGGACGCGACAAGACCGAACACGACGATCGCGATGATGATGAGGACGTACTCCACGCATCCGATCCTGACAGACCAGGCAGCCCGTTTCTCAGGCCGAAGCGCGTTCCCGGAGCCGTTGACTGATCACCGTGGTGACTCCGTCCCCACGCATCGACACACCGTAGAGCGCGTCCGCAATCTCCATCGTACGTTTCTGATGGGTAATAATGATCAACTGAGATTTCTCCCGCAGGCCTTCCAGCGCCGTCAGCAGGCGGCCGAGGTTACGGTCGTCAAGGGCGGCCTCGACCTCGTCCAGCACGTAGAAGGGCGACGGCCGGGCACGAAAGATCGCGAGCAGCAGGGCAATCGCCGTCAACGATCGTTCACCGCCCGACAGCAACGACAGACGCTTGACCTTCTTGCCCGGTGGCCGTGCCTCCACCTCGATGCCAGTGGTGAGCATGTCATCGGGATCGGTGAGCACGAGTCTGCCGTCACCGCCGGGGAACAGGGTCGCGAAGACCGTCTCGAACTCGCGCGCGGTGTCCTCGAAGGCCGCGCGGAAGACCTCTCGGACCCGTTCGTCGACCTCGGCGACGACCAGCAGGAGGTCGCGGCGGGTGTTCTTGATGTCGTCGAGCTGTGTCGAGAGGAACGCCGCGCGCTCCTGCAGGGCTTCGAACTCCTCGAGCGCGAGCGGGTTGACCTTACCCAGCCGGGCGAGCTGTCTCTCGGCCGCGGCCGCCCGCGCCGCCTGGTCAGCGCGGTCGAACGCGACGGCCTCGCCGTCCGGGGTGTCCGGCGGTACGGGCACGTGCGGTCCGTACTCGCCAACAAGATCGTCAACGGCTATCCCGTGCTCGTCGAACGCCTTGGCCTCCAGTGTCTCCACCCGCAGGCGCTTTTCGGCACGGGCGAGCTCGTCGCGGTGGGCATCATCACGCAACGCGGCGAGCTCGCCAGCACGTGTCCGTACCTGCTCGCGGACGGCGGCCAGATCGGCCTCGGTCCGCAGCCGCCGCGCCTCGGCCTGGCCACGTTCGGTGTCAGCGGCGGCCAGCGAGTTCTCCAGCGCCGCGAGAACATGACCGGCAGCGTCGGCCACAGCCGCGGCAACGGTCGCCTGGCGCTCCCGCACCTCCCGTCGCCGGGCCGCCGCCAGCCGCGCGGCCCGTTCGTTCGCGGCGGACCGGACCAACGCGGCCGCGCGGCCGGCCAGCGCCCGAGCCCGTTCCTCACTGGTACGCACCGCAAGCCGGGCCTCGACCTCCTCGCCGCGCACGGCTGAGGTCGCGGCCGCAAGCCGGTCGCGCTCAGCTGGCGACCGGTCACCGACGTCAGGTTCCGAGGATGTCGCGGCCAGCATCGCCTCCAGCTCCGCCAAGGCACCGTATGCCTGGTCGCGAGCGGTTTCGGCCTGCATCCGGACCCGTTCGAGACGTTCGATCTCAGCGGCTCCCGACCGGTTCGCCCGCTCCAGCTGGGACAGTTGTTCGGACAACGCCCGGTGACGGGCGTCCGCTCCATGCAGCGCCGCTGACGCGTCGTCGATCCCACTTCTGGCCCGCTTCACCTCCTCGGCGGCGGCGGCGACGGCCCCGCGGGCACGCTCACCGCTGCTGGCCGCCGCAAGCATCCGGGACTCCGCCTCGTCCGCCGCGGCCTGAAGCTCGAGCAGGGACGGCGCTCGGGCACTGCCGCCGGTGGCGAGCTCAGGCCCGATCACGTCACCAGCCCGGGTGACCGCTCGGATGCCAGGATGTTCACGGACAAGCTCAACGGCGGCTGTGAGGTCGGCAACCACGATAGTGGCGGCCAGCAACCGGGCCACTCCCGCGGCGTAGCGCGGGTCGCTGACCCGCACGAGGTCCACGGCGGGAACCCCACCGCGACGGGCGTCCGCCGACAGGGCCATGACCGGGTCGGTCCCGCACCCGTCGGCGACCGGGCCGTCGCCGCTCGGCCGGCCGGCGACCAGCAGTGACGCGCGCCCCGCGTCGGCCGCGCGAAGCCACTCAAACGCGGCAGCGGCATCCTCGACAGCACCGACCGCGACGGCGTCGGCAGCCGGACCCAGGACGGCTGCCATCGCGGTCTCGGCCCCTGGCTCGACCGCCAGCAAGGCGGCGAGGCGGCCCAGGACGCCGGTGGGCCTGGCGGGAGCGCCGTCCGACCGGGCAGCGCCGTTGTCCCGCTCGCCGCCGGCGGCGGCCAGCAGCGCGGCGGCGCCGTCCTTCGGCGTCAGCGACAGGATGAGCGCCTCCCCGCGGGCCTGCCAGGAAGCCCGGTCGCGTTCGGCGGAACGCTCCTGCGCACGCACATTCTCCAGCCTCGCCGTCGCGTCCGCATGGACCGCCACGGCCTCGGCATGTCTCGCGGTGAGCTCGGAACGGGTCGTCCGCATCCGGGCGAGTTCTGACTCCAGCGCGACACGCTGGTCACTTGTTTCGCCACCGCGCTGCCGGGCGGCGTCCACGGCCTCGGATATCCGGACGATCTCAGTCTCAGCACTGGCGGCGCGGGAGCGAGCCGCCTCCACCCGCCCGGCCAGCCGAGCCAGGCTCTCCCGTCGGCTTGAGGCCTCCCGCGCGGCAGCCACAAGCGCCTTTTCCTCACCGGCCAGTGCTGTCTCCAGCGCGGCCCGGCGGGCGACGACCTCGGCGAGGTTGTCACGATCGGCATCCAGCCGCACGCCGAGAGCGTTCTCCTGTTCCCGGACTGCCGCCGCCTCCTGCTCCAGCTGCTCGGGATCCCGCCCACCGCGTTCTTCCTCGGACCCGGAGCGCAGCAGCCGGACCCGCTCGGCCGCGAGTGACCGGGTACCTCGGACGCGCTCCCGAAGGGATGCCAGCGCGTGCCAGACCTCACCCGCGGCAGCGGCCTGGGGGGTCACCGCCGCCAGCTCCGCCGCCAGGATCTGCTCCCGCCGCTGGCCGTCGGTATATGCCTGCCCGGCCGCCGCGAGGCGGACCCGCAGCGCTTCTTCATCCCTGGTGTCAGCCGCGATGTCACCGCGGGCGGTGACGATGTCGTCGGCCAGCAGGCGCAGCCGTGAGTCACGCACCGCGGCCTGGATGACACCGGCCTTACGGGCGATTTCCGCCTGCCGGCCCAGCGGGCCCAGCTGGCGCCGCAGCTCGGCGGACAGATCCGTCAGGCGGGTGAGATTGGCCGCCATCGCCTCCAGCTTGCGCAGGGCCTTTTCCTTGCGCTTGCGGTGCTTGAGGACGCCAGCCGCCTCCTCGATAAAGGCGCGCCGGTCCTCCGGGCGGGCGTGCAGAACCGCGTCAAGCTGGCCCTGGCCAACGATCACATGCAGCTCGCGGCCGATCCCAGAGTCGCTCATGAGTTCCTGGATGTCCAGCAGCCGACACGAACTACCGTTGATCGTGTATTCGCTCTCGCCGCTACGGAACATCAGACGACCGACCGTCACCTCGCTGTAGTCGATGGGCAGCGCGCCGTCGGTGTTGTCAATGGTGAGCAGGACCTCGGCGCGGCCCAGCGGCGGGCGCGACGGTGTGCCGGCGAAGATGACGTCCGACATCGTCCCGCCGCGCAGCGCTTTGGCGCCCTGCTCGCCAAGGACCCAGGCCATCGCGTCGACGACGTTGCTCTTGCCCGAGCCGTTCGGCCCCACAACACAGGTGATGCCGGGCTCGAGGTGCAGGGTCGTCGAACTCGCGAACGACTTGAAGCCCCGCAGGGTAAGGCTCTTGAGATGCACCTGTCTCCGGAGCTGTCGGAGGGGACGGAACACCAACGATACTGCCAGCTTCACTACCAGCAGGATCCGGCAAATGAGCCCCGGCAGCACGAAGGGACGTTCCCCACGAGGAGAAACGTCCCTTAACTCCCGCTACGGATTCGGGAGGATCAGGTCAGCGCGGGCTCTGCTTCAAGCGCGCGAAGCTCGTCAGAGACATCAACGCCTTCAAGCGCATCCGTAAGAGCACGAGAACGCGCAAGCTCGTCTTCCAGTTCTGCTACACGTGCACGAAGTCGGCGTACCTCATACGACAAACGAACATCGTTGCCAGAGCCGACGTGGCCGAAAAGGGCCTTCGCCATGATGATGGTCCTCCACGATGAGTGACCGAGCGGGTGCGGGACGCGCTGCAACCCACCGATGAAGAACCGGGATAGATCACACGACGCGCCAGACAATGAACTCAGGATCGCACGCGAAGTAGCCGAATGTCAAGACGATGCCATACCCGGACGGCTCCCGATGGCATTTTGTCGAGATGAGGACACCTCGTCATCGCCCAACCGTCGACACAGATCATTTCCGGGTAAAATTTGACAGATCACCCTTCGCCTGCGACCAGGAGAACGTGACCTGAGTCGTCAGACCTGGTGTGTGCCCGGCCCGCAACATCTCCAGGAGAGCCTCGCAAGCGGCTCGCGAACCTTCCGCAACGATCTCGACCCGGCCATCTGTGAGATTCGTCGCCGAACCCACCAGGCCGAGCCGGCGCCCACGGGAACGGACATAAGCCCGAAAACCAACGCCCTGAACCCTCCCTGACACCCACGCTGTCAACCGGGCCGGCGGTTCAGACCCGGCGGACGTATTGTGATCATTTCGATCCGGCGGCTCCGCGGGAACATCACACATGGGCACGATAGGCTACCGGCCCATTGTGAATACCATGCGTTCGCCCCGATCCCGTCAGCTCCGGGTGCCCCTGCCCGGCGGCCGACGAGCCGTCATGACGATGGTCAGCGCCATCATCATCCCCGCGGCGCTGTCACTCAGCGGTTGCGGCCAGAGTTTCAGCCAGGATGGCGGCATCCTGCCGGTGCCCCAGGCCAGCACGGAGGGCCTACGCAGTGCCACACCGGCACCGGCACCAGCCGCGCCCAACGAGATCATTGGTCCGGGCTACGCCCCGCCCCGCACCTCAGGTCCCACCCAGACCGCGGTACCCAACCTCCCCGGCGGCAAGCTGTAAAACGGCCTTCCTCTGGGTCCACGGCACTGCCGCGGACCCAGAGGAAACTACCAACGTCCCCTTCTCGGCCGTGGTTGACAGCCTGGACAGCTGAAACTGGACCGGTTCATGAAGGCATCCCGACGGACGGGCGTCCGGCATCGTGAACATGGCTGACCGGTCCGCCCATAGACCTCCAGCGAACGGTCGAACCGGCCGCTCACACCATTGACTGATACATAGAGCGAGTCGAAGGAGGTCCCGCCCGCGCACAACGCGGCGGTGAGAACCTCACGTGCCGCATCCAACAAGCGGCAGAGCTCACCGCGGGTAAGCGTCTCAGTCGGACGCGCATAATGCAGCCTCGCCCGCCACAGGGATTCATCGGCGTAGATGTTACCGATACCGCCGACAAGGGTCTGATCGAGTAACGCGCGTTTGATTCCGGTCCGGCGGCGGCGAACGGCCGCGACGAACTCCGTGTCAGAAAAACCCGGGTCCAGGACATCCAGCGCGATATGCGCAATCGGTTCCGGCACACCCGCACCGGCGGGGACAACCGCAAGACCGCCGAAGGTGCGCTGATCGACAAATCGCAGTTCCCGACCAGCGTCGGAGAACGTGAAACGAATTCGGAGGTGGGTCTCGGCGGGTTTGGTCGCGGGCACCGCGAGAAGCTGGCCGCTCATGCCGAGATGAGCGAGCAGCGCCATTCCATGACCGAGATCCAACCACAGATACTTCCCCCGCCGGTGTACGGCAAAGATCGTACGGCCCGCAAGCACCGCCACGAAGTCAGCGGTCCCAGCGGCGTGCCGCCGGACAGCCCGGGGGTGCGCAACCACGACCTCCGCGATCGTCCGGCCGACCAGCGCCTGTTGCAGGCCGAGCCGAACGACCTCGACCTCCGGAAGCTCAGGCATGGCGGAAAGGGCAGCGGCGGATCAGCGGTTACCCGTGCGCACAGCCGTCTCAGCGCGGCTGTCCGCCGGATCGCCGTCATCCCGCTCTGCGCCGGCCAGCCCGTCGGGATGACAAGGATCGGCCGAACGCGCCTCCAACGCCTCGAAGGCGGCGGCGGCGGCGCGCTGCTCAGCCTCCTTCTTGCTCCCACCGTCACCATGGCCGAGGATTTCACCGGCCACGACGGCGCGGGCGGTGAACCGCTTGGCATGGTCCGGCCCGAACTCATCCACCTCGTACTCGGGCGGACCCAGCAACAGCACGGCGGTCCGTTCCTGCAACGAGGTTTTCCAGTCCAGCCCGGCACCCCGGCCCGCGGCCACGTCCAGCAGCGGGTCGAACAACCGGTGGACGAACTGGGACGCGACCTGCAGGCCGTCCAACCCGCCAGCCGACAGGTAGACCGCGCCAATCAGCGCCTCAAGGGTGTCCGCGAGGATGCTGGCCTTGTCCCGGCCTCCGGTGGTCTCCTCACCACGGCCCAACAGCAGGTACGGACCGATGCCGTTCTCCCCCAGCGTGCGGGCGACACCAGCGAGCGCACGCATGTTGACTACGGACGCGCGCTGCTTGGCGAGCTGTCCTTCCGGCAGGTCCGGATGACGGTGGAACAGGGCGTCGGTGACGACAAGGCTGAGCACGGAGTCCCCAAGGAACTCCAGCCGTTCGTTGGTCGGCAGGCCGCCCTGCTCGTAGGCGTATGAGCGGTGCGTAAGAGCCCGTTCGAGCAGGCCGACGTCGACCGGCACACCGAGCGCGGCCATCAGGCCGTCTCTGGGCGCGGGCGGTGGCAGGCCGCGGGTCATGCCGGCAGCCCGGCACGGATCCGGCGGTGGGTGACGAGCTCGGCGAGAGCCGCCCGCTGGCGCGGCACCCAACCTGCCTGATGTGCGGCAACCGCCTCGGCAATCGCGTGCGTGACTCCGGCCGCGGCCCCCTCGGGCCTGCCATCCACGACGACCACAATCCCGTCAACACCGACCACGAATGCTCCCTCCCACGGCTGCCACCCCGACGACGTCCGCGGTAGCTGACCGACAACCTGCGCAACCGCTCGCAGAACCGACACCAGGACCGCCCCGGTGAAACCATCACTGAGCACGACGTCAACGCTCCCGCCGGCCACCACCGTGGCCGCCTCGACAGCGCCCACGAAGTCAAACCCCAGCTCGGCGATAAGATCGCCGACGCTCCCAGCAGCCGGTCGGCCCGGATCAGCCGGCCCCGCGGACAGCAGGCCGACCCTGGGCCGCGCCACACGCAGGCGGATTGTGGCGTAGGCCGCTCCGAGGACCGCGCACTGGGTGAGCTGGTCGGCGCTGATGTTCACGCCGGAGGCCGCGCCAGCATCCAGCAGGACCCTCGGCTCGGACGGCGAGCCGACGACCACGGCAAGTGCCGGCCTCGTCGCCCCCGCGAGCGGGCCGAGGGTGAACGTCGCCGCGGCTGTGGCCGCGGCGACCGGGCCGGCCGACACCATGGCGTCGGCCACGCCGTCCCGCAATAGACGGGCCGCGACCCGCACCGTGGCGTCCCGCCTCGATCGCACCGCACGGGTCGCGTCCACGCCGGCACCTACCGTATAAGAAGCATCAACGATCCGTAGCCGGCTCTCGGCGTGCAGGCCGCGCTCGCGCAGCAGCGGCCCAGCGACCCGGGACGGGCCGACCAGGCTGACATTCAGGGTCGCGTCAGCGGCAAGCGCATGACCGACACCGTCAACGACCAGCTCCGGCGCGCCGTCTTCACCGGGCAGATCAACCGCCACATGTGTCACACCACTAAGAGCGCTTGGCAATAGGGGACGCGGTGTCGCGGGGCTGGGGCACGCACCTCGCCGCATCGCTCCCCGTCCATCGCTGCGCGATGGACGGGTACCCCGGCTCGTCGGTCGCCACCCAGCACCAGGGTGGCTCCCTTCTCCGCCTTGCGCCGCACACACCCCAGCCCCGCTCCTTGATCCACACCCCTATTACCGGGCGCTCTTAGACGTCGATGACCTGTCGATCGTTGTAACGACCGCAGGTCGGGCAGACCGTGTGCGGCCGGACCACGTGGCCGCGTGGGCACTTGGCCAGAGCGGGGGTCGTTGCCTTCCACTGAGCCCGCCGAGAGCGGGTGTTACTACGCGAGGTCCGGCGCTTCGGGACGGCCACTAGTCCTTCTCCTTGTTATCGATCAATGCTGAATTCTCGACCAGCGATGGAAGTGCCGCCCACCTGGGGTCGACCTGTTCATGGGTATGGCCAGGCTCAAGGTCGTCCAGTCGCGCGCCGCAGTCGACGCACAGACCCGCACAGTCCGGCCGGCAGCAGGGTGACAGCGGCAGGTTGAGCACCAACGCGTCACGCAGCGCCGGAAGCAGATCAATATGGTCGTTCACGATCTGCGGACAGTCGTCGTCATCGACGTCGCCCACGACCCGGTCGGGATAGTAGAACAGCTCCCGGATGTCAACCGCCGCCTCGTCCTCGAAGGGGTCGAGACAACGCGAGCACTCGCCCGCCAACGGCGTGGACGCCGTGCCGCTGACCAGCACGCCTTCCATCACGGATTCCAGCCGCACAGCCAGCTCAATAAGCGCGCCCGGCGAAACCTTGATCATTTCGTTTCCCAGCTCCGCCGGCGCGGGAACCTGTGTCACGACATGCTTCATGGAACCCGCGCGACGGCCCAGCTCGCGAATGTCAAGTACGAGCGGGCCACGAGGGCTCCGGCGATGGGATGACGGCCCGGTCATGGGTGGAGTGCCTGTCCTTGCCACGAAAATACTGGATTCACAACTCTCGAACATCACAAAACGACAGACTCGGCCCGGACTCAGCTCAGGTTCGGATGGCTGCCCCACCCGCCGCTCCGGACGCAGACCGCAAGCTTATCCGATCGTCCAGGCTGGCGGCGGTGCGGCCGTCGTGACTCCTCGCCAACCGGCGGGACCGACCACGCTCGGCTACAGGGAGCGAGGCGAGACCTCTGGGCGGCGCCCCTCGAAGGCCGCGAGCTTCCCGGCGACGCGGGCGCCGGGCTCCGGCCGGGCGGCCTTGGCCGCGTCCCGCGAACGCGGCCAGTGGTTCAGTGGTTCAGCTATCGCGCCACCGTTCGCCCACTACCGTTATCGCGCTACTGGGCGAGACGCTCCCGCAACTGCTTGAGTACAAGATCCGGCACCAGCCCGGAGACGTCCCCGCCGTAGGTGGCGACCTCCTTGACCAGGCTTGACGACAGAAAGGCGTACTGCGGGTTCGTGCTCATGAACAGGGTTTCGACGCCCGCGAGCGAATGGTTCATCTGGGCCATCTGCAGTTCGTAGTCGAAGTCACTGACCGCGCGCAGGCCCTTGACGATGGCCTGGATGCCACGGGCCCGGCAAAAGTCGACAAGCAGGCCATGAGAGGACTCGACCAGCACGTTGGAATGCTCGCGCGCCGCCTCACGGATCAGTTCGATCCGCTCGTCCACGGTGAAGAGGTTGGCCTTGCTCTTGTTGATGAGCACAGCCACGACAACCTCGTCGAAGAGCCGGCTGGCACGGCCGATGATATCAAGGTGACCGTTGGTGACCGGGTCGAAGGAACCAGGACAGACAGCCTTTCTCATGATCCGAAACCGTACCAGAGCGTCGCCTCGCCATACGTCCGATTACGTATCGCAACAAGACCATCTGGCCAGTCGAACTGCCCACCGCGCCGCGATCGCTCCACAACACATATACCATCTGGACACAGCCAGGAATGGGCAAGCAGGCGAGTGAGCACGGCTGTCAACTCTACGTTAGACACATTATACGGAGGGTCCAGAAACACCACGTCAAAAGCATGCCCAGGTATGGTCTCCACCACACGCTGAACAGGCTGGCAGATGATCTCCGCGCCGGTGAGCCCAAGGGTCGCGGCGTTCGCGCGCAGCGTGTGGGTAACAGCGGGCTCCTGATCAACGAGCAGGGCGTGCGACGCCCCCCTCGACAACGCTTCGAAGCCGACCGCGCCGCTGCCAGCATAGAGATCGGCGAACCGCGCGCCGCGCAGCTCCACAATCGATGTGAGCGTGTTGAACAGCCCCTCCCGCGCCCGGTCCGATGTCGGGCGGGTCCGCTCGCCCGGCGGTACCCGGATGGGTCGCCCGCGCGCGGTACCACCGATGATCCGCGTCATCCCTTCTCCAGATAGGCGGCCGTACTCTCATCGAGCGTCGCCGCGAGTGCGGCGGCCAGGGCCGGCTGCGCCGACAGCTGCGGATCAACGCACATCAGGGCCGTCGCCTCGTCCCGCGCGGACCGGATCAGTTCCTCATCCTTGAGCAGCTCCAGCAAGCGCAGCGATCGGCGACCACCGGACTGGGCCGCGCCCAGCACGTCGCCCTCGCGCCGCTGCGCGAGGTCGAGGCGGGCGAGCTGCGCACCGTCGGCGGTGGCGGCCACCGCGGCCAGCCGCTCCCAGGCGGGCGATCCGTGTTCGGCCTCGGTGTACAGCAGGCACCACCCAGGCGCGCTGCCACGCCCAACCCGGCCCCGCAGCTGATGCAGCTGGGAAATGCCGAAACGGTCGGCATCCGCGATGACCATCACGGTCGCGTTGGGCACATCGACCCCGACCTCGATCACCGTGGTGGCCACGAGAACATCGATGTCACCCGCCGCGAACTTCGTCATGACCTCGTCCTTGTCATCCGGGCGCAGGCGGCCGTGCAACGCCGCGGCCCGGAGCCCGACGAGCTCGGTGTCACGCAACGCCGGGAGCAGGTCGAGCACGGCTGCACTCGGCCTACGCCCGTCCTCGGACCCGGCCGTGGCGTCCCACGTGTCCCCGTCGATCATGCCTGGCGGCGCACCGCCGGAGAAAGCGGCCAAGGAGCCAGGCAGGACGCCATCGGCAGCATCGGGCGGAGCGTCGGCGGCGGCATCATCCTCGCCGATCCGCGGGCAGACGACATACGCCTGATGGCCCTTGGCAACCTCGTCCCGGACACGGCCCCACATCCGGTCCGTCCAGACCTTGTTGGTCGCGGGCACGACGAACGAGGCGATCGGCGACCGGCCGGCGGGCAGCTCGGTCAGAGTGGAAACCTCCAGATCACCGAAAACGGTCATCGCGACCGTGCGCGGGATCGGCGTGGCCGTCATCACCAGCACATGCGGCGGACGGGCGGACCGGGAGCGCAGCGCGTCCCGCTGCTCGACCCCGAAACGGTGCTGTTCGTCCACGACGACCAAGGCGAGGTCGCGGAAGGTCACCGACTCCTCCAGGAGCGCATGTGTCCCCACCACCAGGCCGGCGCTGCCATCCGCCACCGCCCCGAGCGCCTCGCGCCGCGACCTCACCCCGAGAGAACCCGTCACCAGCACGATCCTCGTCGCCAGTGGCGCGGCGTCCAGCTCACCTGCCTGTCCCAACGGACCGAGCAGGTTACGCAGACTGCGTAGATGCTGGCTGGCAAGTGTCTCGGTGGGCGCGAGCAGCACCGCCTGACCGCCCGCGTCCACCGCGGCGAGCATGGCCCGCAACGCCACCACGGTCTTGCCGGAACCAACCTCGCCCTGCAACAGCCGGTGCATCGGGAACGGCCGGGCAATCTCGGCCTTGATGGTCTCGCCGACCGCGCGCTGGCCGGCGGTCAGCGGGAACGGCAATGCCGCGTCGAACGCCGCCAGCAGACCGTCCGCCCGAGGAACCCGCGCTGTCGCCGCTGTCTGCTCGTTGTCGAGTCGACGCCGCGCGAGCGCGACCTGCAGGATAAGCGCCTCGTCCCATTTCAGGCGAAGCCGGCCACGGGCAACCTCCGCCCACGACGACGGTTGGTGGACGAGGCGGTAGGCATCGAGCAGGCCTACCAACCGGTACTTGTCCCGAATGGCCGCGGGCAGCGGATCGTCGAGCTCGGTGAGCCCGGCGAGCAGGATTCGCACGCAGCTGCCAATCTTCCAGCTGGGCAGTTTCACCGCCGACGGGTAGATCGGGACGAGACCGCTCGCAAAGCTCTCAGCGCCGCCGTGCGTCCCCGGATCAGCGCTCTCAGCGTCCAGCAGGTGCACCTCGGGATTGGTCAGTTGCCGCCGGCCGCGGTACTCCTCCACCTTGCCCGCGAACAGCGCGGTGACGCCCTGCCGTAGGTTTCGCTCCTGCCAGACCTGATTGAAGAACGTCAGCAGGAGGTTGTGGCTGCCGTCGGTGACGGTGACGGTGAGCATGGAGCGTCTGCGCTCCCGCATCGGACGCCGCTTCACGCTGACGACCTGTGCCTGCACCGTGACCACCTCCCCGACAGCCAGGTTCGCGAGGTCGGTCAGTTCACCGCGTTCGTGATAACGCCGGGGCAGATGCGCAAGCAGGTCACCGCTTGTCTCCAGGCTCAGAGCATCGGCGAGCGCGGTGGCCGTTGCCGCGCCCACCACGTCCCGCAGCCGCGTCGTCTGGTCGATCACACACCCGATCCTGCCTGACGGCGCCGACAACTTTCAGGTCCCACAGCATCCGATGCCAGACCCCGCCATCCGGACCCAGTCCGGAAGAAGGCTGACGAACAACGAAGAACAGGTCGGCGGCAGCATCTGAAGTGGTCCGGCTCTGGTAGCCAGCGGCACCCGGCTGGTAGCGCGGACATAGCGGTTCGTACGCGGTCGCCGGGCACAAGCCGGTCCGCAGAGTGACGGTGATCGAGCTGTGCCCGTAACCATAGTGGCTGGTGGTTCAACACTTGCTGGGAGGCAAGCCTCAACGCTGTATCCGCACCGCTCTGTGGCCGGGCGGGCCGGATCCCGATATATGACACTGTTCGCACCACCCACACCCACCTGTACGGTGCGGCCATGCCGAATCCGTCCACACCCCACGACGCGGTGTTCCGCCGGATCCTCAGCACACCCTCAAACGCCGCATCACACCTACGAGCAACGCTACCAACAGCCCTCACCACCCGACTCAACCTCGATCAGCTAGTCCTCGTCCCCGGCAGCCTGATCGACGCCACCCTCCGATGGCGACACACCGACCTGCTGTTCACCGTCCCACTCGACGGCCGCACAGCCTTCGTCTACATACTCATCGAGCACCAAAGCAGCAACGACCCCCTGATGGCATTCCGCATGCTGCGCTACGTCATACGTATCTGGGACCGCCACCTCGGCGATCACCCCACAACAACCCGGCTACCAGCCGTACTCCCCCTCGTCGTACACCACAACGAACAAGCATGGACCGCACCACTCGAAGTAGCCGACCTGATCGACCTGGACGACCACGACCGTGCCGCCGGCTGGAAGGACCACCTACCCCGGTTCCGGTTCCTCCTCGACGACCTGGTCCGCATCGACGAACGACAACTACGGCAACGCCCCCTGACACACGCGACACGACTCACCCTGCTCCTCCTCAAAATCGCCCCCGGAAATCCCCAGCTGGCCTCAGATCTACAGCCATGGGTAGACGAGCTACGCGCAGTGCTGGCCGGCCCCGACGGTAAGGAGGAGTTCACAGCGCTCCTGCGTTACATTGATCTGGTCGGGGACGCGGACACCCATGACCAGCTACATGATCTGATGGCCGCTGTCGGTCCTGACGCGGAGGAGGCCTACATGACCATCGCGGAGACCCTCAAAGCCGAAGGCCGCGCCGAGGGCCGCGCCGAGGGCCGCGCCGAGACGCTGCTCCAGCTGCTGGCCCTCAAGTTCGGTCCACTTCCCGAACCGGTACTTACCACTGTCCGCAACGCCTCCACCGACAAGCTCCAGGCCTGGACCGCCCGCGTCCTGACCACCGACAGCCTCAACAAGCTCCTCGACTGACCAACAGGCACACCACAAAGCCTGTTCCTTGATCTGCCGTACGTCACGAGTCGGCCATCAAGGCCACTCACGCGCCCATGAGAGTCACCGCGAAATGGTGGCGCCACGTGGTGTGACCACGCGACGGTGAGCGGACCTCGCTCGCCGGTCCGGCCCCGTGCCTGGACATCGACCTCGACGAGGAGTGCGGTGGAACGCGCGATCACCGAGGCCGGTGCAGTCTCGTCTTCAGCCGGCCCAAGCGGCTTGGGCCACAAGCGCACACGGTTTGCTGAAGGAGTCACCCCGCGGCAGACGGTCCCACCGCGTTAGCCGGACATCGGTGGGGTACCCTCGGTTGACTACCGCGCACGCGGTATGATCATTACTATCTTCCGGCGGAGTGTTCTCGTGTCTTCGGTGTGTGACGTCTGCGGCAAGGGGCCGGGCTTCGGCATGTCGGTCTCCCACTCCCACCGGCGCACGCGGCGGCGCTGGAACCCCAACATCCAGACCGTGCATGCGCTCATCGGCAAAACGCCCAAGCGTCTCAACGTGTGCACTTCCTGCATTAAGGCTGGCAAGGTCACCCGCGCGTAGCGTCGGGCGCGGGTGGCACGCTGGCTTCGTTCTCGTCGGCTTACGTGACCTCCGGCCACGCCACGCCTCCTGCGGCCTAGCCAGCCCACCACCCGCATCCCGCCGCCCAGCCCCACATCAATCACGAGCGGCACGCTGGCTTCGTTCTCGTCGGCTTACGTGACCTCCGGCCACGCCACGCCTCCTGCGGCCTAGCCAGCCCACCACCCGCATCCCGCCGCCCAGCCCCACATCAATCACGAGCGGCAGCGTTCCGCCACCGCCAGGCGTGGTCGACCGGGCCGATGCCGGCGCCAAGCGCGAAGCCGGCTGCCAGCGCACCGGTGACGTACTCCTTGGCCGCCCGCACCGCGTCGGGCACCTCCATCCCACGGGCCAGAAACGCCGTGACCGCGGACGCGAGGGTGCAGCCGGTGCCGTGCGTGTGCCGGTTGTCGTGCCGCGGCGCCCGGAGCAGGACCGTCCGCCTGCCGTCGGTGAGCAGGTCCACCGCGTCGCCGCGCAGATGACCGCCTTTCACCAGCACCCAGCGGGATCCGAGGGCGAGCATCGCCCGAGCCGCATCCGGCATGTCCTCCTCGTCGCGCACAGCGACGCCGGTGAGCAGCCTCACCTCGTCCAGATTCGGGGTCACCACGGTCGCCAGCGGCAGCAGCCGTGTCCGGACGGTCTCGACAGCCTCAGGGGCGAGCAGCGGATCGCCGTGTTTGGACACCCCGACCGGATCGACCACGACCGGGACGCCCGCATCAGCCAGATCGGTCAGCTCGGCCGCCACCGCCGCCACGATCCACGGCGACGGCAGCATCCCGGTCTTGACCGCGTCGACACCGATGTCGTCCACAACGGCCCGGATCTGCGCGGCGACGGCGTCAGCGGGCAGCTCCCACACCCCGCGTACCCCCAGGGAGTTCTGCGCCGTCACCGCGGCCAGAGCGGTCATCCCGTGGACGCCGAGGGCCAACATGGTCTTCAGGTCGGCTTGGACGCCGGCACCGCCGCCGGAGTCGGATCCGGCGATCGTCAGCGCTCGAGGCGGGGCCACAAACGCCACGCTACGGCTGGACCCGGCCGGTTCAGCGGCGGAAGTGATCCCAGCCACGTGGTGTGCCCGTGGCGTCGCTGGCGGCCAAGCCGTCCAGCTGCGGGTCGCGCAGGTCCGGCGGGATGTCGTCACCGACAAGCCGCACCCCGGCCCGGGTGCTCCCGGCCGGTTCACCGGGCCGGGACGAACCGGCCGGGAGCACCCGGCCGATCACCGCCACGCCGGCCGGCACGGCCGCGCCCGCCGGCAGCGTCCCGACCAAGCCGTGGTCCTCACCGCCGGTAAGCAGGTGCCGCACGCCAACG
Organism: Protofrankia sp. CiT1; assembly: GCF_917627385.1. GTDB lineage: Bacteria > Actinomycetota > Actinomycetes > Frankiales > Frankiaceae > Protofrankia. Next base: position 46,318 of record NZ_CAKJTL010000159.1, read on the forward strand.
CCGGGAACGAGGGCGCTCAGAGCGGCCACGTCCACCTCGAACACGACCCCGGACGCGGTGGCCACATGCCCGAGATCGGCGAGCAGCCCGTCGCTGACATCCACCAACGAACTCGCGCCCGCCCGTGCCAGGGCTGGCCCGGCCGCATACGGTGGCGACGGACGGCGGTGGGCGGCCACCAGCGGCCCGTCCCGCACACCGGCGAGCAGCAGGTCGAGGCCGGCCGCCGAGCGGCCCACCGTGCCGGCGAGCACGACCGATTCCCCCGGCCGCGCTCCGGCCCGCGTCAGCGGGGCACACCCCGCCAGATCGCCCAGCGCGGTCACCGCCAGGCAGATCTCGCTCGCGCTGACCATGTCACCGCCGACGATGGTCGCGCCGACCAGCGCACACTCGTCGCGCAGACCGTCGGCCACGCCGTCGACGATCTCTATGGGCGTGGCCGACGGGCAGGCCAGGCCGATCAGCAAGGCGGTGGGCGTGGCTCCCATGGCCGCCACATCCGCGAGGCTCTGCGCGGCGGCCTTGCGCCCCACGTCGTACGGAGAGGACCAGTCGAAACGGAAGTGGCGCCCCTCGACCAACAGGTCTGTGGTAGCAATCACATCACCAGAAGGTGCGGGGACCACTGCAGCGTCGTCACCGGGACCCGCGGGTGGCCCAGGTGACCTCAACCGGGTCACCACCCGGGCGATCAGAGCAAATTCCCCGGCGTCGGACACACTCACCGGAGCCGATTGCCTGTTACCTTCTGTCGGCCCGTTGTTCTGCGAGACGGGTTGTCGGCATGCGACGAGGGAGCGTCTGTGGTCCACGCGTACATCCTCATCCAAACTGAGGTTGGCAAGTCCTCCTCGGTGGCCAAGGAGATCGAACAGATCCCCGGAGTCACCCAGGCAGAAGACGTCACCGGCCCTTACGACGTGATCGTGCGCGCTGCGGCGGCCAGCGTCGATGAGCTGGGAAAACTGGTCATGTCACGGGTGCAGGCAGTCGATGGCATCACCCGGACTCTGACGTGTCCGGTGGTTCACTTCTGACCCGGCCGACGGCGGTGCGATCATGACTCTTCGCGCTGCCGGAGGCCCGAACCGGTACCTCGGGGTGACACGGCCGGCAGGCTCGGGCACCCCTGTTCGACGAACACGCGCCGCTCGCATGATGGCCAGGATCTCGATCCCGGCCGTCGCGCGGGCCATCGTCCTTACCACCATGATTCTCATCACATCCTGCGCGGGATCTCCAGGTCCGGTCACGGTCAACCTGGCGCCCAGCCCGGCCGGCGACGAACGGTCGGCCTGTCTGAGACTCATCGCGGCGCTGCCCTCCTCCCTGGGTGCGGGCCTCGGCCGCCGCGAGGTCAGACCGGCGTCACCGTTCGTCGCCGCCTGGGGCTCCCCCCCCACGGTGCTGTCGTGTGGGGTCCCCGGGGCCGCCGCGGCCTACCGCCCGGACGTGACCCTCTCAGTTGTCGACGACGTCGGCTGGTTCGCCGAGGAGCGTGGTGCCAGCGTCCGTTACTCCACGCCGACCAGACGCCCCCAGGTGGTGGTCATCCTGCCCGCGTCGGTGCAGGCGTTCGATGTTCTGGTCACGCTTGCCGGTCCTGTCCGCGACACCACCAGACCGACGGTCGCCTGACCCCACCGCGGTCTCAGCGCAGCCCGGTGCCGCGGCGCACCGCGAGTGCGATCAGCCGGTCCACCAGCGCCGGGTAGTCCAGGCCGGTCGCCCCCCACATCCGGGGGAACATCGAGGTCGGGGTGAACCCGGGCATGGTGTTGACCTCGTTGACGACAATGGAACCGTCCGGGCACCAGAACATATCCACTCGCGCGAGGCAGGCGCAGTCCAGCGCGTTGAACGCCCGCACGGAAAGATCACGAATTCTGGCCGCGGCCTCGCCGGGGATGTTCGCCGGAACATCGAGCCGGACCGCGTCCGACAGGTACTTGGCCTCGAAATCGTAGAACCCCGCTGAGGAGGTCACCGTCACCTCAGCCGGGACGCTCGCCTCCGGCTCGCGGCCGGACAGGCTCTCCAGCACCCCACACTCGATCTCACGGCCGACGACGGCAGCTTCGACAAGCACTTTCGGGTCGACCGCGCGGGCGGCCTTCAACGCGGTCTCAAGCTCGTCCCACGCATCCACCCGGCTGATGCCGATGCTGGAACCACCTCGGGCCGGTTTGACGAACACGGGCAGCCCCAGCCGTTGCCGGTCGGACGCGGTGAGGCCCTGCCCCCCGCGCAGCACCACGAAGGGCGCCACCGGCAGCTGCGCGGCCGCGAGCAGGGTCTTCATGTGCTGTTTGTCCATGGCCGCGGCGCTGGCGAACACTCCAGAACCGACGTAGGGCACACCGGCCATCTCCAGTAGCCCCTGCACGGTGCCGTCCTCGCCGAAAGGCCCGTGCAACAGCGGGAACACCACGTCGACCGCACCGAGCCCGGCCTTGTCAAAGCCGGCCTCGTCAAGCCCGGCCCCGTCAAGGCCGGCATCCCCGGATCCGGGCCCGGTCCGCACCGGGCCGAGAGCTCTCAGGCCGCCGGCGGTCGGATCGCCCGGCAGCGCCACCGGCATCCCCGTGTGGTCGACGCTGGGCAGCACACCGGCACGGATCTCGAGTGGCGCCGGATCGCCCGAGCCGAGCACCCACCGGCCATCCGGGGTGATACCGATGGCCACGACCTCGTAACGTCGTTGGTCCAAGGCGCTAAGCACGCTTCCGGCGGACACGCACGAGATCGCGTGTTCGGTGCTGCGCCCGCCGTAGATGACGGCGATCCGGATCCTGCGCGGGGTACCGGGCATGACCGGACCCTAACCGATCGTCGGTCACACCACCGTGCGGTCGACGTCACGGAGAAGCCCATACCGCGGCGACGGCCGCCGGCAGCGGTGGTTCAGGCGACGGGTCCACGATGCTCGCGATGCTCATGGCCTGGCTCGCGGGTCATCAGCTCCTTGACCGCGTCTATCGGAGCGAGACCTTCGTAGATGACCCGCTCCACCTGCTCAGTGATCGGCATCGCCACGCCCAGCGACCGGGCCAGCGCCAAGACGGGGCCGCAGGAGCGGACGCCCTCGGCGACCTGGACCTGTTGAGCGTTAGCCGTGGCCAACGTCATGCCCCGGCCGAGCTTCTCACCGAAGGCGCGGTTGCGCGACAGCGGCGACGAGCAGGTAGCGACAAGATCCCCCAGGCCGGCGAGGCCGGCAAACGTCAGCGGGTCGGCGCCCATGGCCGCGCCGAGCCGGGTCGTCTCGGCAAGCCCTCGGGTGATCAGGGAGGCGACCGTGTTGGTACCAAACCCCATCCCCTCGAGCATGCCGGCGGCCAGCGCGATCACGTTCTTGACAGTGCCGGCGAGCTCACAGCCAACCAGGTCAGAGTTGGTGTACGGACGAAGATAGGACGTCCAGCACGCTGCCTGCAGGTCGCTGGCCGTCTGTTCACAGGCGCTCGCCACGACGGTGGCCGCCGGCTGCTCGGCAGCGATTTCGCCCGCCAGGTTCGGACCGCTGACCACCGCGATCCGCTCCGGGCCCGCGCCGGTGACCTCCCTGATGACCTCGCTCATCCGACGGCAGGACGCGATTTCGATACCTTTGATCAGACTCACGTAGACCGCGGCCGGCGGGACAAGCGGGGCCCAGCGCGTCAGGCATCCGCGCAGGGCCTGGGACGGCACCGCCAGTACGACCAGATCGGCCTCGCGGAGCGCCTCCGCGGCCTCACCCGTGGCGCTGACCTGGTCAGGCAACGTGAGTCCGGGCAGATAGCGAGGGTTGACGTGCGAGTGGTTCACCGCGCGCACGATGTCGGGCTCACGCGCCAGCAGGGTAACCCCGGCGCCGGCGTCCGCGAGTACCTTGGCGAAGACCGTTCCCCAGGATCCGGCGCTCAGCACAGCCGCTCTCGTCACCCGGATCGCCTGCCAGCCGGACGTCCGCCCCCGAGCCCGCCGCGGCGCGGCTGAACCGGGCGCCGGATAGCGACGACCGTCGCCAAGGTGATCCGGGCACCGGGTTGTTCAGCTGGCCTCACGTCGCAGGAGTCTCGCTCAGCTACCTGAAGCCTGTCGAGAAGGCTGCTGATCGTGTCCGATCGTGTCTCAGCGCTGACCGGATAATGAACAGATGGCAACCAGCATATTACTATGCGATAGCAATCGCAACAGCCAGCAAGGGACGCCCGCGCCCACGGCCCGGCCGCGACGAATGCCATAAGGTCGGGACGTGACACCCGCGCCACTCAGGACATGATGGTTGGGCCGGCCTGGGTGATGGTTGTGCCAGTCAAGCTCTTGGCCGCGGCCAAGAGCCGGCTCGCCCATCCCGAGCGCGCGGCCCTCGCACTCGCGATGGCCCAGGACACCGTGGCCGCGGCCAGGGAGATCGATGCCGATGTGGTGGTGGCCGTCGTCGTCGTGACCAGCGACCGCACGGCGCGGGCGGGCATGGTGGGTATGGCGGACACGTCGGATACGGCCCGGGGCGCGGCGGGGAACGCCGCGAGCCAGCGCTCCACCGACGCTCGGGTGGTCGTCATCCCCGACCTGCCGGGCACCGGCCTCAACGCGGCGTTGACACACGGTGCGGCCGAGGCCGCGCGGCGCTGGCCCGACGCCGGTGTCGCGGCGATGTCCGCCGACCTCGCGGCACTGCGCCCGGCCGAGCTGCGGGCGGCGCTGCTGGCCGCGCCGGCCCACGGTCGGGCCATGGTCGCGGATGCGGACGGCACCGGTACGGTCATGCTCGCCGCCGCGCCCGGAACGCCGCTCGCGCCCCGCTTCGGCCCGGCAAGCCGGGCGGCGCACATCAGTTCAGGAGCCCGGGATCTGACCGGGTCGCTCGGCCGGTCCGTACCCGGTCTGCGACGTGATGTGGACACGCTCGCGGACCTGCGGGAAGCAATGAGCCTCGGCGTCGGCCCGCGGACACACGACATCCTGAAACCGTGAAACCAGCCGCTCCCTGGCCGGGCCCGGTCCGCCCGCCCAGGCCAGCTGAAGCCCCGGCGGGCTGGTTCGGCTCGATGCGGGTGTGCGCGGCGCCCGCACCAGACACGTCCCGGGCGAGCCGCGGTACAACCGTGTCGCGTCTCACCATCGTGGCCGGTACGCCGCCGACGGTGCGCTCCCGGGCAGCTATGCCCGCCGGCTCCGACACAGTGCGGTGATACGCCTGTAATACCTGGTCGCCATG
>NZ_CAKJTL010000159.1:51653-62606 GCF_917627385.1 Protofrankia sp. CiT1
GCTCCGACACAGTGCGGTGATACGCCTGTAATACCTGGTCGCCATGTCTGTACGGCGGAACCATGACGAGCCTGTGCACCGGCTGCCGGGCCGGAGCGCCGCAGGCGTGGCTGAACCGCCGACGGATACGGTGAGTAACCAACCTCGCCGCAATGCCCGCTGGCTCTAGATTCACACGCACCGGCTGTCCGGATGTTTCCGCCATGCTGCGGCATCCAGCCAGAGGCATTTCGTGACCGTTACACGTGATGTTCACCGACAGGTCGTCCCGGACGTGTCGTACCGGTCCCTGTCGCTGCTCACATCTGCCGCCATGACCGGAGACTGGCACCATCGAGGGCATGACCGAGCTGGTGGTGAACCGATCCGAACAGCCGCAGCGCAAACCACGGAGCGCACTGCTTGAGCCACTGGAAGCACCCCGGCCGCTGATCCCGTCCGACCTTCCCAACGACCGTTTCATCAACCGTGAGAAGTCCTGGTTGGACTTCAACGCCCGTGTGTTGGCACTCGCCGAGGATCCGGCCACCCCGCTGCTCGAGCGGGCCAAGTTTCTGGCCATCTTCGCCAGCAACCTGGACGAGTTCTACATGGTCCGGGTCGCGGGCCTGATGCGCCGCGAAGCGACCCGCCTCGCCGCGCTCTCCGCTGACGGCCTCACCTCCCGCGAGCAGCTCGAGCTGATCAGCACGTCAGCGGCCGAGCTCTACGAACGTCACTCCCGGTGCTTCAGCGAGGTGGTGGCACCCGCGCTGGCAGAGACCGGCATCACGACCCGGCTGTGGAACGATCTGACCGAGGTCCAGAAGGAGCGCCTGCACCGGTACTTCAACGAGCAGGTCTTCCCCGTGCTGACCCCGCTCGCGGTCGACCCGGCGCACCCGTTCCCCTACATCAGCGGGTTGTCGCTCAACCTCGCGGTCACGGTACGCAGCCCAGGCGGGGACAACGAGCGGTTCGCGCGGGTGAAGGTCCCGCAGAACGTACCGCGGCTGATCCGCGTCGCCCCGGACGGCGCGCCGCACGGCGGCAGGCAGCTCGGCCCGCGAGGAGCGGAGTCCGACGACCACACGGTCTGCTTCATCCCGCTGGAAGAGGTGATCGCCGCCCACCTCTCGCAGCTCTTCCCCGGTATGGAGGTGGTGGACGCGCACCTGTTCCGGGTGACGCGCAACGCCGATCTCGAAGTCGAGGAGGACGAGGCCGAGGACCTGCTACAGGCGCTCGAGCGCGAGCTGGCGCGCAGACGGTTCGGCCCGGCCGTACGTCTTGAGGTCGCCGACGACATCGACGACGACCTGCTGGACCTGCTCATGCGGGAGCTGGAGGTCACCAACCGCGAGGTCATGCGGGTTCACGGGCTCATCGACCTGTCGGTCCTGTGGGCGCTCTACGACCTCGACCGTCCCGAGCTGAAAGACATCCCGCACGTGCGGCGGACCCACCCGCGGCTCGCCGCCTCCGAGGGAGAGCAGACCGATTTCTTCGCGGCGCTGCGTGAGGGTGACGTGCTCATCCACCATCCCTACGACTCGTTCACCACCTCGGTACAGCGCTTCATCGAACAGGCCGCGGCCGACCCGCATGTCCTTGCGATCAAGCAGACGCTCTACCGGACGTCGGGTGACTCCCCCATCGTCGACGCGCTGGTCAGCGCGGCCGAGGCAGGCAAACAGGTCGTCGTCCTGGTGGAGATCAAGGCCAGGTTCGACGAGACCGCGAACATCCGGTGGGCACGAGAGCTGGAGAGGGCCGGCTGTCATGTCGTGTACGGACTGATCGGCCTGAAAACACACTGCAAGACCTGTCTGGTGGTCCGTCAGGAACGCGGCGGGCTGCGCCGGTACTGCCACGTCGGCACCGGCAACTACAACCCGAAGACGGCACGGCTGTACGAGGACCTCGGCCTGCTCACCGCCGACCCCGACGTCGGCGCCGACCTCACCGACCTGTTCAACGTGCTGACCGGCTACAGCCGCCAGACCGAGTACCGCTCACTGCTGGTGGCGCCCCAGCACATGCGGGACGGCATCATCGAACGTATCGAGCGGGAAGCCGAGGCGGCCCGCCAGGGCCAGACGTCCGGGATCCGCATCAAGGTCAACAGCCTTGTCGACGAAGAGATCATCGATGCGCTCTACCGGGCGTCACGCGACGGTGTGCCGGTGAAGTGCTTCGTCCGGGGGATCTGTGGGCTACGGCCCGGCATCCCGGGCCTGTCCGAAACCGTCCACGTCCGATCGATCCTGGGCCGCTTCCTGGAGCACAGCCGGGTCCTGGAGTTCACCTCGCTCCAGGAGTGCTGGATCGGCAGCGCGGACATGATGCATCGCAACCTCGACCGTCGCATCGAGGCGCTGGTGCGGGTGGGCCGGCCGTTTCAGCAACCGCTCCGGGCCATGCTCGACCACGCCTTCTCCGAAAGCGTGGCAGCCTGGATCCTGCGCCCGGACGGGACCTGGTATCGACAGTCGACCAGCCCGGACGGCGAACCGCTGTCGGACTATCAGACCGACCTGATGAGCCCGTCCCTACGCCTGGCGCACAACTGACCGGCACGTGTGCCGACGGCCAGCACCGCGCCAGCACCGCGCCAGCACCGCGCCGACCGTGAGTGCCCTGGCGGACCCACGGTCGGCACCCGCCTACGAGTTACTTACTCCTCGCTCGCGGACACGCTGGCCTTGAACTCCGAACCCGGCCTGAACTTCGGCACGACCGAGGCCGCGACCTGTACCGGCTCTCCTGTGGCCGGGTTGCGGCCGGTACGGGCGGCCCGCTCGACACGCTCGAAGACGCCGAACCCGGTGATGGTGACCTTCTCACCAGCGGACACGGCTTCCTGAATTGCCTCGAACACGGCATCGACGGCTTTGGTCGCGTTCGATCGCCCGCCCTCGATCTGTTGGGCGATACGATCAACCAACTGGGACTTGTTCACAACAACCTCCGGACGCCCCCCGCGGGCGCGGGGTTAGGGAGCAGATCGGGCATCACACTGCGCTGCACCGTAGGCATGTCCACCGGTTAGGGCAATTCCCCTGCGCGTGTCGCGCAACACAAACCCGCACGTCAACGACTCTTCTAGATCATCTGACGGCACCGGGAGGATGGTGGACGATCCCGCGATCAGCCATGTTTGTAACATTCAGTAACCATCACCGCTCCCGCAGCGTATTGATCATTTCAATCCGCACCGCCGGAGGCCGATATGGAGCCCGCTACGAAGTCACCGGCAGCCACCCGGGGCGGGCGGCCTCGAAGGCCGCGATGCCCTCCTGTCGCCGCAGGGTCAGGCCGACGTCGTCCAGCCCCTCCATGAGACGCCAGCGAGTGAAGTCGTCGATCTCAAAACCCGCGACGAGCCCGGGTGCCCGTACCTCACGCGTGGCCAGGTCAACGGTGATCTGGACGCCAGGATCGGCTTCGACCTGATCGGCGAGCGCCTCGATCGTCACCGCTGGCAGTCCAACCGGTAGCAAGCCGTTACCAAGCGCATTGCCGCGGAAGATGTCCGCGAAGCGGGCCGAAATCACGACTTTGAAGCCGTAGTCCTGCAGTGCCCACACAGCGTGTTCGCGGGACGACCCGGTGCCGAAGTCCGGGCCAGCGAGCAGGATCGTCGCGCCGATGTACGCCGGATCGTTCAGAACGAAGCCCGGATCGGCCCGCCACTGCGAGAACAGGCCGGCGCCGAACCCGGTACGCTCGATGCGCTTGAGCCAGTCACTGGGGATGATCTGGTCGGTGTCGACGTCGCTGCGCCGCAGCGGCACCGCTCGACCGGTGTGCGTGGTGAACGCCTCCATCACGAATGCACCCTTTCGTCGTGTCGTGGTTGGGCCCGCGTCGGCGATTGGCGCGTGTTTCGAAAGCCATCTGCCCGGCTCGCCGCGGAGCTCAGCGGTCAAAGATCCGCGGGCGCGGTCAGCCGCCCGGTGACGGCGGTCGCGGCGGCGACGGCGGGCGAGACCAGATGAGTGCGCCCGCCGGGGCCTTGGCGTCCTTCGAAGTTGCGGTTGGACGTGGACGCGCTGCGCTCGCCCGGCCGCAGGGTGTCCGGGTTCATTCCCAGGCACATCGAGCAGCCCGCGCTGCGCCACTGCGCTCCCGCCGCGCGAAAGACCTCGTCCAGCCCTTCAGCCTCGGCTTGCGCCTTCACCACCATCGAACCGGGGACGACCAGCACCCGCAGCCCGTCAGCCACCCGGCGACCGCGCAGGACGTCCGCGGCGGCCCGCAGGTCCTCGATGCGGCCGTTCGTGCAGGACCCGATGAACACCGTGTCGATGGTGATGTCACGCAGGGGGGTGCCGGGGGTGAGCGCCATGTAGGCCAGTGCCCGCTCAGCCGAGGCGCGGGCAGCTGGATCGGCGTAGTCGGCCGGGGCGGGAACCCTGGCCGACAGCGGCGCGCCCTGCCCGGGGTTGGTGCCCCAGGTGACGAACGGGCTCAGCCCGGTCGCGTCGAGCACCACCTCGCGGTCGAACAGCGCATCATCATCGGTGGCCAGGGTCCGCCAGTAGGCGAGTGCGGCGTCCCAGGCCGCTCCCACCGGGGCGTGCGGGCGGCCCCGAAGATGGGCGAAGGTCACCTCGTCGGGAGCGATCATGCCAGCACGCGCGCCCGCTTCGATGGACATGTTGCAGACCGTCATACGGCCTTCCATGGACAGCCCGCGGATGGCCTCACCACGGTATTCGATCACATGCCCCTGGCCGCCGCCGGTACCGATCCGAGCGATGATCGCGAGAATCAGGTCCTTGGCGGTGACCCCGGCGGGCAGCGGCCCGTCCACCGTGACCGCCATGGTCTTCGGCGGGTGCTGTGGCAGCGTCTGGGTGGCCAGCACGTGCTCGACCTGGCTCGTGCCGATGCCGAAGGCGAGCGCACCGAACGCGCCGTGGGTAGCTGTGTGGCTGTCTCCACAGACGATCGTCATACCCGGCTGGGTGAGCCCCAGCTGCGGACCGACCACGTGGACGATTCCCTGGCCCGGGTCGTTCATCGGGTACAGCCGGACACCGAAGTCGGCGCAGTTCTTGCGCAAGGCCTCGACCTGGGCCGCCGACACCGGGTCCGCGATCGGGCGCAGCGTGTCGGTGGTCGGGACGTTGTGGTCCTCGGTCGCGAGAGTCAGCTCCGGCCGGCGGATGCTCCGGCCGGCGAGCCGGAGCGCCTCGAAGGCCTGCGGGCTGGTCACCTCGTGCACGAGATGCAGGTCGATGTAGAGCAGGTCGGGCTCGTCGTCGACACGCCGGACGACGTGAGCGTCCCAGACCTTCTCCGCGAGTGTGCGCCCCATAGCCCACTCCTTCAGGTGGCTTTCTCGGATCCGCCCGGCAGTGGCGGCCGGGCGGTGAACGTTGCGATGATGAACGTTGCGATGCAAATCACTGATTGCGACCATCCCGAATACCGTGCTTCCCACTATCTGAGATGGCAATATCAGCCTGTGGAACAGCTTAGCGGAGTCGGTGTTCTTGACAAGGCTGCCGCCGTGCTGAGCGCGGTGGAGGCGGGCCCGGTGTCCCTCGGTGAACTGGTCACCCGGACCGGGCTCAGCCGGGCGACCGCGCACCGGCTCGCTGCCGCGCTCGAGGTGCACAGGCTGGTCGGGCGGGATCCGCACGGCCGCTTCGTTCCCGGCCCGCGGCTGGCCGCCGGTGGCGCGCTGCCGCTGCCCTGGGCGCTGGTGGACGCGGCCGCCCCGGTCCTGGCGGAGCTGCGCGACGCCACCGGCGAGAGCAGCCAGCTCTACGTGCGGCGCCGAGACGTACGGGTGTGCGTGGCCGCGGCCGAACGCGCCAGCGGCCTGCGTGACACCGTCCCCGTGGGGTCCACGCTGCCGATGACCGCCGGATCGGGAGCACAGGTGCTGCTGGCCTTCACCGATGCCACCGGCGCCGACGCGAGCGCCCTTCCCGTTGGTGCGCTCCTTCCCGGCGCGGCGGCATTTGACGCGTCCGTGCTGGAACGGGTGCGACGGCATGGCTGGGCCGAGAGTGTCGGCGAGCGCGAACCAGGACTCGCGTCAGTGTCAGCGCCGGTCCGTGACGGCGGCAAGGTGGTCGCGGCGCTGTCGTTGTCCGGCCCGGTCGAGCGCCTGACCCGCTCCCCCGGCCGCCGCCACGGCACCGCCATCGTTACCGCCGCCGAGCTGTTGACCGCGCGCCTACAGCAGAAATCCGCCCAGCCGTCATCATGAGCCGTACCTTCGCGCGGAGCAGAAAGATCATGGCTGTCACCAGGTCTGCGCGCGGCGTGGCCCAGGGCGGAAAGGCAGATGAACTGCCTCTCGAACCGAGAGCTACCACCCGCCCGCGTAAAACATCCCTTCTCCGACATCCGGGGAGCTGCCCGAAAGTATGGTCTCTACCGCGATCAGGTGATCGTGAGGGTGATGATGGGTCTTTCCCGGGTACAGTTCTGTCCGTCGATCGCCTTCGCCTGGATCTTGTGCTGCCCCGGAGTCAAATAGATGTAACGCGGTGAGTTGTCTCTGCCGATTCCGCCATCGGCTCGGACCGTGATGAGCTGGTCGAAGGCGCCGCTGGCGTCGAGCGTGGCCCGCTGGGAGATGACCGCGTGATCGAAGACCAAACTGATCTGGGTGTTCTCCTGGCATGGCAGCCAGCCGGTGCCGCTGAGATGGAAGGACTGCCCAACATTTGCTTGGGAGGGGCCGAACAACTGCGGTGTGGTTACAGGCGCTGGCGGCGAGGCGGTGGGCCGGCGTGGAGGACCGGGACTCGTCATGGTGGCCACGGGGCCTGGCTCCGGGGGCAGCGTGTCAGTCCTGCTACTGGCCGGCAGGGAGGGTGGCGCAGGACGGTGGAAGGCAGCCTGCGTAGCAGGGCCTGCGACCGGGGCGGTGGCCCTGTTCCCAGCTGCGTTGGGGACCGTTGCCGCCGAGCTCTCGCCTTGGGCAGGGACAAGGATTACCGCCGCGACAATGGATACGATGGCGATCACACCGGTGGCCACGAAGGCGTAGAACCGCCATACTTCATTTGTCGGTGGCTTCTCCCGGGCGGCGGTCGCCGGCCGGGAGGCTGTGATTCCGGGAAGATGAATCCAGGCACGGGACCGGAACGTCTTGACCACGACGTCGACCTCGGTGAACGTCTCGGGCCGGATGCTCCCGTAGCCGTCGCGGACGGCCCCGCGGTGCACCCGTTCGGAGACGATGACGGCCATATTGGCCTCGGGTTCGTCGCGCAGCGCCTGCCGCAGGGGCTCGGCCTCGACCAGGCGGCATGCCTCGATCACGTCATGGCCGGCCCAACCGGAACTCTCGGCCAGCACCTCGCCGTCGTGGATCGCCAGCCGCAACCGCATCCGCGCTGGTTCGCTGTGCAGCCTTCGATCATGCCGCAGCGCCACCTCGAGCCGGTCGACGAATGGATCGAGCAGCCGGACGATGGGCACGTTGGGCGGGATCACAATCAGCAGCCCGTCGCCGCGGTCAGCCACGCTGACCACGGCGTCAGCCCATTCCCGCCACGGCAGCCCCGACTCGGCGAACGCCAGGTTGAGCACCTCACGCAACCGTTGCCGCAGGTTCTTCTGCGTGTGGCTGTCGCGGGAACTCCAGCTTTCGATGTCAGCCACCATGATGCGGCGCGATACAGGTTCGTCCGGCATGTGGGACGGCCCTCCTTCAGGGCCGTATCGGTGGACACGGCCCTCATCAATGGCGGATTCTCGATGTGAAGCTCGCGCCATCAGATCGGTATCTGATCGGCGGTGGGCACAGGCCACGATGGTGCGAGCGGCTTCGCCGCCTGTCGCCCGCCGTAGCCGTCGTCCCTGACCGTCGTAGTGGTCCGCTGGTGCCCGTTCGACGCCATCCGTCACATTTGACGAGACATTGTGTCTCCATAGGAGAACGCGCGCAACACGCCAGCCTCCACAATGACGATCATCCCGCCCCTTTTTTGATCACTCCACGGGAGCGGAGATTTTTCAGATCGCGGCCGACCGGCTCCCGGGACGCACCGATCGCCACCGCGAGATCGTGCTGGGGCAGCCGCAGCGTGATGGCGACACCACCGCCGGGCTGGGCCTGCCGGTGCCGGTGCCGGTGCCGGTGCCGGTGCCGGTGCGCAAGTTCCATGAGGTGGCGGGCCAGCCGGACGCCAAGCGGTCCCCGGGACTCAACTGGCCGTCAGTGCTGTGATCGCTGCCACTTGCGGACACGTGTTCCCCTCCATCACGTGACGGGTGACGCAGAGTACCCCACTTGCTGCGCCACAAGGATGCGGCGGGTATCCGTCATCACGTTCCGTCCACCTATAGTGCCGGAAAGCGGCCCTGCCCAGCCGTGCGGCCGCAGGCACCACATAAAGTCCGCTCAATCAGCGGATATATGCCCGATAAAGGGAAATACGGGCGGCACGGAGGCCGAATTGCGGAGGCTGGGTTCCCGGTATGTCCCGCGCGAACCGCTCGGGCGCGGCACACGGACAAGGCACGGCGGCGGACTGCTGGTGGCGGGTGTCGCGGCGGTGATGCTCATGGGCCTCGGCTCATGGCTGCTCGCCACCGGCCTCAGCCGGGATGGCCGTGCCCCCGCCGGGCAGCGGTCCGTCAGGCAGCGATCTGTGCCGAGCGCCGCGGTGGCTGCCTCGGTGACCGCCTCGGTGACGGCAGCAGCCGGTTCCATCGCTGTGGCCGAGCCCCCTTCCCCAGCGGACCCGCCGACGATGCCGGTACCGGACGTGCGCAACATGCTGCTGGCCGACGCCTCCACAACACTGCGCAAGGCCGGCTTCACCAACATCCCATACCGGTATGACTGCTACCGGTCACCCAACATCAACAACGTGGTGAGCCAGGAGCCGTCCCCAGGCAGCCGGATCACCATGACCTCTCCGGTGAGCCTCACGCTGCAGGCCGCCGATTGCGCGGCCGTGCCCATGGTCGTGGGAATGATGTTACGTGACGCCACCAACACGCTGCGGCAGACCGGATTCACCTATATCTCGTACTCCTACGAGTGCCTGAAATCGATCAATGCCGCCACCGTGGTCATCCAGTCGCCGCCCGAGGACACCAGTTACAGCATGAAACAATTTGTGACTCTCAGATTACAAAAAACCAACTGTTGATCACATGGAACGATCGATCGGTAGTGACCGGCTCGGCCAGACCCCCGCGGTCCGAAGTCCCTGTCGTGCGTCCCCGTCCAGGGCGCGCGGCACGGGCAACGGCGCGGGCGGGCTGTCCAGTACCGTCCGGCCGCCGCCAGCGCCACCGAGTGCCGCCGCCCGACCGCTGAAACCCGCCTGATCGCTCGGTGCGGGCTGGGACACGGCAGCGGACGGCCGGGGCGCCGCGGCCCACATGTCGACCTCAACGATGATCTCCCCGTCCTCGGAGTTCATGCGCAGTCGTCCGCCGTGGACCTCGACCAGCCGCCGGACCACGTACAGGCCCATACCGGCGCCGTCGGTCTCCCGGGTCGCTGTCCCGTCCCGCTGCGTGAACGGCTCGAAAAGCTGCCGGATCGTGGCCGGATCAAGATCGGGGCCAGGATTGCGGACCCGCAGGACCACCTCGTCGCCGACCCGACCGGCGATGAGCCGCACGGGCGCTCCGGGCCACGAGTGCACCAGGGCGTTGTCGACGAGGTTGGCGACCACCTGGTGCAATGCCTGGCGGGCCATTCGCACAGGCAGCCGGGGCGGTAGGTCGACGCTGACGTTCGCCGCGGTGGTCGGCGAGTAGGCCAGTGTCGCGAGCACATCCTTCACGACCTCGGGAAGATCCGCGACCGTGTTTTCCTCGGTACCGTTACCCGTGGCGGTTGCCGCGGTGAGCATGTTCTCCAGCAACCGGGACAGCCGGTCGGAGTAGGTGACGGCCGAGTCGAGCATGTCGTCGAGCTGTGCCGCGGACATCCGGTCCCGCCGCCTTTTGATCGTGAGCAGAGTGCCGCGGATACCGGTCAGCGGCGTCCGGAACTCGTGCGAGACCGTAGCGACAAGATCGCTGCGGATGCGGTCGGTCTCTTCGAGGCGGGCCATCAGGCTCTGCTGGCCCTCGTAGAGCTGCGCCCGATAGTGCTCGACCCGGCGGCGGGACTGCTCGCTGAAGTACCAGAAGATCACCTGGGCGCCCGCCAGCGCACAGATGAACGCGGCACTGATCGCGGCGAAGGTCCATGGGGAGCCTGCGTGGCGGTAGGAGATGACCTGGTCGCCAACGGCGCCGTTGGCGAGGAAGACGAACGCGATTGCCAGCAGGTAGACCGCCCAATCCTCATAGAGGGCTATCAGCGCCACGACCACGAAGAAGTGGAAGTGCAGTTCGGGCTGTCCCCGCAAGATGTGGACCAGCACCACGGAGCTGCACAGCAGGCCGAGGCTGGTAGCGAGCGCGCGCAGGCGGCGCACACCCGGCAGGACGGCCGCGCCGAGCAGCAGCGCCGCCGGGCAGGCCGACAGCAGCCCCTGCCAGACGCCGAACTCCCCGTACGCGGCGCAGCCGACGATGATCGGCAGATGGACGGCGAGGATCCAGACCAGCAGCCGGTGGCGGGCAACCCAGTCCTCGGTGGGCAGGCCGCGCCCATGCGGCATCCAGCCCCAGGTCCGCCCGCTGAGCTTCTCGGCGGGAAGGATGAGGTCAGCGACGGGTCGATGGCCGGGTGAGGTCCGCTCGGCACGGCGGAGCCGGCCGGCGCGCGCACTGCCATGGCGACGCCGCGCCCGGTCGGGAACAGGGGCCACGGAGGACATCCCGGTCATCCTCTACCGATCGGCGCCAGGCGCACCATGGCCGGCAAGGATGGTGTGACATGGCAAGCAGACCCACCCATGACTAGACCATCTTTACCAGCCGGTAACAGGCTCAACGAGGCCATGGCGCCGCAGGCGGCCGCTTCGGCACCGTATGGTCCGCATGGTGGCCTTCGGACGGCCACCCAGGAGGAGGACACCGTGCCCC
>NZ_CAKJTL010000160.1 GCF_917627385.1 Protofrankia sp. CiT1
CCGTGACCTTGACCGCGACCCCCCTGACCGCCGTCGCCGCCTCCCCCGCCGACCCGGCCTGTGCCAGCCCGGCCTGTGCCGGCGCAGCCGCTGCCTTCGCGCCTGTCGTCGAGCCAGGCGTCCGCGCGGACGAAGCGGTCGCGACCAACGGCCCGCGGCTGCGGCTCGTCACCACCAATGACCAGCCAGCCGGAATCGTGCACGGACACGACCCGAGCTCCTGCGGGTGTCGGGAGTGCGCCATGGCGCGTCACCCCGCGTCGATGCCTCGGCTGACGGTCGTTTGATGACCGTGGGTCGGTAGGAGCGACCGGCAGTACCGCCAGCCGCGCCAAGAACAGCGCAAAGGGTCCCAGGAGCTGTTGATCCTGGGACCCTTTGCGCTGACCGGACACACGCCGCCTCGGGACTTCGGGGCCGCTTCGGGGAGACGGCCGTAGAACACCGTCCCCGACCGGTGGCAGCCGGACAGACGACGAAGGGCTGGTGCCCCGGTCTGCCCAGGTCACCAGCCCTTTACCAGTGGTCTTGCCTGTAGCCCCGACCGGATTCGAACCGGCGCTACCGCCTTGAGAGGGCGGCGTCCTAGGCCACTAGACGACGGGGCCAACTGTTCTCACTTCAGGCACACTATACTTCGCAGCGCAGCAAGCCTGACGCTGGGGTACCAGGACTCGAACCTAGACTAACGGAACCAGAATCCGTTGGGCTGCCAATTACCCCATACCCCAAGGTCGCCCTTGCGGGCGAGCCCTACTGTACCGCATCCAGCCGGGGAGGCTGCCGGTGACCTGCCGCGAGCCGCCCGCCGGCAGGTCACCGGCAGGTCCGGATATGATCAATTATCTGGATCAGCGGGAGGTGACCGGGTTGGTGAGGGTGCCGATCCCCTCCAGCGTGACGGCCACGGTCTGCCCGGGGCTCATCGGGCCTACCCCGGCCGGCGTTCCGGTCAGCAGGAGGTCACCGGGCAGCAGGGTCATCGCCGCGGACATGTACGCGATGAGCGACGCGACATCGTGCAGCAGCGACTTCGTCCGGGCGTCCTGCCGGAGCTCGCCGTCGAGAGTCGTGCGGACAGCCACGTCGGACGGGTCGAGATCGGTCTCGATCCATGGCCCGACCGGGCAGAAGGTGTCGTGCCCCTTGGCCCGGGTCCACTGGCCGTCGGCCCGCTGCTGGTCGCGTGCGCTGACGTCGTTGGCACAGGTGTAACCGAGAACGACCTCCAGCGCCCGCGCCACCGGGACGTCCCGGCACAGCCGCCCGATGACGATCGCGAGCTCACCCTCGTAGTCGACATGATCGCTGTCAGGAGGAAGCACGATCGGGTCGCCCGGACCGATCACGCTCGTCGACGGTTTCAGGAAAAGCAGCGGGTTCGCCGGGGCAGTATCGCCCATCTCCCGGACGTGGTCGGCGTAGTTCTTGCCGACACACAGCACTTTGCTGGGAAGCACCGGCGCGAGTAACCGCACGCCGCCGAGCGGGTGCCGCGCGCCGGTGAAGCTGAACGCGCCGAAGGGATGGGGGGTGATCGTGGCCACCGTGGCCTCGCCCCGCTCCACCTCTCCCTCGACCACCCCGAAGGCCGGTTCCGTCCCGTCGGTGAACCTGGCGATACGCACCCGTTGACGTTACAGGCAACCTCCGGTCACATGTGTCCCAGCGCACGTCACGGACCTCGTGGATAGGCTTTCCGCGCGTTCGGAGATCTCAGCCCGGGAGGAGCCAGGTGAGCGAGACCACACCCGTCTACGATGTCGGCGCGCCGGAACCGAAGCCCATCGACGAGGAGCTGAGCGTGCAGCTCGGCCATCTCGCCGAGGACGCGATCCTGCGCGGCAAGCCCAACGGCAGCGAGCGGTGCGACAACTGTCTGTACTACCTTGACACCGACAGGGACATCACCTACTGCTGGCACCCGAAGCTGCGCATCCTGGTCGGCGGCGACTGGTGGTGCCAGTGGTGGGAGGAGATCCCGGCGGACTGACGGCACACGCGACACCCACCGTAACGCCCTGAAAAAATACGATCAGATTTGCGCGGGCTGCGGAGCGGGGTACAGCGCACGGCGCAGGACGTCATGGATCTCCCGCGCCTGGCGCTTGAAGACGGCCGCGGAACGCTCCAGGCTCGCCCCGTGGAACGTCCCCGGGAACTGGTGCAGCTCGACCGAGACGCCCGCCCGTAGCAGCGCCAGGGCGTAGTCGATCCCCTCGTCGCGCAGCGGGTCGAACTCGGCGGCCGAGACGTACGCGGGGGGCAGGCCGACGAGGTCGGTGGCTCGGGCCGGCGCCGCGTACGGCGACACGTCGTCACCGAACGCGGCGTCACCAAGCGTGACGTCGCCGGGTTTGGCGCCACCAGGCGTGGCGTCATCGGAGCGGCCCAGGTAACGCTGCCAGCTCCGCACGGCGTTCGGCCGGCTCCACAAGGGCGTGTCAGCAAAATCGATCATGGATGGAGTGGCCAGCCGGTCGTCCAGTTCGGGCGCTGCCAGGAGCTGATAGCACAGGGAGGGGCCGCCACGATCTCGGGCGAGCAACGCGAGCCCTGCCGCGAGCCCCCCGCCGGCGCTCGCGCCGCCGACGGCTACCCTGCCGCGGTCGACACCGAGGACCTCCGCGTGCTCAACCAGCCACCGCAGGGTGGCGTAGCAGTCCTCAAGCCCCGCCGGGAACGGGTTCTCCGGAGCCAGTCGATACTCCGGTGACACCACTATGACCTTGGCTTCGGCACAGATCCACGCCGCGTTCGGATGCGTCGCCCCCGCGTCGCCCCCGGCGCAACCGTCGCCATCGATGCCACCGCCGTTGATCCACAGCATGGCCGGCCACGGCTCACCGGACTCGTTCGGCCGGTAGATGCGGACCGTGACATCAGGCGATCCCAGTGGGCCGGGGACCACCCAGTCCTCACATGTTACTTTCGGCGGCAACGACACCACGGTGGCGAGCTCGGGATCCACCACGACTCCTCATATCCGGGGCGAAACAGGCCTTGACCAGCACTTCCACCGCGAATGAGTGTTCCCTGCAAAGAGGCATCTGTCATCTGATTGCTGCCTGGATCGACCCGCTGGGCCACCAGAAGCACTCTGGATCTTCCAGCGTCAACCGGTCGCCTCCGGGAAGAGCCCCTACTTTATGGTCGCTGGACGGGGTGGAAATGTCACCCCAAGCGGCTATCATGAACATATGTTCGAATTATGCGATGGATGCCTCAGCCCCCCGGCAGGGCCGAGCCGGAGGGCCGCCGCCGTTCTCAGGCGTGGCCGCACCGGGCGTCCGTATCCGCCCGGCCGTCATGCTGATCATTGTTCGCCACGTCGCCCGAACGGCCAACGCCGTCGACGGCGGCCCGACCGATCGTTATGGTTCACGTTCCACGAAGGGTCGACATCGAGATCGATACCGATGCGCCGTGCGATCTCCACCGCTTCGCTCAACATCGCCTGGCCACGCTCGTGTTCGCCCATGCCAGAGAGAAGCCCACCAAGCTGGCGAAGTGAGATCATGACGTCCCGTTGCTTGCCGGCGTTCACCGGATCGGCCTCGGCCAGGCGCAGGGCAATCGCCAGATCTTGTTCGTAATACTCACGAGCCTCATCAGTATCTCCCAATCTCACAGTAAGATCAG
>NZ_CAKJTL010000161.1:0-3245 GCF_917627385.1 Protofrankia sp. CiT1
GATTGTGATCTCAGGGGCGCCGCTCCTCGCGACGCCCCTGAGATCACCGGCTTGGCATGGTGCCCCGTCGCTGCGCCAGCCGGCATCCCACCTTCCTCCCGCAACCCGTGCTGTGCCCCATCGACCTTCGCCGTGCCGTCGTGGCCGGCGATGACAACACACTGAGAGGATCGACGATGGTGAACAAACGGAACCTCCTGGCAGCCGCAGGTGTTGGTGCGGTGCTGGTTCTGGCGCTACCCGGTGTGGCCTTCGCCTCGACCACGGCCACGGTCGCCACTCCCGGCACGACATCCTGGACGAACCCCGCGGCCGGTTCTCTGCTCACGACGAGCGCCCAGTGCTCCAGCGGCCTCGTGTCCGGTGGTGGGGTCCAGGTGACTGGCGGGAACGGTATCCACATCATGGAGACCGAGCCGAGCACCAACGGCACCTCGGCCGCGAGCAACGGCGCGACGGATCCCACCTATTGGTTGGGCTACGGCGGTATCGGCGGGAACGGCACCGGCACCTTCACCGTCCAGCCGTTCGCGGTCTGTTTCACCAACACGACGATCAACCACACCCAGGTCGTGGTCAACAGCACCTCCGGGCCCACCACCGCCGGGGGAATGGCCTCGGTGACGGCGACCTGCCCGGCCAACACCCGGCTGCTGGGCGGTGGCGCGCAATCCACGTTGGCCAGCAACGAGAGTGTTAAGGCGATCGCCAGCTACCCGTCCGACAGCTCCGGCAGCGCGACAGCTGACGGCGGCACCAACCCGACCTCCTGGACGGCGGTCGCGCTGAACGGCGGCATGAGCGGCACCGGCAACACCACCGCCGCCTTCGCCGTCTGCAGCGGGAGCGGAATCAACGTCAGCGGTATCACGGTCACGGTCAAGCACACCCACGTGTCCGGGCCGACCACCGCGAACAGCGCCGTGACAGCTACCAGCAGCACCTGCGGCGGATCGGGCAACATGATCAGCGGCGGCGCATCCATCAGCGGCGGCGACCCCACTACCAGCGCCTTCACCGCGCCCGGTTCCCAGGGCGATCATCTGGCCGGCGATTACCCGAGCGACGGCAGCGGCAACACGGCCTCCAACGGATCATCGACAACAAACTGGTCCGCGACCGGCCACACCGGCGGATCGTCCAGCTCCTCTACCTACACCGACGTGTGGGGCCTCTGCATGAACTAGTGCAGCGCCTCAGCAGTTCCTTAGAGCGCCCGGCAATAGGGGACGCGGCGTCGCGGGGCTGGGGCACGCACCTCGCCGTGTTGTCGTCGGTCGCCACCCAACACCAGAGTGGCTCCCTCCGCCGCCTTGCCGGAGCGGGCGCGGATGAGCCGCTCACTGATCGAATGGCTGTTCCGGCATGCCTTGGAAGGATGGCTGCCCACCCCGTTACACCCGCTGGATGTCATACGAGGAGCAATTTTGCTGAACGGCAGCTACGAGCTGGAATAGCTGCGGCCCACTTATGTAGGAGAGGCAATCCAGCGCACCACAGCCGAGGCCATGCGCAACAGCCCGATTCTTTATCCCCACGATGGGATACCGTCGCTGATTATCGCGCGCGGCAGCCGCGAGACGGTCGCCTTCGTCTCTCAACATGATTGGTTTGTATCGGCCATGGGCGGATTCGGGCGGTCGTGGTGGCGGATAGATGCGGGTGACGGTGACCTGGCTGTCGCTTCCCGGCAGGAGGAGAAAGGAGGCATGGGCGCGCGGCGGAATCATCCGTACCGCAGGCGGCCGTCGGCGTGACCGGCCGGATTCACCGGTAGGGCCAGAAGTGGCTGCGTCTGGCGGCGGCTGTCCTGCTGCCCATCGGTGATGGCCCCACGAGACGGGAGACCTTCGCCCTACTCGGCGATGTTCTCATGCCGGGCGCTCTTGATTGTTCGACGCTGGGTACCGTATCCTCGCCGAGGATGGAGGACAGCCGCCAGCAGTATTCCCGGTACGCGGTTCTATGGGTATCTCCTCGCCTGTCTGGGGAGCACGGGGAAGCACAGCGCAGCCATTCTCACAGGAGCCGGGATGAGCGAGGGGCGTACATGCTCCATCTTTTCGGGCAATGACTGTTTTTCCGCCGAAACCGCGGAGTGGGTCGGGCGCGTCGAGAAGATTGCCCCGGTGCTCGTCCGCTACCGGGACCAGGCCGAACATGAACGGACAACTCCAGCCGCGGTCATCGACGCGTTGCGCGGACAGAACATCCACCGGATGTGGGTCGCCGACGCCTTTGGTGGCGGGCAGGTCAGTGTGCGGACCGGCTCAGCCGTCCTGCGGACGCTGGCCCGCATCGATGCATCCGTTGCCTGGCAGATGGGCGTCCAGGGCGCTATCGGCCGGCTGTCGGACTATCTGCCGGAGCCGGTGGCACAGCGCCTTTTCCGCGAGAGCCCGGGGCTGGTGGTCGGCGGTATCAATCCGACCGGCCGGGCCGAACGCGTGCCCGGCGGATACCGGCTGCACGGCACCTGGTCGTTCGCCAGCGGCTCGGCGCACGCCACCTGGCTGGTCTGCGCCGCCATGCTCGCGGAGGACGACATGGCGTGTCCGTCCCCCGCCGGGCCGCGGACATGCATGGCCTTCGTGCCCAAGAGCGCCGCCGTGTTCGTGGACGACTGGTTCACCATGGGACTACGCGGCACCGGGAGCACGACCTACCGCATCGACGGCTTTGTCGTCCCTGACGATCACACGGTTGACGGTTCCCTCCTACGGCGCCCCCCGGCTCGCCGCCCGTCCCGGGCCTACGACATCGCCTACTACGACTTCGCTCCGTTCACGACCGCGTCGACAGCACTGGGAATCGTCCAGGACGCCCTCGAGACCTTCCGTTCCCTGGCCCAGGAGAAGATTCCCGCCAGGGCGACGAGTCCGCTGGCGGCCAGTCACACCGTGCAGGCGGGGCTGGCCCGCGCGGAGGTCCTGGCGCGGGCCAGCGCCCTGCTGCTCACCGATGCCGCCGACCAGGCGACGGCATACGGCGAACATGGCGGGGAAGAGCTCAGCGCGCTGATCCGGCTGGCGGCCGCGGCCGTCGGCGAGAACACCGCGACGGCCGTGGACACGCTCTACGACCTGGCCGGGACGAGCGCCCTCTACAGCGCCAGCCGGCTGGACCGCTGTTTCCGTGACATCCATGCGGCGGTCAAGCACATCACCCTCTCGTGGACGAACTTCGAGATGGTCGGCCAGTACTTTCTGGGCGGGGCGCTCCTGACGCGGCGGTGATTGCGAACC
>NZ_CAKJTL010000161.1:3842-22383 GCF_917627385.1 Protofrankia sp. CiT1
TCTTAGTTGATCATGAAGGGTGGCGGTGCTTTTCCAGCGGCGACCGCCGTGCCGGACACCCACGACGTCAGGCGGCGGAGAGCGCGACCTCCGTCGACTTGATCAGAGCGGTCACGGTGGAACCCGACGCGAGACCGAGATCCGTCGCGGCCGCCCGGGTGATCGCCGCTGTGATCTCGCCACCGCCATCGAGGGCGATGTGTGCCACGGTCATGGCATCACCGGTCTCGAGCCTGGAAACCGTGCCAGGCAGCTGATTGCGGATACTGAGACCAGCGACGGTCCCGGTGGTCAGCGACACTTCGGTCGATTTGATCAGAACGTCGACAGCGGACCCCACCGAGATGCCGAGATCCTTGACCGCGTCCATGGTCACCGCGGCGGTGACACGTTGTCCACCGGTAACGTCGATCGATACTGTGCCCATCGCTGCCCCAGTGGTGATCTCGGTAACGGTTCCCGCGAGCCGGTTGCGAATGCTCAAGCTCATTGATCTACCTCATCACGTCAGGATGTTGCTCAGGGGAGAACCGCTCCCAGCCTACGT
Source organism: Protofrankia sp. CiT1 (assembly GCF_917627385.1). Classification (GTDB taxonomy): domain Bacteria; phylum Actinomycetota; class Actinomycetes; order Frankiales; family Frankiaceae; genus Protofrankia. Next base: position 4,390 of record NZ_CAKJTL010000161.1, read on the forward strand.
ACAACGGCCACGTACGTCATCAACCTTGTTACCCGTAATGCCCGATAAGGGCGCCTGGCGACAGAGGCGTGGATCAAGGAGCGGGGCTGAGGCGCGTGCCCCAGCCCCGCGATGCCGCCTCCCCTGTTGCCGGTCGCGCTACGCGTGTTTCGGAAGCCGTCGTTCGATCAGGGAGCCGCGTCCAGGTGGTTCCTGGTAAGGCCGCGGACCGGACCGATACCGGATGAGTTGTGTCGGTGTGGCCGAGAACGCGGCCAGGGGCCGCCTGAGCGTGGCGAGCCGAACAGCTGGCTTTCGCGACACGCCCTACGCCGCCGCCGACCTCGCTGCCGCGCATGGGTTCGTACGGCCGGCCGGGCCGGTCCGCGCCCCAGCCGTGCTGGATTGGGGGCCGTACTCGCGCGGTACCGGTAGCCCACGAACGGCTTCGCGCCGCACCCGCAAGCGGGTGGCTGGTCGTGCCGGCGGTCGCGGGCAGGCCGTCGCCCATGATGTGGGCCTGTGAACGTCCATGCGGCGCGTCGGACGCTGGTGAACGACGAGGCGGCGGGCGTCGATGGGATGGGCGCATCGCCGCCGAGCCGCTGGTTGCTATAGGTAATGATGGAAGACAGTGCAACAATTTTATTGTTCCGCATATAATGATCATATATCGAAAATCAGCCGCGACTGCGGATGTTCATACACCTGCCAGCCGCGGCTTCGCCAGCCAGGGCGTCGTCCCCAGCCAGGGCGTCGTCCACCGAATCGGGATAGGTCTCGATGTCGGTCGCTTTGAAGGATGCCCAAACGATCATCCCTGGTTCCAGCCGCAGGTCGGCGAGCGCGGCCGGGGTGACATCCGCGAGCACCGGCGGGGCCGCGTCCACCGCGGCCCGAGCCCGGTCACCCAGCAGCTCCAAGCCGGTAACCCGGCCCATCAGCGTGTTACGAGCGCTGCCGTGCGGCTCGTCCACCCCGAGGACGACGGCGGACGGCCGCAGCGCGGCCAGCACCCGTCCGCTGATCGCGGTGTCCGCGATCGTGAGGAGGCCGCCACCGGCCAACCGCACCCGGCCCGCGTCGGCCTCGCCCCGGTAGAGGTTCAGCCCGACGAGCCGGGCCACATAGTCGGTGCGGGGCCGGCGTGCCACCTCGGCCGGCGGGCCCTGCTGTACCATCCGCCCCGCCTCCACGATGACGATGTCGTCGGCGAGCACCATCGCCTCGATCGGATCATGGGTCACGAGCACCGAGGGGCCGGCGAACCCGGTGAGGTGCCGGCGTAGATCCGCCCGGACCGCCAATCGGGTGGATGCGTCCAGCGCCGCGAGAGGCTCGTCGAGCAGCAGCAGGCGGGGTTCCGCGGCCAGGGCCCGGGCGAGCGCGACCCGCTGGGCCTGCCCACCCGACAGCGCCCCGGGACGGCGGCCCGCGAACTCAGCCAGGCCGAACCTTGCCAGCCACACCCCGGCGGCGGCGCGGGCCTCGGCGCGGGGAACTCCCCGGCAGCGCAGGGCGAACGCGATGTTGTCCCGAGCGGACAGGTGGCCGAACAGCAGATAGTCCTGGAAGACCATGCCGACCCCGCGGCGTTGCACCGGGACGAAGATGCCCTCCGCTGAATCATCCAGCGTAACGCCGCCGACGCTGATACGGCCGGTGCCGATGGGCTGGAGGCCGGCGAGCGCCCGCAACAGCGTCGTCTTGCCCGACCCGTTCGGGCCGAGGACAGCCATCGTCGTCCCGCCCGCGACACGTACTGTCACATCCAGCACGAAACCGTTCGCGCGCGCCACCCGGACCCGGGCATGCAGGTCGCCGCCACCCGCCGCGGCGGGCACCGCCGACAGCCGCGTCACCGCGCTGCGCCCTCCTGTCTCGCTCACAGTGTGGTACCCGGCCGCAACCAGCGTTCCCGCAGCAGCAGCAGGACACCCACCGCGACAGCGAGCAGCACGACAGACAGCGCGATCGCCGCGTCCGGATCGGTCTCCAGCGCAAGGTAGACCGCCAGCGGCATTGTCTGGGTTGTCCCCGGGTAGTTCCCCGCGAACGTGATCGTCGCGCCGAACTCACCGAGTGCGCGTGCCCAGCACAGCACCCCACCCGCCGCGAGGGACGGCGCGATCATCGGGAGGGTGACCCGGCGGAAGGTGACCAACCGGCTCGCGCCAAGGGTGGCGGCGGCCTCCTCGAAGCGCCGATCGGTCGACCGCAGCGCCCCCTCCACCGTCACGACCAGGAACGGCATCGCCACGAACGCCTCCGCCACGACAACGCCGGCGGTGGTGAACGGCAGCGTGATGCCGAACCAGGCGTCCAGGTACTGGCCTAGGACCCCCCGCCGGCCGAACGCGAGCAGCAACGCGACCCCGCCGACCACCGGCGGCAGCACCAGCGGAACCGTGATGACCGCCCGCAACAACCTCCGGCCGGGAAAGCTCGACCGGGCCAGCAGCCAGGCCAGCGGCACCCCGGCCAGCAGCGACAACGCGGTCGCGATGGTCGTGGTCAGCAGCGACAGCCGCAGCGCCTCTCCCACCGCCGGTGTGGCCAGCAGCGCGGGCAGGTTGCGCCACGGTGCCCGCACCAGCAGAGCGGCCAGCGGGAGCAGGAGAAACCCGGTCGCGGCCCCGCCCGCGACCGCCAGCGGAACCGGCACCCGTCCGTCCCTGCTCCGGCCGGCTCTTCCGCGGCCCACAACCGGGAACTGACTCACGAACCGGGCGAGAACCCGGCCTTGGCCAGCACCGCCTGCCCGCTGCTCGACAGGACGAACGCGACGAACGCCGCCGCGGCGGTGGGGTTCGGCGCCTTCGTCAAAGCCGCGATCGGATAGGCCGTGGAGGCGTTCTGATTCGCGGGGATCGGGATCCCCTTGATCTTCGCCGCAGCGGCCTGCGCGTCGGTGACATACACCATGCCGGCGTCGACCTCGCCGAGTTCAACGGTGGTCAGCACCGCCTTCACGTCCGGGCCATAGGTCTTTGGCGTCACGCTGACGCCCGCGTTGGACAGGACCTTGGCCGCGACCGCCCCGCAGGGGACCTGGGCCTGGCACAGTGCCACCTTCACTCCCGGCTTTGCCAGGTCCGCGACTGAAGCGATGTTCGCTGGGTTGTTCGGCGGGGTGACGATCTCCATCGTGTTCTTCGCGAACGTCGTCGGCTTGGTTGCCGACCCGGCGTCGACGACAGTGGCCATGTTTGTTGGACTCGCCGAGGCGAACACGTCCGCGGGCGCGGCCTGGGTGAGCTGGGTCGCCAGCGTCGAGCTCGCCCCGAAGTTGAACTTCACGGTCGTCCCGGGATGCGCCGCCTCGAACTGCTTCCCGATCTCGGTGAACGACTCCGTCAACGACGCGGCCGCGAACACCGTAACCGTCCCGGTCACCGGCGCCGTCGTGGCTGGCGGCGCCGATGGCACCGTCGACGCGGCACTGGATCCGGTCGTGTTCGATCCGCATCCGACCAGGACAGCAGTCGCCAGGGCGCACAGCGCCCAGAATTTCGATCGCGTTCTCACGCGTCCCCCTCAACACGAAAACGTCCGCCGGTGCCGACGGCCCCGGCGTGGAATGGCTCAACGGCGCTGCTGAGGAAGTTCCATCACCACGTTGGTCGACTTCACCGAGGCCACCGCGATCACGCCTGGCTCCAGGCCGAGATCGTCGGCGGACTCCCGGCTCATCAACGACACGATCCGGTGTGGACCGGCCTGGATCTCGACCTGCGCCATCACCCCGTCACGGACGACCCGGGTAACGATGCCGGGGAAGCGGTTGCGGGCTGACTCACCGACCACTGCGGCGTCTCCCGCCAGCGGCCGGTCAGCTGAGGCCGCGAGCTCCTTGCTGAACTGCGCCAGCGCCGCGCCCTCGACAGCCTGCCGACCGCTGTCGTCACGGATTACTGGCAATCTGCCCGCGTCCGCCCAGCGACGCACTGTGTCATCGCTGACGCCCAACAGGCCGGCCACATCCGATATCCGCAAAGTCGTCACAGACGCACGATAGCCAGCGCATCCACGTCTGTCTTCCGGAAGGCTGACCGAATTCGCGGTGAGTTATTTTCTGCGACGGTGAGTTATTGATGGAGCCGTCTGCGCATAGCAGCCGCGACAGTGCCATGCCTTCTTGTCATCTTTCCGTCATGCTGTCACTACAGCGGAAGGAGCGGGGCTGGAGTGCGTGCATCGCGCGGTGGCACGGGGAGCCACCCATGACATGGGCTCTCTTTTCCGCAGGGCACGGAACGGTCCGCCCGGCAGGCCGGCTGCCGGGCTGGCGGATCAGCTGGCGTCGCTTGGCACGGGGCCTGTGCCGGTGGTCGTGGCCGGACGGGGTTTCAGGATCATCAGGTACGGTCCGGTGCCCAGTGACGCTTTCGGGACGGCGGTGTGCGGCTTGGCGCCGGGCGCGGGGCATAACCGCCAGCGGGCGGCGATCGTGGCGATCGCGAGCGTCGTCTCGGCACGGCTGAAGGTGTCACCGATGCACTTGCGACTTCCCGCGCTGAAGGGCACCATCGCGCCGCGCGGGAAGTTCTTGGCGTGTTCGGGCAGCCAGCGGTCCGGGTCGAAGCGTTCCGGGTCGGTGAACAAGGAGGGGTTGTGCCCCATCACGTACGGGCTGTACATCACGATGGTGCCCGCGGCCAGCCGCTGTCCAGCCAGCTCGGTCTCCCGGGTGGTCGTGCGGGTGAGTAACCAGGCTGGTGGATACATCCGCAGGGTCTCGCACAGAACCCGCCAGGTGTAGTCCAGCCGTGGCAGGTCGTCGAACGTCGGTGGCCGGCCACCGAGTACTTCGTCGAGTTCGGCGTGCAGCCGGGCTTCGACCCGCGGGTGCTCGGCAAGGACGTGAAAGGCCCAGACCATGGTGTTGCCGGTGGTCTCCGTCCCGCCGATGAGCAGGGTCATGATCTGGTCGTAGATCTCCTCGTCGGTCAGCCGGTGCTGGCTCTCCTCGTCGCGGGCGGCTACGAGGATCGACAGCAGGTCGCCGCGGTCGGTGCTGGTGCGGCGCTGAATCTCGATCGTCTCTTCGATAATCGTGTGCATCCGGGCCCGTGCCTGGTTGAACCGGCGGTTATCCGGGGTGGGGATCTTCTCTTGCCAGCCGATCGGTGCGACCGTCCGCTTGTAGACGCCCCGCATGATGATCGGCATGTAGTGGGCGATCTCGGGAATGATGGGACGGTCACTCACCGTCGTCGCGAACATGGTACGGGCGGTGATCCGTAGGGTCAGGGCGTGCATCGCGTCGTTGATGTCAAACAGCTGGTTGTCCGTCCAGGAGCTCAGGAGATCGTCAATCTCTTCCCGCATCAGCCTGGTGTAGCCGGGCAGCCGGGACGGGTGGAACGCCGGCTGGAGCATCCGCCGCTGCTGGCGGTGGTCTTCCCACATCGAGCTGACGAGCCCGTTGCCCACGAGCAGCCGCACCTTGTCGAACAGTGGCCCGCCCTTGTCGAAGGTGCGTGTGTCCATCAGGACCTGCGTGACCAGCTCGGGGTGGCAGGCCAGATAGGCCTCGCGCGGCCCGATTTTGATCCGGACGAGGTCTCCTTGGGCGGGTAGCGAGGACAGGAACCGCAACGGCGACCGCCACAGCTGGAGGGCGTGGCCGATCACCGGGATGCCGCCCGGGGCGGCCGCGACGGAATAGGCACGGTCGGTCCCGTCTTTGCGGGGGGACGGCGTGGCCACCCGGTCGGGAGCGCCGCCGGATGTGTCGGCCTCCGAGGCTGCGGCCTCCGAGGCTGCGGTCACCGTTCTGTGCGGGACCGGGCATCCGGGCGCGGTGCTGGTCCCGGTGGCGGCGGTGATCGCGGTGGCTGGCGTCTCGACCGTCCCGACCGGCCAGGGCTGTGATCGGAAGCGTGTCACGGAGGCGTGGAGGTCTACCCATCCTGAGGTCGAGCCGTCCCATGCCGAGCCGTCACCGAAGTAGCGCGGGGTCAGGTACTCGAACTCCTGGCTGCCGCCCATCAGGTGGTCTACCGCGGTGAGGTAGGTGCGTACGTCACCGCGTGTACCGAGCGGACCGGACAGCAGATCGTCGCGAGCCTCGATGTAGGCCTTCTCATGGTGCTCGACGAGTGCGCAGAGCCGGTTGACAGCGTCTTGCAGGCTGAGCCCGTCTCGTTCGGTTAGGACCCGTACGACGGTCATCGTGTCGTCCTGGGCGCGTTCCTTACGCCATGACAGCAGATCGTTTATTATGATCATTTGTCGTCGGCAGTGCTGGTGGACTTCGGTGAGCTGCGGGAGAACGTCGCTCATGTCCACGGCCGCGCCGTACTCGGTCAGCAGTTCGATGAAGTCGCAGCCGAAGCTGTCCATCCGGACTGCCAGGCAGGCTTCGTAGTCCGGTACGTTTTTTGTGATCTTAGAGTGGATCTCGGTGGCGCATCCGCGTAGGAAGGCCTCCAGGCTCGCGGCGAACCTGGACACCTGGGCCGGGCTGAGGTTGGGGCTGATCCGTTTCCAGAGGTCTTTGGCCGCGCGGCTGTAGGGGAGGTCGTTGGCCGGATCGCCGTCGCCGCGGAAGTCCGCGATGATGGTGGCGAAGACATCCCGGGCCTTGCCGTCACTGGCGCCGAGGGCTGATCGGTCCGAGACGAAGCTGTCAATCACCGTCACGTATTGGTACCAGTCCGCGATGTCGCGAGCTCGTTGCTCGTCAGCGTTCGGAACAGTGAGAGGACCATAGATCCCGTTTCGCTGGCGCAGGAAGGCCAGCAGGTCCTCCTCGGTCGCGAAGCACGCGCCGAGCTGCGTCCGTACCCAGCCGTTCGAGGCAAATTCGATCTGGGCGGCTTTCGGGTGGTAGGCGAACGGGAGGGAACGCGGCAGCTCAGGGAGAAAGAATTCCCGCGCCGGCGGAGTGAACGCATCCAACCTGGTGAGCGTCGGCTCTGCTTCCATAATCATTCCTCGGGTGGAATCTGGGGCGTGGTTTGATGCTACGAATAAGTAAGCTGCCCCGTGTTGTCGCGGTCGGCGGTCCTGATATCAGCTGGTCAGCTGGTCAGCGAAATGACCGCATGAGGAAAGCGGCAATCAGGCGCCGGGAAAGAAGCGTTTTTGGAGTCAGGGGGATGGTCGGAAAGTGCGGCTGGGGGTCTTCCGGTGAGAACGTAGCGGAGCGGAGTACTGGAAAGATCGACGTTGGTGGGCGCCGTCGGGAATCCGGTACCGCGGGTCCGGCTGGCCTAGGGAAAAGTGCGCGCGATCGTACCTCTCCGCGTCGGATGAGCAGTACAAAACCTGATGAACAGCAAACAATCCGGTCGGTGAGAGCCAGCGGAGCTGACCGTGCTAGATCCCCCGTGGAACCGCGTCAGTGCGGCCGGCCGGAGCCGACCGCTCTTGCTGATCGGAAGAAGCGCGCGGAGGGAAGAGTAGCATGCTGGCCGCAGCCACGGAAGTATATGATTTGATCATCCGTAAATGCGCTGGTTGGCTGGCTGGAACGGGGAGCTGCCGGCAATGAGGGGAGCGACATCGCGGGGTGGGGCAGCGCTTCGCGATGTACGCACCCCGCCTCCGTCCATTGATCATCTTCCAGTTGCCGGGCGCTCGTGGCGGCGCGGATGGGTGTGTGCCCATCGGAGGATTTTCGTTACAGGGCGTAATTATTAAAAGGAAGTTTGTATAATTATTTTTCATTTTTAGATAAATTATATTTTTATAATGAGAGGATCGGGATCCTCTTGTCGAGCCTTGAGCGGGGCTGCGTCGTTGGCGCGCGGTGTCGATGTGATCATTGTCATCCGTCGGCCGTCTTCGGTCCGCAAAAAATCCCCCGGGAGGGGGGAAGCGCGGCGGTCTGGCCGGCCGCGATGGTGCGTACCAGGTTTCCCTCCTGGGATGGGTCGACACATGGGCCAAGATCAAAAAAAGGAAGCGGGCCGGCGCGCTGGCAAGGAAATAAGCGGAGCCGGAATCGTCCTGCTGACGCTTGCGTCAGGGCAGTTTCTCATGACGCTCGACAGCTCGGTCATGAATGTGTCGATCGCGACCGTCGCCAAGGATGTCGGCACGACCGTTACCGGCATCCAGACAGCCGTCACCTTTTACACGCTGGTGATGGCCGCATTTATGATCACAGGAGGTAGGCTCGGCCAGATTCTCGGCCGAAAACGCGCTTTTGTCATCGGGTGCGTCATTTATGGATGTGGATCATTCATTACCGCGCTTGCCGGGAACCTTGCCACGCTGATGTTCGGGTGGTCCTTTCTCGAAGGTGTCGGGGCAGCGTTGATCATGCCGGCGATCGTAGCCCTGATCGCGTCGAACTTCACCCGCGACCAACGCCCGCGCGCGTATGGGCTCGTCGCCTCGGCCGGCGCGATCGCGGTGGCGGCGGGCCCCCTCATCGGTGGGCTGCTCACTACCTATCTGTCCTGGCGATGGGTGTTCGCCGGTGAGGTTCTCGTCGTGTTCGTCATCCTGATCCTCACCCGTCAGATGGCCGACACCCCGCCCACGGTGGGCACGCGGCTCGACCTGGTGGGCACCGTGTTGTCGGCACTCGGGCTCGGGCTCGTCGTGTACGGCATTCTCCGTTCGGGGAGCTGGGGCTTTGTCCAGCCCAAGACGGGTGCTCCCAGCTGGCTTGGACTGTCGCCGGTCAGCTGGCTGATACTCGCGGGCGGGATTGTGCTGCGGCTCTTCCTATGGTGGCAGACCCACCGTCTCGCCCGCGGCGACGCCGTGCTCATTGATCCGGCGATGTTGCGGAATCGGATCCTGCGGGGCGGGCTCATCTCGTTCTTTTTCCAGTACTTTCTGCAAGCTGGCCTCTTCTTCGCCGTGCCGTTGTTCCTGTCAGTGGTGCTCGGGCTTTCAGCGGTCGCGACCGGTATCCGGTTGCTGCCCCTGTCCAGCACCCTGTTGCTGGCCGCCGTGGGCATTCCCAAGATTTTCCCGGACGCGTCGCCGCGCCGCGTTGTCCAGGCCGGCTTTCTCGCGCTGTTTGCCGGTATCGTAATCATGGTAGCCGCGCTCGACGCGGGTGCCGGAGCCGAAATCGTGACCTGGCCGATGTTGCTCGCGGGCCTCGGTATTGGCGCCCTGGCATCACAGCTCGGGAGCGTTACCGTGTCGTCGGTGCCCGACGAACACAGCGGTGAAGTCGGTGGGGTACAGAATACTGTCACGAACCTTGGTGCCTCGATCGGAACCGCACTGAGCGGCGCGGTGCTCATCTCTTCGCTGACCGCGTCGTTCCTCAGTGGTGTCCAGCACAACCCCGCCGTCCCCGCGGATCTTTCTTCGAAGGCGCAGGTGGAGCTGGCTGGCGGCATCCCGTTTATTTCCGACGAGGACCTGAAGACCGCGCTCAACAGGGCTGGGGTGCCTCCACACACGGCCGGAGCGATCGTCGAGCAGAACGTGACCGCCCGCATTGACGGACTGCGCACATCATTGTCTCTACTGGCCGCCATCGCGTTGATCGCGCTGTTCTTCAGCCATCGGATCCCGACCCGGCAACCATCCCAGTAGTACTTCGTCGGGTTGCCGCATCGAATCACCATGATTCTGGACAAGTGCATACATCTTGTTGGGTAAATTTATGCCGACAATAGACGATCTTATATGATCACCTCGACGGCTCGAGGCCTGTCCATCGAAGTACCCGTGGGGGCGCGGAACGGCCCCGACCACGACAGCGCGGTCAGCTGTGACAGCATCACCACGATCCCGGCCAGGCGGCTCGTGCGGCAGGTCGGCTCCCTGATCGAACAACGACTTCCGAAACACGCTGTAGGAACACGCTGTAGGAACACGCGCTGACCGAAGCCACCGTCGCAGCCCTCGCCTGACGAAATCCGCTGGCGATGGCGTGGCCTCCGGGCCCATCCCGGCATCGAGATCGCGTTCCGTAGAAAACAGACAGATCGGATTTTATTTAGAGCGACCGGCAATAGGGGACGCGGCGTCGCGGGGCTGGGGCACGCACCTCACCGCATCGCTCCCCATCCATCGCTGCGCGATGCACGGGTACCCCGGCTCGTCGGTCGCCACCCAACACCAGGGTGATTCCCTCCGCCGCCTTGCGATGTACGCACCCCAGCCCCGCTCCTTGATCCACGCCCCTATTGCCGGGCGCTCTTACCCGGACACCCCGATGCCTGTCCTGGAGCCGGGTAGCTCGCCGCTCTACTTGCTGAAGTGGTAACTTGGCAAGCAAGTAGGTGAGCAAGTCTGGTGGGCCGGGGGGAGGCAGCGGTGGAGCTGGACGCGATTGTCAGGCGGCTGCGGTCGGCCGGTGGCGAGTTGGAGGACGTCGAGGTCAAGCGGGCCGCGGGGGGCCTGCCGCGGAGCGTGGCCGAGACGATGTCCGCGTTCGCCAACTCCCGGGGCGGTCTGCTCATCCTCGGGCTCGATGAGTGCGCCGGATTCAGCCCTGTCGACCTCGGCGATCCGACGGCGCTGCGGGACGAGGTGGTCGCGGTTGCCCGCGGAAAGATCACGCCGCCGCTGGCGCCGAGCGTGGAGCTCGTGCCATTCGAGGGCGCTGTCCTGGTGGTCACCGACATCGACCCGCTGCCACCGGCGCAGCGACCCTGTTACGTCACCGCCAGGGGCCTCTACAACGGCGCGTTCACCCGGATCGGTGACGGGGATCAGCGGCTGACGCCGTACGAGATCGACCGGCTGCGGGAGAACCCCGGGCAGCCCCGCTGGGACGAGGAACCGGTTCCGGAAGCGACGGTTGACGATCTGGACCGGGGTGCGGTCCTGCGTCTGGTTGAGGTCGCGAGCCGTAATTCGCCGCGGGCGTTCGCCGGGTTGAGTGAGCCTGACGCGCTCGTTTCGCTGGGCGTTCTCGTGGCGCACAATGGATTGCTCGTGCCGTCGCTCGCGGGGTTGCTCAGCGTCGGCAGGTATCCCCAGCGGTTCTTCCCGCAGCTGATGGTGTCGGTGGCGGTCTACCCGCATGAGGACGGCAGCCGGCCGGGGCCGGGGGGGGTTCGGTTCCTGGACAGTGCCGCGGTCGGCGGGAACGCCCCGACGATGGTGGCCGACGCGATGCTGGCGGTGCAGCGCAACCTCCGCCGGGCCAGCCGGATCGTCGGTGCCGGGCGTGAGGACATCTGGGAGATCGCGCCTGAGGTGATCCGGGAAGTCGTCGTCAACGCGCTTATGCACCGCGACTACAGCCCGCAGGCCCGCGGCACCCAGGTGCAGGTGGAGCTGTTTCCCGACCGGTTCACCGTCACCAGTCCCGGTGGGCTGTTCGGCAACGTCCGGCTGGAGACGCTGGGGGAGGCCAGCACCTCATCATCCCGCAACGCCCGCCTCGCAGCCCTGCTGCAGGAGACCGGCGACCCGCTCACCGGACGTCCGGTGGCCGAGAACCGCGGTTCGGGCGTCGGTGCGATGATCAGTCAGGTCCGGCACGACACCGGGCTGGTCCCGCTGTTCAGCGACAGCCTCGACTACTTCCGCGTGACCATTCCGCGGACCTCTCCCGTCACCCCCGAGCTGCGCGCCTGGGCAGCACGGCTCGGCCGGGGCGAGAAACTTTCGGAAGCGCAGCTCGGCGCACTCGCGCTCGCGAAGGCGGGCTACGACATAGACGTGGCCCTGCTGCGCAGGTTGGCTCTGAGCACCGCGGATGCGCGGCGTGAGCTGGGCCATCTGCGCGACCTCGGAATTCTGGTCCCACGTCGGGCCCGGGAGGACGGCGCGTTCCGGCTCGCCTCAGGCCTGCTCGGGACGGTGGCCAGCCAGGCGGCGACAACGCGGCTGGGCCGGCCGGGCACCGGCCTCGCGGACCGCATCCTCGTAGCCCTCGCCGGCACCGATTCAGCCAGCCGGGAGGAGCTGCAGGCGACGACGGGCGCGAGCCGGACCGCGGTTGCGAAAACGCTCGGCACCCTCCTCTCGGGCGGCCAGGTCGAAGCCACCGCGCCGCTGCACAGCCCGTACAGGCGCTACCGGCTCGCCCAGCCCTGAGAGCGCGTTTGAGATCGTCATTCCGGCTCACTGATCGAAAGCCCGATCTCAAACACGCTCTGGGAACCTGTTCCGCGCCGACCACTAAGCCGGGGGCGGAGGTGGCGCTTCGCCCGATCTATCAGACAGTCAGCTACCTACCGCGACGAATCGCTGTACGGAAAGGTTCATGGTCATTCGGGGCCGAGCGCGGTGAGCAACGCGGTTAGCGCGGTCCTCTCGCCGTCCGCGTTGGGACTCGTCGCTCGGAGTGCGCGCAGCACCGTATCGATTTTTCCATCGATCTTGGTCCAGGTGGCTTTGTCCTTCGGTTTTAGGCGCGCTTCGCCTTTGTCCCATTCGGTTTCGAGATCAGTGATGCGGGCCGTGGCGCCAGACTGGTTGCCGGCGTTCAGGAGATCCAGCGTGTCCTGTGTGATTTTTCGGAACTTCGAGAGGTCGCCGAGGGGCGAGGACTGTGCTGTCTGGCCCCTGCTGGGGACCGGCTGTACTATTTGGTTCCCGAAGGAGGCAGGCTGCGTTGGCTGGCCCTCGAAGGGGGTCGGCTGCGTGACGGGAGCCGAGTCTGACGTGTCTGCTTGAAGGGAGGACTTGCGCAGGAAGTATCCCGTCCCTGCGGTAGCAAGAACAAGTGCCACGACGATGACCGTTTGCCACGGTCCTCCTCGTCGCACGGTCTCGTCAGTATCAACAGCAGACGCACTCGGGATGACATCGGCTTTCGTCACCGAGAAATAAATGACGATGCCGAGAATGCCGGCCGAAAAAATGAAGCTCGTCACCGTCGCACCCAGGCCCAGGCCACCCTCGCCTGGTGACTGGGAGAGGTAGTCACCGATCGACGCTCCAAGCGGGCGGGTCATGATGTAGATGATCCAGAAGGAAAGAATCGGGTTGAGCCCGAATCGCCACCCAATCGCCATGATGGCGATCAGTGATACCATGATGATTCCTGTCATCAGGTAGCCGATCCCGAGCACCTCGGCCATGAGATCGCCGGTTGCCGTACCGAGCGCGAAGGTGACGAGAACCGTAAGCCAGTAGAATGCTTCTCGTCGTCTGGTGAAGATGGAATGAATGGAGAGTGTCTTCTCGGTCAGATACCATGCGAGGAAGGAGAGACCGAGAAGGGCGCCGAAGATCAGGGTGCTTGTTTCGAGCGGCACGCCGACGCTGTCTGTGAGGTTATCGGTCACCAGTGTGCCGAAGACGCTTACGAGCGCCACCGTCAGCCAGTATATGCCCGGTATGTAGCGGTGCGTTCTGAACTGGAAGATCAGCGCGACGGCGAGCAGGACGCCGGTGACGACGGATGTACCCGTCAGGCCAAGGTTCAGGTTGACGTTGAGGAAGTCGGCGGCCGATTCACCAACTGTCGTACAGAGCACTTTGATGATCCAGAAGTAGATGGTGACTTCTGGGACTTTGCTGAGCATCTGCCGGCCTCGCAACGATGCCGGGGAACTGTCGTCGTTCACGGCGAGGCGCGTAGGAGTCGTCATGCTGCCACGGTGGCTCAGCAGGCCTGAACAAATCCTGACCACATCGGCGTCAGAGGCGTGTCACGCTCCGGGCAGCGACAGTTCAACAGCCGCGCCGGGCCCGCTGTCGAAAGCCCGTACGCTCCCGCCGGCAGCGGCTGCGAGGCGGTGGACCAGCGCCAGTCCAAGCCCCGCCCCGTCGTGGCCGTCGTGCGGGTCCGCGCGCCAGCCCGGCTCGAACAGGTGCGCCGCCGTGTCGGCGCCAAGCCCGGGCCCGTCGTCACGGATGTCGATGCGGAGCTGGCCGGCGACGACCCGTGCCACCACGTGCACCTGGGTGTGTGCGTAGCGGCGGGCGTTGTCCAGCACCGGCGACAGCATCCGCTCGAGCAGGCCGGCATCCACCCCCGCAAGCGTGCTGGCGGGCACCGACATCACCAGTTCCGGCGGGGCGCTCCACCGCCTGGCAAGTCCTTGCACCACCTCGCCGACGTCGCACCGGTCGGGCAGTCCACCAACGCCTGTGCGGGCGGCGGCCATGAGGGTGTCGAGGATGACCGTCATCCGGTTCGCCGCGTCGGCGATCGGGGGCAGTGCCCGGTCGAACTCGGCCACTTCGCGTGGCCGGCTCTGCAGCAGGCTGATCTCGGCGACCATGGCGGCCAGCGGGGTACGCAGTTCATGTGACAGGTGATCGCTGAACGCCTGCTCGTGGCGCAGAACCGCGCTGACTCGGTCCAGGAGACTGTCGAGCGTCGCGGCGAGCCGGGCGAGTTCGGCCGGTCTGGGCGCGGCTCCGAACCGGTGGTCGGAGGCATCCGCGCTCCACCGGCCTGCCTGCTCGGTCATCTCCTCGACCGGGCGCAACGCACGGTCAGTGCTGACCCGTATCACCAGGTATACGCCGACGAGCAGGAGCAGAGCCAGCAGCAGGCTGCCGACGACGGCGATCTTCTCGGTCTGCCGGTAGGGGGCCAGCGACAGGCTGACGACGACGGTGGCCGCCTGCCGGCCCTGCAATGTCACCGGCAGCGCGAACAACCGGACCGGAGAGGCGCCACCCGTCGTCACTGTCCGTTCGCCCATGCCGGTCAGGGCGCTGGCCTGGCCCAGTAACGTGGCCCCGCCGGGTGGCTCCTCCACCGCCCGGCCACCCGCGAAGATCCACGTTCCGGTATCGATCGCGCTGTCATCGCCTACGTCACGGATGGAGACCACACCGCCGGTGAAGACCTCGACGGTGCTGGCGACAGCCTCTGCCCGTGTCCGCAGCACAGTGTCGGCCTGCTGCCGCAGCTGCGCGCTGAGCGCGGCATTGAACGCCACGGTCAGCGCCGTGAGCCAGCCCGCGGTGGTCACGACCGCCACCACCGCGATCCGGCCCCGCAGCGTCGAAGGCCCTCTCACGTGAACTGGTACCCGACACCATGGACAGTCGTGATTGCCCGCGAATCGTCCACCAGCGCCAACTTGCGGCGAAGCTTCGCGACATACTGATCCAGGGTGTTGTCGTAGACGATCGCCCCGGTGGGCCAGCCCGCGTCCACCAGCTCCCGCCGCCTCACCACCTCGCTGGGCGACGCCATCAACCGGGCAAGGACTCGGTACTCCGTCGGGGTCAGACGCACGTTCGTGGTCGCGCCGGCCAGTACATGGCCGCGCGGGTCCAGACGCAGACCGCCGGACACCGAGACGGGCGCGGGCCTGGCCCGTCTCAGCAGGCTCCCCAACCGGGCCACGAGCTCAGCAAAGTGGAACGGCTTCGCGACGTACTCATCGCCGCCGGCCGCGAAACCCGAAACAAGGTCGGTGATATTCCCCCTCGCGGTGAGGAACAGTACCGGGACGTGCACACCACGCGCGCGCAGGGCCTGACACACATCCCGGCCGTCAGAATCCGGCAGGCCCACGTCCATCACGACCACGTCGAAACCGCTGTCGTCGGCGAACCGCGACAGGGCGGACGACCCGTCGGCCACCGCGGTCACGACCGCGCCCTGTTCACGCAGGCCGCGAGCAAGGACGCCGCGCAACGCCGGGTCGTCCTCCACGATCAGCACCCGCGATCCCTCCACAGCCGCCAGTATGCATACGGCGACGCCGGCGCAAGAGCGCACGGCAACAGGGGCGTGGATCAAGGAATAGGGCTGGGGTGCGCGCATCGCGAGGCGGAGGACGGAGCCACCCTGCTTGTTCCGATCAGGAACGGATCGCGTTTTCGGCGGCTTCGAACAGCTCGTTGACATCATGTCCGGCTTTCAACGCGCATGCGGCGGCCATGGTCAGCAGGAGCAGCGGTACGACGGCGGGGGCCCAGCGTCCTCGGGGCGGCGGTGCCAGTAACGCCTCGATCCGGGCGGAGACCTGCCCATCGGTGAAACCCGCCGCGGTGAGGGCGCTGTCGTGCCGGGCGAGGGCAGCACGGGCGACGGCCTGCGCGGTCAGCCGTCGATCGCCGGTCGCGGCAGCGGCCGTCTCGTCCGCCCACCGCTCCAGAGCCTGGTCGCAGGCAGCCACCAGCGGCCGGGTCAGCGGGCAGGTCGCGGCGGCCAGCCGCACCGCGAACCGGAAGAGCCAGTGCGCATGGTCGAGGTGGCAGCGTTCGTGGGCCAGCAGCACCCGCTGTTCGGCAGGGGGCAACGCCTTGAGCATCCCGGAACTGACCACGATCCGTCCCGGCCAACCGGGCACCGCCACCGCGGCGGGGGTCGGATCATCAATGACGACGAGCGTCCCGGCGCATGCGGCGTGCCGGTAGGCGGGAAGCCAGCGGCGTGCCTCGACGGCCAGCTGCCATGCCAGCGTGCCGCACCCGGCCACTCCCACCGCGACGGCGACCCACGCCGCAACCGAAGCCGCCGGTGGTACCGGGTCGCCGGCGCCGACCAGGCTGGCCGACCAGCGGCCGAGCGCCGCGACCGGTGGCACCTGCCCGACCAGCAGGAGCGTCAGCAGACCGACGACCACGATCCACACCGCCGCGGTGCCGAGGGCGGCGGCGGCCAGCAGGAGCGCCGCTCGCGGGGGCGGCAGGCGCCGGGCCGCCGGCCGGGCGGCCGCCAGCAGCACGAGCGCTGCCGCGCCGGCCAGGCAGATAGCCAGCCGCACCGGTCAGCTCTCCGGCCGGGGCCGGTCGAGCAGATCGCGCAGCACCTGCTCCTCGCCGGGGTTCAGCGTGTCGACGAACCGGGCCAGCACCCCGGCTAGATCGTCGACCTGTTCCAGCAGCCCACGCATCCGCTGGGCGGTGAACTCGGCCGTGCTCTGCGCAGGCTGGTAGACGAACGTGCGCCCGTCCGCTGTCCGGGTCACCACGCCTTTGGCGTGCAGCCGGTTGAGGATGGTCATCACCGTCGTGTAGGCCAGGCTCCCGCTGATGACGGTCTGTACCTCACCTGGCGACATCGCCCTCTCGGCGGCCCACAACACCGCCAGCACCTCAGCTTCCAGCTGTCCGGGCCGGCGCCGCGGCCCGTCATCCGATCGGGTTGTCACATCCTCAACCTACCCTGCCTGTAGTAGTTTGTAGCAGCCATGTTGGCTGCCTGAAATGCTCCCGCCGCCCATCCAGAAAGACATCGATGCCTTCTTTGCCGGACAACCAGACCCGCAGCCGCGAGCCCCTCGCTCCCAAGGTTCCGGAGATCACAGCATTGTTCTGGGTTGTCAAAATTCTGACGACGGGTATGGGCGAGGCGGCCTCGGACTACCTTGCGCACGTCGACCTGGTGCTCGCGGGCACGATCGGCCTCCTCGGCTTCACGTTCGCGCTCTGGCTGCAGTTCCGGGTCCGCCGTTACTCCGCTCCCGTCTACTGGTTCGCGGTGATGATGGTCGCGGTCTTCGGCACCATGGTCGCCGACGGGCCACCCATCGGCCACATCGGTTCGACGGTCCTCTATCTTGTGGTCCTCGCGGCTGTCTTCTACACGTGGCACCGCAGTGAGGGAACGCTGTCGATCCACAGCATCGTGACCCGCCGCCGGGAGACCTACTACTGGCTGACCGTGCTCGCGACCTTCGCGCTGGGCACCGCCGCCGGCGATCTCACCGCGGACTCCTTGCGCTTTGGCTATCTGCCCTCAGGCATCCTGTTCGCAGTGATCATTTTGGTGCCGGTGGTCGCCTGGTGGCGGTTCGGGCTGAACGAGGTCGTCGCCTTCTGGTTCGCCTACGTAGTGACCCGGCCGCTGGGTGCCTCGTTCGCCGACTGGCTCGGCAAGCCGGCGAAAAGGTCCGGTGTGGGCCTCGGTGACGGCCTGGTCGCCCTCACCGCTTTCGTTGTGATCGTTACCCTGATCGGCTACCTGACGGTGACGCGCGGTGACATCCAGCGCGGCGGTGTCGACGACGGAGCCATCAGAAACATCGATCCGCAGGACCCGGCCCTTCCCCAGCAGGTACGGCCGCGGTTCCGTCCAGCCGATATCGACTGAAGGTAGATCGGCGAGCGGTCTCGGGCGACCTGCGCGGATCGATTGGTGTGCTGGTCGTTGACAGGGTGGTTTTGTATCGATTTCTCCTTTTTCTACGGTGTTTCATCGGTGCGTGGGGGATG
>NZ_CAKJTL010000161.1:22671-38190 GCF_917627385.1 Protofrankia sp. CiT1
GTGCGTGGGGGATGGGCGGGGCCAAGAGTCGGGGTTTTTGTCGGGCTGGTGGCGAGCGGCGAGCAGGATGTCGCGGGCTGTCTGGCGACCGGTCAGGATCGGTGCGCATAGGTTGCCTGCGCGCGTTCAAACCGGCCTTCGGTTGTATGGGCGGTGTCGGCCGCGGCGGCTGCGGTGACCAGGACGAGTGCGGCGAGGGCAATGGTCAGGGCTGGCCGCGGTTTCGGGGGCGGGCCCAGCAGCGCGCGTGCTCGGTGGGCGAGGTCGGTGTGCACGGCGCCGAGCGCCACGGTCGGAGTGGTCAGTGTGCTGGTGCGGGCGAGGCCGGCTCGGGCCAGGGCTCGGGCGACCACAGCTCGATCGTCGGCGATAGTGGCGGCGTCTTCGTCGGCCCAGCGTTCGACGGCGAGGCGCACGGCGGCGGCGGGTGTCCGCAGCAGCGGGTTGGCGGCGGCGGCGAGGCTGGCGAGCTGGGTGTAGGCGTGGTGGCGGTGGCGCAGGTGGGAGTGTTCGTGGGCGAGCAGCACCCGGCGTTCGTCGGCGGGCAGCGCGCGCAGCATCGCCGTGGAGACCACGATCCGGCCGGTGAGCCCGGGCAGGGTGTAGGCGTCGGGATGGTCGTCGTCGATGATGACGAGGCCGGTGGGGGCGGGGCCCAGCCGCCGGCAGGTGAATTCGGCTGCGGCGAGGTCCTGGCCGACGAGGACGGCGCGGCGGGCGGCGCTGGCGGCCAGCCCGGCGACGGTGAACGCCGGCAGCAGCCCGGCCGTGGCGGGCAGCGGGTCGTGGCCGCGGACAACAGCGGCTGACCAGTGCCCGACCGCGGTGAGCGGGGGCAGCGGGGCGAGCAGGGTGAAGGCCGCGACCGCCAGGATGAAGCCGGTGGCCAGGGCGGTCACCAGGCAGGCGGTGGTCAGCAGCCGGGTGGCGGCGGCGGGCGGCAGCCGCCGGCCGAGCCGGCCGCCGCTGACGGTCAGCAGCAGGCTGGTGACGAACGGGATCAGCGCGACGGCCGTCATCACCGCTGCCTGTCGTCCGAGCCGGCGTGGGTGTGGTGGCTGGCGAGGATGTCGGCGAGGAGCTGTTCGTCTTCCGGACGCAGGTCCGCGACGAAGCGGGCCAGCGCTTCGGCCCGGTTGGCGCCGGCGCCGAGCAGGCGGGTCATCTGTCGGGCGGTGAGGGCGGCGTCGAGGGTGTCCGGGCCGGCGGCCAGCGCGTAGGTGTAGGAGCGGCCCGCCGGCTGCCGGGTGAGGGCACCTTTGTCGTGCAGGCGGGCGAGGGTGGTCATCACGGTGGTGTAGGCCAGTGGTTCGCCGAGTTCGGCGAGTGTCTCGGCCGGGGTGAGCGGCCGGCCGGCCGCCGCGATCGCGGCGAGCACCTCACGTTCAAGCGCCCCCGGCTCCCGCCTCTTCGCCAACTGCCTCTCCGTTCCTCACTACTATCAAGCTGATAGTACGAGCTGGTGGGTCGTTAGCACACTCAGCCCGCCGTGCCGGCCGTCGTCGTGGGGGAGCCGGCCGTCGACTCGCTTCCCGAGGGGCCCCAGGTTCTCGCGATCGGACTTGCCGCGTGCCACCTTCACGCGGCAATCTACTATTCGATGAGTAGTAGATACTCGAAGGAGGGCGTATGGCGGCTGGCGTACCGGCGGTGGAGGCCACCGGTCTGGTCAAACGGTTCGGCGGCCTCACCGCGGTGGATCATGTTGATCTACAGGTGGACGTCGGGGAGGTGTACGGCATCCTCGGCCCGAACGGGGCGGGCAAGACGACGTTCCTGCGGATGCTGTTCGGGCTGATCCGCCCGGACGCCGGGGAGCTGCGGCTGTTCGGCCGCAGCTGGGCGCAGGCTGGCCCGGCGATGTTGGACGGGGTTGCGGGGTTCATCGAAAGCCCGCGGTTCTACCCCTACCTGTCGGGACGGCGGAACCTGGCGTTGCTGGCCGGGCTCGACGGCGGTGGCGCCGACAGCCGGATCGACGAGGTCCTCACCCTGGTCGACCTTGCCGGCCGGGCCGGGGACAAGGTCGGTGGCTACTCGTTCGGGATGCGTCAGCGGCTCGGGGTGGCCGCGTCCCTGCTGCGCGACCCGCGGCTGCTCGTCCTCGACGAGCCGGCCAACGGGCTGGATCCGGCCGGTATCCGCGACATGCGCGCCCTGGTCAAACGGCTTGCCGCGGGTGGGCTGACCGTGTTGCTGAGCAGCCACAACATGGACGAGGTCGAGGAGATCTGCGACAACGTCACGATCATGCGTACCGGCCGGGTCGTCTATCACGGTTCGATCAGCCAGCTGCGCGCCCAAGCGCCCGACCCGTCCCACCGGCTGGCGACCAGCGACGATGACCGGGCGCTGGACCTGGCCATCGACCGCCCCGGCGTCGCCGTGTCGGTCCACCCGGACGGCGGGTTGGCGTTGCGCGCCCAGCCCGCCGCGGCGGACGCCTACATCATCACCCTTGGCCGGGCGGGTATCGCCGTACGGGCCCTCGGGCTGGAGGTCGCGCCGCTGGAGTCGCTGTTCTTCATGCTCACCGAACCCGACCGGCCGGCCGCTGACATGCCGGCCGCTGACATGCCCACCGCTGACATCTCCGCCGCTGACATCTCCGCCCCGCGGCCGCACGCTCGCGCCGGAGGGACCCGATGAGCACCGCAGCCATGACGACGACCACTACGCCCCCGGCAGCCATCGAGACCGGTCCGCCCGGCCGTGGCCGGGTGACGACCGCCTACCGGTGGGAGGTCACGAAACTCGCCGCCCAGGCCCGTGCCCGCGTCACGCTCGCCGTCTGCCTGGCCGCGCCGTTCGTGTTCGTGGTGCTGCTCGACCGCCAGGACCGCCTGCCCAAGGACACCCTGTACGGCCGGTGGTTACACGCCAGCGGCTTCGCCACCCCGCTGCTCATCCTCGGGTTCGCCGCCCAATGGGTGTTCCCGCTGCTGACCAGCCTGGTCGCTGGGGACATCTTCGCCAGCGAGGACCAGCACGGCACCTGGAAGACGATCCTGACCCGCTCACACAGCCGCACCCAGATCTTCTGGGCGAAAACGCTGGCCGCGGCTACGTTCGCCGCCCTCGTCCTCGCCGTCCTGGCGGTCAGCTGCCTGGCCGCGGGCGTCCTGCTGGTCGGCCACCAGCCACTGGAAAGCCTGTCGGGCACCCTGCTGCCCCCGGGCCGCGCCGCGGAGCTGGTGCTCGCGGCGTGGGCGAGCGCGTTGCTGCCGCTGCTCGGGTTCACCACCCTCGGGATCATGCTGTCGGTGCTCACCCGCAGCAGCCCCGCCGGGATCGTCGGCCCGATCATCCTCGGGCTGCTCATGCAGCTCTACGCGTTCCTCAACGGCGCGGACACGATCCGCCACCTGCTGCTGGTCACCCCGTTCGACGCCTGGCATGGTCTGCTGGCGGCGCATCCGTACTACGGGCAACTGGATCAGGGTGCGCTGGTCAGCGCCGGCTACATCACAAGCTGCCTGGCCGTCGCCTACCTGGCGCTGCGCCGACGTGACATCACCGGAGGATGACCCGTATGCGACGATTCACCATCCGTGTCCGAATGCCCCGTGCGGTCCTCGCGACCGGCGCCGCGGCCGCGCTGGCCGCCGTTCTGGGCGGTTGCGCTACCGATGTCACCCGGCCGCGGGTGGAAGGCTCTCTCGGCTCCGTCTTCGCCAACCTCTACGTCCAACAGCAGGCCCTGCTCGGCCACCCCGGGCTCACCCCGGCCGCGGTCGCTACGAAAGCCAGCTGCCAACGGAGCACTCCAGGAACGCAGGACAAGGGCGCGGGCAGTGACTGGGCCTGCCAGGTCCGCTGGACCGACGGCGCCGGGAAGAACCAGGACGGCAAGTTCGAGCTGCAGGTGCGATCCAACGGCTGTTACCAGGCCGGTGGCCCAGCTAAGATCGTCGGACCCGTCACCCTCCACACCACCACCGGCAAGGACGTCATCAACCCGGTGTTCGAGTTCGACGGCTGCTTCGACACCACCTGAACCACGGCGGTGATCGCGGTCGGCGCGGCTGGGCTCCTGACCGCCGCCCTTGCGACGCTGGCCGTCATCGACGGCTGGACCTTCGAGCGGTGTCGAGCCTGGCCGATCCGTCGGCATTGCACCGTCACCTCCGGCTGTCCGGGACCGGCCCCAATGGCTGGCTGTTCGGGACGGAGGCTGGCGATCCGATCTCCGGCTTTACGATCCTCCCGCAGCTGGAGCCGGGCGCGAGCGGTGGCCTTCACAGCCGGCTCTGGCGTGTCACTCGTTGCGGGGGCTCGTCTTCGATGGCGGGGCACCCTGCCGGCTGGGTGGGATGTGAGCCCTCCCTGCCGACAGGGTGTTGGGCGCGGGGCCTCTACGCGGGGCTGGGTCAGGCCGGGGTGATCTGCTTGGCGGTGGTGTAGCGGGCGGCGACGTCGGCCCAGTTGACGATGTCCCACAGGGCGGTGACGTAGTCGGCCTTGACGTTCTTGTACTGCAGGTACCAGGCGTGCTCCCAGGCGTCGAAGGCCAGCAGCGTGGTGTTGCCGATGCCGACGTTGCTCTGGTGGTCGTAGACCTGCTCGACGAGCAGGCGGCCGGAGAGCTGGTCGTAGGCGAGGATGCCCCAGCCGGAGCCCTGGACGGTGGTGGTGACGGCGGTGAGCTGAGCTTTGAAGCTGTCGAAGGAGCCGAAGGACTCGGTGATGGCGTCACCGAGGGCGCCGTCGGGCTTGTCGCCGCCGTCCGGGGAGAGGTTCTGCCAGTAGATGGAGTGCAGGATGTGGCCGGAGACGTTGAACGCGAGGGTCTTCTCCAGGCCGACGATCGCGCCGAAGTCGCCCTTGTCGCGGGCTTCGGCGAGCTTGTCCAGGGTGGTGTTGGCGCCGGCGACGTAGGTCGCGTGGTGCTTGTCGTGGTGCAGTTCGATGATCTGGCCGCTGATCGCCGGCTCCAGCGCGGCGTAGTCGTACCGCAGGTCGGGCAGGGTGTAGATGCTCACCTGGTCGTCCTTCGCTGGTTGGTGGTGGACGATGATCCGCGGGTGTGCGGACCGTCGGTGTGGTTCGTGGGCGAGGAGATGCCGTCAGCCGCTCTCGGCCGAGCCGGCTGGCCTGGCGGGTCCGGCGGTGCCGGAGACGTACGTGCGCTGGATGTCGCGCAGGATGTCCCGTGCCGCGAGGTCTGATCCCGAACGGTCGGCGAGATCGTTCAGGGTGATTCCGCACAGGGTTGCCAGCCCGAGTACGAGCTCGGCCATGGCCGCTGCCGGGTTGATGCGCTGTGCGCCGTCGGTCATCACCCGCTGGACGCTCTCCCAGAAGAAAGCGGGGTCGTCGACGGAGTCGGTGTAGGCGGTCATGATCTCGATCGCTACCGGCAGGCACGCCGCCATTGGGTCGGTAGGGATGCTTCCCACAGATCCTGCTCCCTTGGTCGGCCTGCGACTGAACATTAGTTGCCTAAGATTCGCAGCTGCAAACTAGAGGAGCTTGTCGGGGGTGTCGAGGTGGTCGCGGCTTCTTCCGTGGACGCCACGGCGCGGGCACGTTGCCAGATCCGACTGATCGTCTGACTTGGGATGGCGAACCACAGCCGACCGTCCGGCCCGGTACCGAACCGCTCCAGGTGGGCATGCAGGAGCGCGGTCAGCCGACCCAGGTGACGCGGAGCACGGTGATGGTGATCCAGCGGTCTTCGATGGTGTAGAGGATGACGCCCCAGCCATCGCCGAACGTCGCCGTCCACTGGTCCTCAGGCTTGCTGTAGATGCCGTGCGCGCGGGGGTCGGCCACCAGGCGCCCCAGCGCCGTATCGAGCTGGTGGCGTGCTTCGGCGGACAGCGAGTCCCGTTGCTCACGGGCGTAGTCGACCCAGCGGACGGCGTAGATGGCCATCAGACCGTGCGGGATGGCGCGTATGGATGGCCAGGCGGGTACCAGGTTTCAGCGATCACAGTGGGGTCGCCGGCGGCGATGCGGCGCCGGTCGGCGTTGATGCCGGCCTGGATCTCCGGGTTGGCGCACAGCAACGCCTGCGGCCACCAGCGGTCGATGACCTTCTGCGCGGCAGCGAGGTCGAGGTCATCATCGACGCGGGCGAGCGCGGCGCGGAACTCAGCTTCGAACTCGGCGCGGCGGTCCGGATCGAGCGCGGCGCGGACCGCCGGTCCGGTCCGTTCCACCCGGTTCCGGACCCCGTAGATCGGGGTCGTCACGTCGGCGCTGCCCATGTCACCATTGTGCGCGCACCCCACCCACCTCAACCTGGGTGGCCGCACCCACCTTTCGATCGGGAGAGCCCGCGATCGCCAAGCGCGAGGCCGGCCTGTGCGTCGAGGCGTGAGCCCCCCGGCTGCTCGACGCGCCGCATGGGACACGTGGCGGTTTCAGGGAGTCAGCCCATCACGCTAATGGTCAAGTACTCACGCCGTCACAGGCGGGCACGACATCCCGTCAGTCGCGGTCTGTGCCTTCGGATTGGAAGAGTAGATCCTGGTAGGTGCGGCGGTATCGAACGTGTCTGCTCTTGAGGCTGCTACCGACGATGTCGACCGAGCCTTCGTCCCGCATGATCTTCATCCATCGTCGGATGGTCTGGTCGCGCAGACCGGTCCGGGCAACGAGTTCGGAGCGTGAGAGAGTCTCGTTTCCGAGGGCGACGAGCAGCTCCGGTCGGCGGTCGGCCCGAGAGGACTGGCCTTTCGTTGAGGTTGTTCGCCAGGACAGCTGGTACCTGGCCCAGCGGCGGGTTCCGGTCTGGGTGACGAGTTCGCGAGTGACCAGGTCCCGAAGTTCGCTGGTGGCGACACGGGAGTCGACGCCAGTCGCGTTGCGGTAGGCGCGATTGTCAAGGATTTCTTCCTGGCGTAGGAGCGCGAGGGCGACGCATTGGCTGTCGGTCAGGCCCTTCTCACCCAACCCGGTGATCCAGGCGACGGTCTCCTCGCCGAGCAGGGTGTGGTTGGGGAAGACGACGACAAACGACGAGATCTTGTCGTTGAAGTCCGGTGGGCTCATTCCTGCGGTGAGCAGCGAGTCGAGCATGGCACGGATGCCCGACCCGCGGTTCTCGCAGACGGTGCGGGTCCCGCCGGGCAGCGGGACATCTTCGAGGATCTTGATGAGGGTGGCGTTGCGGGCTGAGGAGACACCGTCTTCGCCGAGACTGTCGACTGTGACAGGACCGAACAGACCGCCCGAATTACGGATCACCAGGCGGTCGGGGTACATCTCGACCTGGACTTGGGCGCCTCGAGCGCCCCCGGACAGGTCGCGGCGGACCAGTGCGTTGACGACAGCCTCACGCAGAGCGGCCTCTGGGTACTCCCAGACGTCCTGCCGGCCCGCACCCCCGACGACAGCCCGACGAGACATGTTCCGGCGGACGGTGGCCAACGTGTCGCGGACCATGACCGGGACCGGGCCTTCCAACGTCACGTTGTCCAGGAACCGCTCGGTGGACCGGCCGCCGGTCTCCGTCGGGTAGTGGACGAAGGTGACCATCAGCTGCGGGAAGTGCTCCTGCGGATAGCTGCCCAGGGCGAGCAGGCCTCCCAGCGACGCCACGTCCTCGCCGCTGTCTCCAGTCACGAGCACCTTGGCGCGACGCAGCACAGCCAAGCGGTCCAAGTCCTTGAACGCGTAGGGTCTGCTGGTCCTCAGCCGGGCGACCAACGCATCGACCATGGCCGCATCCAGATGATCGAGACCAACGCCAGAGACTGTTTGCTCGTCCTCACGAGGCTGACCACGTGAGGAGAGCATCATCTGGACCTCGTAGGCCGACAGCCGACGATCACCGTCGCAGACCCTGACGTAGCTACCCTTGGTGATGCCGGCCCCACGCGAGTAGCAGGGCTTCCGTGCGGGATCGAGCTCGGGGACCTCGGCGACCAGGATCTGGGCGCCCTCGAAGTCGTGGACCTTGATCAACGGTCGGAGCGGCGGTTCCATGTCCTCGGAGCACATGGAACCAAGATCAGCCGCGAGCCTCGCCGGATCGGGAAGTCCCGTCGGTGCGAAGCCCTGGGTCTCGTCCAGACCAAGGACGACCACACCGCCTCGCGTGTTCGCGAACCCGGAGAGAGTCTCGCGCAGCGACTTCGGCAGTCCGCCGTGGGCCTTCTTCACCTCCACGTCGGCGATGTCCGTACCGATGGCGCGAAGGTTGTCGACGATCTCCGCGAGCTCGACGTCGAGCGTCCATCCTCCTCACCAGCTAACACACTAGCTAGCATGATAGTTGGCATGAACTGCGGCCGGGTGCCGGTGTCGGGTGTCCGGCCGACCGGCCGCCGACGGTTCCAGTGGTGGACCGGGCTGGGCTGTGGCGCGTCTGTGTCGGGTGCTGCTGGATGCCCATGGGAAGATTCGGTCCTGCCCGGCAGCGTCTGCCGCATGACCTGGCCTCGGCCACCGTGGTGGCTCACGCCGTCTAGAGGGCTTGGTCGGCGAAAGCCGTGAAGATCGAGTCAAGTTGACGTATCGTGACGACTACCCGCTCCACAGCGCGACCTTCAGGCGCACCTGACCAGCACTTTCGGCGTTAAGCCCCGGTCATCATTACTAGGCATAGCGGGCGGCGGCGGTCGGCCGGCAGATCGCAGGTCCCTGCGTAAGCCTGCGTTCTGACCGGGGCGACAGCGCACATGCCTCGTCGGGCTGGGGCGAAGCCCCGTTAGGTCCTGCGCGTGGCGGCCGGTCAGTTTTATGTGAGTGTGGCGAGGTCGAGGGTGGTTTCGTGGCAGTCGGCGAAGCTGACGGTCATGCGGGCGGTGCCGCCGATGGCGGCCAGGTAGGAGTTGAGGGTCGAGAGCAGCAGGTCGTGGGGCTGTTCGATGCGGCTGATCGCGGCCTGGGTGACGCCGAGGCGGCGGGCGAGCTCGACCTGGGTGAGGGCGGCAGCCTGGCGCAGCGCGGCCAGGCCCATCGCGTAGGTGCGGTCGGCGTCGACCATGTCCGCTCGAATCTGAGCGACCTCGTCGGCGATGTCAGGTCGCTGGGCAAGTTGGCGGATGCGGTCGTTGCCGCGGATGAACCTGACGTCGTCTTCGGGCGATTCGTTCTTGGTCATGGGGTGCCTCCTTGCTGGCGGAGCCAGGCGTCAACAAGTGCTTCGCCGCGGGTGGCGGCGCTGGCGTAGAACACGTCACCGATTGTCTTCTTGTCGAAGCCGATCAACGCGAGCACGGCGTGGTCGTCAGCCGGGAACCAGCAGATGATCCGGACAGCGACCTCCGGGTCGAACGGATGGGCGACGCGCCACAGCTCATGGCGGCGTGCCTGCCTTACTCGCTTGAAGGTCGGGGACTCCTCGACGGGTCTGGCCGGGAGATCCATGAGTGTCTGCAGGAGCGCGACAGCAAGGGCAAGGCGGCGGCCTCCCTGTTCTTCCGCGTGGGTCAGGCATCGCAGATGAGGGCGCAGGCGGCGACAGCGGGCCGGTAGTGATGCACTCCGCCGCCACACCGTCTGCCCGTAGCCCCCACCGATCGGCCCTGAACGCCGCACCCTGGAAACGAACCCGTGCAGCGAAAAACCGACATAACGAACAATCGGCAGAGCAATCTAATAACCTGAGGTAGCCGGACGATTCGGCTGGCGCTATCAGCGCTGGTCCCGAAACATCGCTATCAGCTACACTTGGTAGTCAAACAACTATAGCGTGTGCCCCCAATGGGATCCGCAACAGACCCGTGCAGGGCTGACCAGCGGTTCGGCGTCAGGGCGGCTTGTCGTCGAGGGCGATTTTGAGCTTCCCGTGCGTGGAGGTACCCGGTGAGCGCGCCGGGCAGTCATGACCGTTGCGGGCAGGGAACGCCGCCATCCTCGGTATCACTGTGAGGTGGCCCTTCCAGGAAATATTCGGCGCTGGTACACGACATCTTCGATCTTGGTCGATGGGCGAATGACCAGACGTGGCCGGGCCCGGGCCACGTCACCACGGAGCCGGTTCTGCCGGCTGACCGAGTGCGGCGACAAGGCGCTCGCCGAATGCTGGGGTGCCGTGGGCATACAGGTAGGTGGCGATGTCGTAGGCGGTCAGCATGGGGCCGGATCTGCCGGATCTGCCGGATCTGCCGGATCTGGCGGCGATGGCACGAACTGCCTTGAGGACGAGGTCCGGGTGGAGGTCGAGTTCGTCGAGGAGGAAGTCGTCGAGAGACTGGCGGATCAGGGGTTCGGGCAGCGCGGTGGGTGGAAAGTCCGCGAGGTTGTCAGTGACGATCACGTCGGCTCGGCCGGCGGCGGCTGCGATCACGTGTCGGTCGTCGGGGTCGGGGAGTTCGAAGGTCGGCACGAGCCGTTCCCAACTGGTCACGGGTGCGTCCGGGAAGGCGGTTTTCATCTGCCGGAACAAGCGTGTGAGGTACGCGTCGGTTTCCTCTGGTGAGGTTCCGCGCTTGCCAAGCAGCGTACGCAGGGTCTGGTCGAGCTCGTCCAGGATCTCGCTCGACCAGAGCGGCCGGTAGGCGCCGGTGCTGGCGATCTCAAGTAGCACATCGCGGGCTCTGCTGGGCACGAGGACGCAGGTGTCGAGCAGCGCGGAGAACATCCGGGGTCAGCCTTCGGTCTTTCTGCGGGCGGCTTTCAGCGCCGCCCGGGTCTCGTCGGGGCTGACGTCGTAGAGGCCGAGACGCTCGGTGTCGGCGACCATGTCAGCGAAGGCGAGATCGGCGGCATGACGTTGCCGTCGGCGGTACTCAAGAAGGTCGTCGAGGCGGACTCTGCGGTGGTGGCTGGGCTTCTCGAACGGGATGACGCCGCTCTCCAACAGCCGTACCAGGGTGGTACGGGAGATACGGAGTAGATCCGCGGCTTCCTGGGTGGACATCGTCAGATGGTGCGGAGCGACCGTGACGGCCAGGCCCGCCTTCATCGCCGCGGCGACCTGCAGAAGGACGTCGAACATCGGCTCGGGAAGCTCGACGCTGTGCCCATCCGGGCCGGTGAGCCGAGGCCGCGGGTCGGCGGCCTGCCGGCCGCGGTCGCGAAACGCGGCCAGGAAGTCGATGATCGCACCGGTGTCCTCGTCCGGCAGGTACGTCTCGTCGTGGAGCGGCTCGTGTCGGGCGGGCGAGGTCATGAACGGCCTCCAAGACGATCGGAGCGATCGGCATGCTCGTTTCACTCGATTCTACGCCGGCTGGTTGCTGGTAGCTGTCCGGCGGCGAACATCGCACCCATCCCAGGCTCGGCCGGGGCGCCCGACGTCCGTATCGCGATGCCACACCCGCGACCACCCGTCGGCATCGTGCTGGCCTGCTCCTGGTGGTGACGGTGCCACCAAGAGCGCGCCCAGGTCAGTCACTACTTGCAGCCGATGGTCCACTGATGGGTGGAATCTGCCCGTGCTGGCCGACTTTTCCGATCTGGTGAATGGTCTCGTTCAGGCGGTCCAGGGTGCGGGCCGGCGGGGGCGTCTTCGGCTCGGCGTTTCCATCGGTGGCCCGGTGCGGGTCGAGGTCTTCGAGGCGTGCGATCGCGTCGTTGAGAGCATCGGGGTCCTCGGCGCCGAGGGCGGCGTTCATCGCGGTGAGGATCTCGCCGGTCTGATCCCAGGACGCCCTGCTGGCCGTCCAGGCCAGGGTGTCCTCCAACAGATCGCGGGCCTCCGCCCGGAGCCGGTCGTCGATGGACAATGCCTCAGCCTCCTGAACTGTGTAGCTTCGCCCGGACGGCATCGGCCTCCGGGTGCGACAACGACTCGAGAACGACCAGGGCCTGCTCACGCCATCGACGCGCGACCGCCTCGTCGCCGATTGCCAGATACTCGTCGGCCAGGTGGTCCATGACCTGCGCCTCCCAGCACCGGTCACCCAGCTCGCTGTCGAGCTGGTAGGACTGTTCGTAGTGGGCGATCGCAGCCGCGTGGCGGCCCCGTCTTCCTTCAGCACACCCAAGATGACGCAGGACGTTCGCCATGCCCTCGCGGTGACCGATGCGGGTGTAGATGCCGAGTGCCTGCGAGCCGTCCGACAACGCCTCCTCGTATCGGTCGAGATGGCACAGCTGGATGCTGACCGAGGTCAGGCAGTCGGCGACGGCCAGCGGATCGACGACCTCGACCGGATCGTCGCCGGGGAGCGTGCTCGTAGCCGGTCTGGGCACGCCACGGGCGAGCGCCAGCGCCTCGCGTGCGTGGCGGAGCGCATCCTCGTAGCGCTGTTCGGACTCACAGACACGGGCAAGGGACAGGTGCACCTGGCGGGCGCCGTCGTAATCCCCCAGATCTTCGAACTCGGCACGTGCCGCGGCGAGCAGCGTGCGGGCCTCGGGCTGGCGGCCGAGGCGAGTGAGCGCGTCGGCCAGCTTGCGCTGGGACGCAGCCCGCGCGTGTCGGTGCCGCACCTGGTCGGCGGCTTCGACGGCTATGCGATGGACCTCGACGCGCTCGGTGCGCCGGCCAGTGCGACGGAGGAACACCATGAGTGCCCAGGCGAGCCGCCAGGCATGGGATTCGAAACTCTCCGTCGTGGCAATCCTGACCATGGACAGGAGTACAGGCAGCTCGGCCTCGAACCAGGCTTTCGCGTCGCCGCCGGTGACGATCCGCGGCCGTGGCCAGCCGGACGGCGCGGGTGTATCAGCCGTGGCCGTGGCCGTGGCCGTGGCCGTGGCCGTGGGCACCGGCTCCGCGCCGCTTGTCGACGCGTGCCGATAGCCTGCTACCCCCGGCTGGATGGCGACATCGGCCGTCTGGGCGACGTCAAGGTAGTAGTCGAGCAACCGTCCCAGCGCCGCGCGGGCTTCCGAGGCATCCAGGCCGGCCGCGAGCTCGCGGCTGAACTCGCGCAGGAGATCATGCGAGGCATACCGGCCGGCTCGGCGCTCGACGAGCAGGTTCGCCTCGGTCAGCCCGCGCAGAGCCTGACCGGGGAGTCTGCGCACTCCGAGCAGTGCCGCGCAGGCGTGTCGGTCGATGTCCGGGCCCGGATGCAGGCCGAGAAACGCGAAGAGGCGTTTCGCCGGCTGGGTGAGGGGTTCGTACGACCACCCGAACACGGTGCGCGGATCCAGATCGTCCTCGTCCGAACCCAGGACGTCGAGGCGGGAGTGCCGATCACGGAGATCGTCTACCAGGCTGTGGAGCATTTCCGGGGAATGGCCGGCGGTGCTGGCGCGGGCGCCGGCGATGCTGAGTGCCAGCGGCAGGTGGGCACATTGCCTGGCCAGCTCGTCGAGTTCCGGCCGGGTGTCGTCCTCTGACAAACCGAGCCGCCCGGCGAGCAGCGCGACAGCATCATGATGAGGAAGGACCTCAACAGTGACACGGGCGGCGCCGTTCCTGACGGCCAGGCCCTCCAGACTGGAGCGGCTGGTGACAACCGTCAGGCAGGTCCGTGTTCCGGGCAGCAGGGGGCGGACGTCATCTGTCGACCGCGCGTTGTCCAGGAGAATGAGTACGCGACGCTTGGCAAGCCGGCTGCGGAACAGCGCTGCCCGTTCCTCCAGAGCATCGGGAATCGCGGCCGGCTCCATTCCCAAAGCGCGCAGAAAGCCGAGTAACGCCTCAGCCGGATCCAGCAACGCCCGGCGGTCGAATCCGCGCAGGTCCACGTACAGCTGGCCGTCCGGGTAGCGATCCGCGACCTGGTGCGACCAGTGCACCGTCAGTGTCGTCTTCCCCGCGCCGGCGGTGCCATCGACGACAACGATGCTGGTCGATGACGAGCCGTCCCGCTGTGTGGCCAGCCGGTCCAGCTCCGCCAGCTCGGCCTGTCGTCCGACGAAGTCATAGGTCACCGGAGGCAACTGGCGTGGGATCGGTAGTCGCCTCGTGGCGTCGATGCCGGCCGCGTTGTTGCTCGCCGCGGCCGGGGGAGTCGCCGAAGGCGCCTCCGATCCAGCGGATCGGCTGGATCGGGGCCTCGACCGCCTCGCATCTGCCTGCTCGCGGAGCTTGACGAGCTTGCCAGCCTCCGGTTCGGCGACGTCAACTGCGGTGAGTAGGCGGCGAAGCACGAAGGCTCTCGGGAGCGTCGTCCCCTCGATGTAGGCGTACACGCTGCTGGGGGAAACCCCGATCCGCCTGGCCAGCGTGGCCCGGCTGAAGGGGCGGCCTTGGCACTGCTCGGCGTTCGCTATCACCTGCCCGAGTTGTTCGAAGAACAGTGCCCGGGCCTCGGTGGGATCCGGGCCTGGCGCCACCGTGGCCTCGCCCCCCATCGCGTTCCCCCTCACGCATTGACAAGGACGCAGCTGACGCCGCCTTCCAGGATACTCAAGATTTTCCAGGTTTTCCAGACGGCATAGCTGTGGAGATGTCGTTTCTGCAATGCTCTTGTCGCGGCGGACCACACAACAGGACCTCCGACCGCTCGAGGGCGTGGAGGTCGATCGCTCCAGTGCGGGGGGGATGGAGCGGGATCGCGTTCCAGGGATCCGTCGAGGATCCGTCGTGACGGGTTGGCCCGCGGATCGGGAACGTGGGTGGATCGGGTAGTAACGGGGGAGTCTGATGGTAGCAAAGGGCGTCAACCGTGAGGCCGGGATTCTGTCGGTGGACAGTGCCCTGCTTGGCGGGTCGGGCGAGGGAAAAACGGTGATGCTTGCCGCGCTACACAACGAGATCAGTCGGGAGAGTGGGCGCCGTTCCTACATTCTGCGTACTGAGAACCTGCAGCAGGCAAGATATTTTCAGCTGACTTATCGGAAGGTTGCGGACCCTCGACTCGAATGGCCGGAAGGTAATGCTTTCGGAGATCTCCCTGAATGTTCCTTCGAGTGCTGCCTTCGTATTCGTAATGGCCCCTTCGTGCCAGTCTTTCGTACTACTCTGTGGGATTATGACGGGAAAAGGGTCGTGCCGGACGACGATGCGGACCTGGATACCGTCGATCCGATAGAACAGCGGTTCGATCAGGCCGCCGGATTCATCGTTATCCTGGGCGGAAACCGTCTGCGGAAGCTCATGGAGGGTGACCCTTCAGGAACTGACTTCGTCTACCGCTATCTCGACACGTACCTACAGATTATTTCCCGCTCTGGACGGCCGGTGCAGTTTGTGATCACGATGGCTGATCTGCTGTACCCCCGGTACCGACTGGAGGAGGTCGCGGACCGGCTGCGGGCGCACGATGCGATGTCGAGCTTTCTGGAGGCTCGGGCTCAGCATCCGTCCGGCGGTGCGGTACGGCTGATCCCGGTGAGTGCTGTCGGGCATGAGTTCGTCATGCTTGATGAGGCGACTGGAAGGTCGGTCAAGGTCGGACGCGGTGAGCCGCGTCCGATGAACATAGATCTCCCCTTCGCGGCCATCCTCCCGGATTTTATCTCCACCTGCGTGGCGGCCACCCAGACGCAGTTGTCGGCGCTGGAGAAGAACCGGGAAGATAAGGTGACGAAGGCGCGTGCCCTGGCTGCCGCGGTACTTCAGTTCGCCGAGCAGGTGCGCGCGACAGACCCGGCAGTGCTTGCCGCCATCATTGTCCGAAAGCTGACCCCGAACGCTGATGGGTACAAGTTGTCCCGGAACGTCGAGCTGCTCCAGAGGTACCTGATGCCGCTGCTGGAAAGGGTCGTGCAGAGTCGCAT
>NZ_CAKJTL010000162.1:0-1370 GCF_917627385.1 Protofrankia sp. CiT1
GGAGATGGTGACCATGGCGTCGCCGCGGTCACGGGCCGCCGCGGTACTGCCGGTGTTCAACAGCGCGGTGAGCTCCCGATCGACAAGCTCAAGGAACCCCCGGCTGTCGGCAGGCACCATCGGCCCGACCTCGCCCAGCAGCGCGGCGACTGACGACTCCCCCGCGAGCACGCCGGTGAAGGTCAGTGTCTGGGCGACGACATCGTCGAAGCGCTCCTGGGCGGCGAGGTGGCGGGCCACCTCGACCAGATCCGCGAAGTCGGCGCGCCCCGCCTCAAGCCGAGCCAGCCGCATCCGCTCGGCTCTGCCGTGTCGCTCCGTCCGCGTCTCGGGCTCGACGTCGGCCAGCCAGTGGGCGATCCAAGGGTGGACGAGCACATCGCCGTCGAGGCGCAGCAGCAGCGTCCGGTCCGCGAGCCGCCGGACGGCCGCGGCGACGGCCCGGTGTCGTGCCCTGTCGGGCTCGGCACCCTTCCAGGCGAACGCGAGATCGTCAAACGACATCGGGACGCTCGACACCGCCGCCTGTAACAGCAGTGACCGTTCGTCCGCCGTCACCGTCGCGAGCAGCAGCTCCAAGACGATGTCCCGGCTGCCGAGCAGCAGCGCGTCGTCCACCGCCTGGCCGAAGCTGCGATCATCGCGTAGGTCGATACCGAGCGTGCCAGCCAGGCCGCTGATCCTTTCGGTGACCTCCCGCAGATTGGCCGCGCCGTTGCGCAGCAGGGCGTCGACGAACTCCAGCAGCCGCGGATGCCCGCCGATCGTTCGGGCCAGGGTGCGGCGGTCATCGTCGCCCAGCATCCGCAGGCTCGGCAACCGCAGGAGCAGCCGGCCGAGCTCCGCACCGCTCAGTGGCCCGACGTCGACCCGCCGGAACGGCACGGTACGGTTCGGCAGGGGGTATCGGCACGTCACGAACAGACGGCCCCGCGCGGTCGCGCGCGCCAGCTCGGTGAACACCTCGGCGAAGCCCGGGTCGGCGAAGCTCTGGCCATCCTCGGTCAGGTTCTGCTCGAAGTCGTCGAACAGCAGCAACAGGCGGTGCTCGCCCAGCAATTCCCGAATCCGCGCGATCTTGTCCGTCTCCTCGTGACGGGAGTCGGTGAGGGCGCTCCGTGCCTCGACCAACTCCGGGACCGGGATGCCGCGGAGCGCCTGCGCGGTCGCGGCGATCAGCGACGGCGGGTTCCACCGGCCGACGTGCACCGCCACCGCCCAGCCGTCAGCCCGCAGCCGGGCCATTACCCGCCCGGCCACCGCGGTCTTGCCGATCCCGCCGGGCCCGGTCAGCACCACGCCGGCAACCGCGCCCCAGCGCTCCACCGCGGCCGGGCCACCCCGCAACACCGCGAGCGCGGTGCGGACCC
>NZ_CAKJTL010000162.1:1572-9057 GCF_917627385.1 Protofrankia sp. CiT1
CGCTGCCACCGGTCGGCGCGGCGAACGGGCGAGCCAGCGGCTGCCGGCCAGCAGCGGCGTCGAGCAGCGGCGGGTCGCCGGCCGCGGCAATCAGCGTCGCGGTGGCGTACTCGGGCCGCGTGAGCCGGCCGGTGGCCCGCGCGGCCGCCTGGCGATCGGCGTCCACCCGCCGGCGGGCCTCGGCGAGCGCCGCAGCCACCGACTCGGCGCGGCCGGTGGCGAGCTCCGCGTAGAAGACCCTGGCCAGGTCGGTCGCATAACGGTCGGTGACGGTCGTCTGCATGGCCACGACCCGGTCGGCCCCGCCGCGGACGAGGCTCTCCGCGAGCCCCTCAGTTCGGGCCGCACCCGAACAGGACGCCAGCACGATCAACGGCAGCGGGCGGGATGCGCCCTTGAGCGCGTCCACCAGCTCCTGCGCACCGATGGTGACCGGGTTGCCGTCCTCGTCCTCCAGCTCGACCGAGGACGGCGAGCCGTGCGCGGACAGGTGCAGCACGTGGTAGCTGTCGTCGACGCGGTAACCGGCATCGCCCGCGGCGCTCCGGCCGCCCAGCGCGTCGGCGATCTCCGTCAGGCCGGCGACCTCAAGGATCGTGACCTGCGCGGCCCCGGTACCCGCCACCGGCTGGACAGCGTCGATGATCGCCTGCATCTCCGCCTCGACGTCGAGCGGAGCGTTCCGCGTCCGGGTCTCGTCCGGGGCCGCCACCGCGACGAGGATCTTCAACGGGCCCGGTAACGGCGGGGTCGCGACCCGGCTCGGCATCCCTTGCCGGCTCAGCCCGGCGACCCGGCGGGCCAGGCGCACACCGGGCATGGTGACAAGGGGCCTGCCGCCTCCGCCGGCCAGCCGCAGCAGCTCGTAGGGCAGCGCGAGCGCCGGGCCGTCGGCCTCCACCACGATGTCGACGACCGTGCCGAACGGTGCGGCGTCGATCAGCTCGGTCAGGTGCCGCGCGGTACCGGCGTCGAACAGCGCGTCGCGCAACCGGTGGCCTGCGTCGGACAGGTACGCGTCCGCGCCCGCCGGATCCGCGGGCTGTGCCGTCCACACCGTGTCAAGCCCGAGCGGCAACGCCGTGCCGCGCTCCCCCAGCACGGTGTCGGCAAGGACCGTCCGCGTGGTCAGCCAGCCGTCGGCGAGCCGCACCTCAGCGACGATCTCATGGACGAGCGGAGCCGGCCGCCGGGGGGCACCGGCGGCCAGCGGCGTCCCGCCCGGCACCCGAGCGGCCGGCACGACAACCGGGCGCGTGGGCCTTACCCAGGGCTCGCCGAGGGGCGGCTCAACCTCGTACGGCTGACCGGTCAGGACGCCCAGCAACGCGTCCATACCGCCCTCGGAGATCTCCGTGATCGGGTAGTGGGTCGTCGAGTACGGGCCGAGGAAGGCCGGGATGTCCTCGACCGAGCGGCCGGGCAGCAGCACCGGCAGGAACTTCGCCATCCCGGCCGGCCGGTCGCGGTACAGCTCCTCGCGGATCAGCGCTGCCTCGAACTGCACCCCGCGGCCCTCATCCGCGGCTGCCTCACCCTCGCTGCGGCGGCGGTACTGCGGCGAGACGATAATCAATACGTGGTCGGCCGCACGGACCTCGGCCAGCATCCACAGCGGCCAGTCCTGCCGGCGTTCGGCCGCGGGCTTGTCGAGCTTCGCGTCGATCCCCCGCGACCGCAGGAAGATCCACAGATCCCGGACGGTGTCGTCGTCCTCGGGCGATCCGTGGGCGTAGGAGACAAACACCCGTGGTGGACGGTCCGTCGCGGGAGCGTCATCTCCGCTGTCACGATCGTTGCTGCCGCCGGCCGCGCCGCTGCTTGTCCCGTCTCCCACATCATCCCCCGCCGTCGCCGGACACGAGGATCATAAGCGCACTACGTGGTCGCCCCATTCACCGTGGTAGCCTCCCCGGTCTTCGCTGCCTTCCCGGCCGCGGTTTCCGGGCGTACCCGGGGCGGGGCGTCGCGCCCGGCACCTTCGCCCTGGCGGCGCAGACCGTAGGTGACCGCATCCGCCAACGCCTCCCAGGAGGCGGCGATGATGTTCTCGTCAACACCGATCGTGTCCCACCGGTCGCGGCCGTCGCTGGTCTCCACCAGCACTCGGGTCACCGCGCCAGTGCCGGACCTGCCGTCGAGGATGCGCACCTTGTAGTCGACGAGGTCGAGGTCGGCCAAGCCCGGGTAGCCCTTCTCCAGCGCCTCCCGCAACGCCCGGTCAAGGGCGTTGACCGGGCCGTTGCCCTCGGCCGTGGACACGTGCCGCATGCCGCGGGAGAGCAACTTGACGGTCGCCTCGCTCACGAGCTCACCATCGGGCCGCCGTTCGACGATCACCCGCCACGACTCGAGGGTGAAATAGCGCCGCTCGCCTTCGACCTCGTCGCGCAGCAGCAGTTCGAAGGATGCCTCCGCCGCCTCGTAGGCGTAACCGGCGGCCTCCCGCTCCTTCACCAGGTCCACGACCCGGCCGAGGGCCTCGCGCTGGCCGGAGAGGTCCAGCCCCAGCTCCCGGCCCTTGAGCTCGATCGTGGCGCGGCCGGCGAGCTCCGAGACCAGCATCCGCATGTCGTTGCCGACCGCGGCCGGATCGACGTGCTGGTACATGTCCGGATCGATCTTGACCGCGCTCGCGTGCAGCCCGGCCTTGTGCGCGAACGCGCTCGCGCCGACGTACGCGCGGTGGGTGTCGGGAGCCAGATTGGTGATCTCATCGATGGCATGTGACACCCGCACCAGCTCGCGCAGCTTGCCGGCAGGCAGCACCGGGCGCCCGAGCTTCGTCTCCAATCCGGCGATCACGCTGAACAGGTCGGCGTTGCCGCACCGCTCGCCGTAACCGTTGGCGGTCCCCTGGACGTGGGTGGCTCCAGCCTCGACCGCGACCAGGGTGTTCGCGACCGCGCAGGCGGTGTCGTCATGGCAGTGGATACCCAGCCGCGCGCCGGTGGCGCCGCGGACGGCGCTGACAACGTCCCCGATCCGGGTCGGCAGCATCCCGCCGTTGGTGTCGCAGAGGACGACGACCTCGGCGCCAGCCTCGGCGGCGACCCCGACCATTGCCAGGGCGTAGTCGCTGTCGGCGCGGTAACCATCGAAGAAATGCTCGGCGTCCACGAACACCCGCTTGCCCTCGGCACGCAGATGGGTCACGGTGTCCCGGATCATCGCCAGATTCTCGGCGAGGGTGGTGCGCAGGGCCCGCTCGACGTGCCGGCGGTCGGCCTTCGCGACCAGACAGACGACATCCGTGCCGGCGTCCCGCAGGGCCGCGACCTGAGGGTCGTCAGCGGCGGCCAGCCCGGCACGCCGGGTCGCGCCGAACGCGGTGAGCCTGGCGTGGGTCAGGCGCAGCTCGGTACGGGCGCGGCGGAAAAACTCGGCGTCCTTGGGATTCGATCCGGGCCAGCCGCCCTCGATGAAACCCACGCCTATCTCGTCGAGATGGCGGGCCACCGCAAGCTTGTCGCCGACCGACAGCGAAAGCCCCTCCTGCTGGGTCCCGTCACGCAGCGTCGTGTCATAAACATGGAAGGAGCCTGGGTCCTCTGGAAGCACAACGCGCCTCTCACCTGCGTGATCTCCGGGGATGTCACGCGCCCGGCGGCAGGGGTGAGCAGCCGGTACGCGCGACGTGGGCAGGTTCACCGCCGGCTGACCACTTTACGGCGGTGCCCCCCGGAGCCGGGAAGCGCCCGCTCAGCCGCGCCCGGCCAGGCATCGAGCCAACACTGAGCCAATGCTTGGACGATGCAAAATCAACACCGACACATCAGTCGCCAGCGAAGCGGCGCAGGCGTTCGACCTCGAGGATAGTGATCGTCTGCCCTTCGGCCAGAATCCACTTCCGCTTCTCGAACTCCCGCATGGCCTGGTTGACCGACTGACGGGAACCGCCCAGCAGGGAGGCGATCTCGGTCTGGGTCAGACCAAGCTCGATCAATGGGCGCCCGGACTCCCGCATCCGCAGCAGGAGCAGCTTGGCAACCCGGCGGGGCAGGTCGAGGAAGACCAAGTCCGCGTTTGCCCCGGTCAGGCGACGGACATGGGCGACCAGCGCCCGGATGAGCTGCTCCGCGACGGCTGGCCGCTCCCGCACCAGCTCCCACACGGCCGCGCGGTCCAGCACCAGGGCCTCGCTGGGCTCCAGCGCCTCGACGCTGGCCGACCGCGGACCAGCCTCGACGATGTTGAGCTCGCCGAGGGTCTCACCTGGGCCCGCGATGTTGAGAACGTGGTCACGGCCGTCGTCGGCCGTCGTCAGTACCTTCAACCGCCCAGCGGCCACTACCAGCAACGTGTCAGATGGATCACCTTCAGTAAAGACAACTTGGCCGCGGCGATACCGGCGCACGACCGAGCGTGCGGCCAGCCGCGCCAGCGCCGGCTCGTCCAGTTCCTTCAGCAATGTGGTCGCCTGGAGCAGCGCGACCGCTTCTTCCTCCTGCACACCGTGACCGTAGCGCCAATGTCGGGAATCGTGTGCGTCCAGCGCCCGACTTGGGCAGTGATATCCACCGGTGGAGCAAAAAAACCAGCGGAAGCAGCAGTCGATCAAACAACCGAGAGCCACCGGTTAAACAACGGAACGCTGACTGCTCCAGGAGCGCACAACATCCCGCATGGACAGCACCCCGGCCACCCCGCCACGCTCGCAAACGATCAAATGTCGGAACCCGCCGCGAAGCATTGCCGCGGCGGCCTCATCCAGGGACCACTCTGGATCAGCGAACACGACATCACGGGTAATATGATCACCGGCCAGTTCGAGATCCGGGTTCTGGCCCGCCGCCACCGACATCAGCACATCACGTTCGGTAAGAATTCCGTATCCCTGACCGTCGACATCGTGCACAATCGCCGCGCCGACCTTCCGATCGGCCATGAGCCGCGCCGCCTGACGCAGGGTGTGCTCTGGTCCGATCATCAGGACCAGAGCGCTCATTCCGTCGCAAACCCGCATCACGGTCTCCCTGGAGCTTGTGAACTTGTGAAACGAGAACGTGACAGGAGACATTAGGCGCAGCGGAACCAGTTGACCAGGCCCTCCGGTGTTCGGCATGGCGAACGACGGGTAGTGGGGAACGGCGGAGCCGGATGCCGCGACCGTGATGAGCCTTCGCTGGCGCGATCACGCCAGCGAAGAAGCGCCCTAAGAGCGCGCTAAGAAGAGCTGTCGCCGTTGTATGCCCCCGGCGCGTCAGGCCCCGCGATCGCGGGCCACGGGCCGCGGATCTGAGGCCCGCGGTTGCAGGCCCGTGGCCTCAGGCCTCCCGGACGGGCTCGTTCCAGATCTTGTAACGGTCGAGCTCCCCGCGTGTCGCCTGGTGGAACAGGTCCAGCAGCTCACGGGTGATCGGCCCAGGACGGCCCGATCCGACCGGGCGGTCGTCGATCTCCACGATCGGCACCATCTCGGCCGCGGTCCCGGTGAAGAAGGCCTCGTCCGCCAGGTACAGATCGGTGCGGACGATGTGCTGCTCGCGGACCTGATAGCCCTGATCGGAGGCGATCTGCATGATCGACGCGCGGGTGATGCCGCCGAGCGGACCATCGCTGAGCGGCGGTGTGATGACCGTACCGTCCGACACGATGAAGACGTTCTCGCCCGAACCATCGGCGATATGGCCGTTGGGACTGGTCAGAATGGCCTCGTCATAGCCGGCTTTGAGCGCCGCGACCTTGGCGAGCGAGGAGTTGAGGTACTGCCCGGACGCCTTGGCCGCCGGCGGGATGATGTTGTTGTCATTACGGCGCCACGTCGAAACGGTCGCCCGGACGCCCTTCTCCCCGGCGTCGTCCCCCAGATAGGCGCCCCACGGCCAGACAGCGATCATCACCTCGATCGAGGACGGCAGCGGGTTGAGGCCCATCTCGCCGTACCCGAGGTAGATCAGGGGCCGGATATAGCAGGCGTCGATCTCGTTGATCGCGACCGTTTTCTTGATCGCGTCAATTAGCTCCGCCTGGCTGAGCTCCGGTTCCATCATGTAGATCTTGGCGCTGCGATAAAGCCTCGCGACATGGTCGGTCAGCCGGAACACGGCGCTGCCCCGCGCGGTGGAGTAGGCCCGGATGCCCTCGAAGACACCCCACCCGTAGTGGAGGGTCGGGTTGAGGACGTGGATGCGAGCGTCGTCCCAGTCGACGAACTCTCCGCTCATCCAGATCTTTGACGTCGGTGTGATGGACACGAGTGACTCCAGGCGTGAGCGACGGAAACATAACGCACGGACGAGTGACGATCTTGCCGATCTTCGCCGTGGTCAGGCCCTGTCGGCTGCCGTCGTACCGGATCTACGGCCCCTCTGAGGATAGCGCCCCGAAACAGGCTCCGGCAGCCGGGCATTCAGGCTCTTCCGCCCGGCAGCCGGTTCCGGGCTACCGGTGCCCCCTTACCCGGCGACGCGCGCCGCCAGGTCCTCGCCGATCGCCCGGGTGGACAGCGGCTCCGCGTGACCGGCGCCCAGCTGGGAACGGTCGGTCAGCGCCGCGGCGACAGCGGTCTCGACACGGACCGCGTCGTCGGGACGCCCCAGGTGCTCGAGCAGCATCGCGACGGACAGCACCGTGGCCGTCGGGTCCGCGATCCCCTTCCCGGCGATGTCGGGCGCGCTGCCGTGCACCGGTTCGAACATGCTCGGGTGTGTCCCGGACGGGTCGAGGTTGCCGCTGGCGGCCCGTCCTATCCCGCCGGTGATCGCGGCACCGATGTCGGTGAGGATGTCACCGAACATGTTGTCGGTCACGACGACGTCGAAACGTCCCGGATCAGTGACAAAGAACATCGACGCGGCATCCACGTGCTGGTAGTCGACCCGCACATCGGCGAACTCGGGCGCGACATCGGCGACCGTGCGCAGCCACAGGTCGCCGG
Organism: Protofrankia sp. CiT1; assembly: GCF_917627385.1. Lineage (GTDB taxonomy): Bacteria > Actinomycetota > Actinomycetes > Frankiales > Frankiaceae > Protofrankia. The sequence goes on from NZ_CAKJTL010000162.1 coordinate 8,453, forward strand.
CCCTCGTCAGGACGTTGGTCTTGTGGACGAGCGTCAGCAGCCGCCGAGGACGGGCCTGCGCCCGGCGGAACGCGTCCCGCACGACGCGCTCGACCCCGTGCCGGGTGTTGACGCTCTCCTCGGTGGCCACCTCCAACGGCGTGCCCCGGCGCAGAGTGCCGCCGGCACCCACGTACGGGCCTTCGGTCCCCTCCCGCACCACCACCATGTCGATGTGCGGCTCACCCGCCAGCGGCGTGGCGACACCGGGGTACAGCCGCACCGGGCGCAGATTCACGTAGTGGTCGAGCTCGAACCGCAGCCGCAGCAGCAGCCCGCGCTCCAGCACCCCGCTGGGGACAGCGGGATCACCGACGGCCCCGAGCAGGATGGCGTCGTGCGCACGCAGCTCGGCGAGCACCGAATCGGGCAGGGTCTCGCCGGTGGCCTGCCAGCGGCGCGCGCCCAGGTCGTAGTCGGTCGTCTCCACCTTGGGCTCGACGACACGCAGTACGCGCAGCCCTTCCGCGACAACCTCTGGTCCGATGCCGTCCCCGCCGATAACCGCAAGCCTCATGGGCGCGACTGTAAACCGGCAGCGTCACCCCTGCCCCCACGGGTCGGGC
>NZ_CAKJTL010000163.1:0-12952 GCF_917627385.1 Protofrankia sp. CiT1
GTGGAGGTCCGGTGACATCGCGTCCAGCGGCCCGTCGTCACGGCTGGTCGACGATGCCCTTGTCCCGCGCGGCCCGGTTGACCGCGCTCACCACCGCCCGCAGCGAGGCTGTGACGATGTTCGGGTCGATGCCGACGCCCCAGCACACCCGGCCCCCCACAGCCACCTCCAGATAGGCGGCAGCACGGGCGTCGGCGCCGGAGCCGAGAGCGTGCTCGTGATAGTCGAGCACCCGGACATCGATGTCCCGTTCGGCGAGAGCGGTCACGAACGCGTCGATCGGACCGTTACCAGTACCGCTGATGACCTCGTCGCCGCCGTGGATGCGCACCGAGACATTGACCTCGTCGCGTTCGCCATGTGCCGCCGTGGTGCGGGAACCCAGCAGCTCCAGCGGGGCGTCCGCGTCGTCACCGGCGAGGAAGTACTCACGCGAGAAGATCTCCCACAGCTGCGTACCGGTCACCTCGCCGCCGGCACCGTCGGTGTGGCGCTGCACGACGCGGGAGAACTCGATCTGCAGCCGGCGCGGCAGGTCCAGCGAGTGCTCCGACTTCAGCAGGTAGGCGACGCCGCCCTTACCCGACTGGCTGTTCACGCGGATGACAGCCTCATATGACCGGCCTACGTCCATCGGGTCGATGGGCAGGTAGGGCACTTCCCAGCGCCGCTGCCCGGTCCGCTCCATCGCCTCGAAACCCTTTTTGATGGCGTCCTGATGCGAACCGGAGAACGCGGTGTAGACAAGATCGCCACCATAGGGGTGGCGGGGATGCACCGGAAGCTGGTTGCAGTACTCGACGCCGCGGCGGATCTCGTCGATGTCGCTGAAGTTGATTTCGGGGTCGACGCCCTGGGAGAACAGGTTCAGCCCGAGGGTCACCAGACAGACATTGCCGGTGCGTTCGCCGTTCCCGAACAGGCACCCCTCGATCCGGTCGGCCCCGGCCATGACCCCGAGCTCGGCGGCCGCGACCGCGCAGCCACGGTCATTGTGCGGATGCAGGGACAGCACGACGCTGTCCCGCCGAGTCAGGTTGCGTGACATCCACTCGATCTGGTCCGCGTAGACGTTGGGTGTGGCCATTTCGACGGTCGCGGGCAGGTTCAGCACCACCGGCCGGTCCGGCGTCGGCTGCCAGACGTCCATGACCGCCTCACACACCTCGAGGGCGTATTCCAGCTCCGTTCCGGTGAACGACTCCGGGCTGTACTGCCACCGGACATCGCTTCCGCTCAGGAGCTTGTCCGCATAGCGGGCGCACCACTGCGCGCCCTGGACGGCGATGTCGCTGACGCCCTCGCGATCGAGCCCGAACACGACTCGGCGTTGCAGCGTCGACGTCGAGTTGTACAGATGCACCAGGACCCGAGGCGCCCCGATCAGTGAGGTGATCGTGCGTTCGATCAGCTCCTCCCGGGCCTGGGTCAGTACCTGCACGGTGACGTCAGCGGGAATATGACCGCCCTCGATGAGCTGACGGATGAAATCGAAGTCCGTCTGGCTCGCGGCGGGGAAGCCGACCTCGATCTCCTTGTAACCCATCCGGACAAGCAGATCGAACATCCGCATCTTGCGTGCGGGCGTCATCGGGTCGATCAGTGCCTGGTTGCCGTCACGCAGGTCCACACTGCACCACCGGGGTGCCCGCGTGATCGTGCGGCCCGGCCAGGTCCGGTCCGGCAGGTCCACCGGAGTAAACGGCCGGTACTTGTCGATAGGCATGCCCGAGGGCTGCTGCGAGGTAGTCACTGCTCTGCTGCTCCAAGCTTCCAGCGGAAAAGCCTGCGGCGGCCGGCGCGCACCGAACTCCGCGGCGAGGAAGCCGACCTGTCTCAGGCCCCGCCGCGGCAGCTAAGAGGCTCCGGCAATAGGGGACGCGGCATCGCGGGGCCAGGGCACGCACCTCGCGTCATCGCTCCCCGTCCATCGCCGCGCGAGGCACGGGTACCCCGGCTCGTCAGTCGCCACCCAACATCTCCGGTGACTCTCTCCACCGCCTCACGATGCACGCACCTCAGCCCCGCTCTTTGATCCACTCCCCTATTGCCGGGCGCTCTAAGAAGCAGGAGCGCGCGCATTGCCGGCTGAGCCTACTCCCTCGACACTGATATCCGAAGTGGAACCATAGGACGGCGGGTGCGTCAGAGGCCGGTCCGGGCACGCTTCAGGTGGCCACACCCACGGCCCGCACCGGCCCCACCCGCGGCCGCAGATCGCCCGTGCGGACCGTACAGACGAGACCATGGGCGCCGGCCAGCCATTCCGGCTCCTCCGGATACATGGACGCGGTCCACACGTCCGGAACCGTTTCGGTGCTGCCGGCAAGGCTCCGCGCGACGTCCGGGCAGTTCATCCGGGTCGCGCTCGCCAGCTCGTGCGGACCCGGCCAGACGGGCCAGGCTGGGAACGGGCCGGCAAGGTCGAGCACCCGGGTAACCTGATCAACATGCGGCTGCTCGCATGGCACCCGGATCGGCAGGACCGTACGAGCCGGATCGGGGGTCCATGTCAGGCAGTCACCCTCCCGCAGGCCCGCCAACAGGGCCGCGTCAACCGCGAACCGCTGATCACCACCGGGCGGCGGGCTCGCCACATTCACGGCCGGGCTCGCCGGAGCCACGCCGGGCGAGCCGCTGCCGGCGCGGTCATACACCCGGGCCGGGATACCCGCGGACGGCGCCGGCGCCGAGACCGCGGCCATGCGCGGGACACCGTGGCGGAGCAGGAACAGCCCAAGGCCAGCTACCCCGGCCAACACCGTCACCAGCGCCACGAACCGGGTGGCCCGGCGGCCACGCGGGGAAGCCGGCGCCCACGCCCAGCGCTGGAAGGCGCTCGGGACACCGCGGTGGGCGGGCTGCACCCGGCAGTGAGCTGATCGCACCTCACCATGCGTCACGGCGCGTTCGTCGGCAGAAGGCTCGACGAAGCGCGCCCCGCGCACAAATCTGTCGTCGAGGCACAGCCCCTCGAAGGGGTCCTGACAACCGTCCCGAGCCATGGCATTCACGGTAAACCCGGGACGCCGGTTCCCACACCACGGCAAGCGAACCGGGGAGCAGGTCACGGCCGCGGATTCCGACACGCGATCGGACGTATACCCGATAGCTTTCGGACGAGTGCGACAGAACAATAAGAGCGCCCGGCAATAGGGGTGTGGATCAAGGAGCGGGGCTGGGGTGCGTGCATCGCGAGGCGGCGGAGGGAGCCACCCTGGCGTTGGGTGGCGACTGACGACAACGCGGCGAGGTGCGTGCCCCAGCCCCGCGACGCCGCGTCCCCTATTGCCGGGCGCTCTAACCAGCCGTCTCCTACTCGTCGCTGAGGCTGACCGCACGTGCCGCGGACGCTCCGATGATCTTCGCGATCTCGGTCAGGATGTCCTGGGGCACCGCGTCGTCGAGCGAGAGCGACATCAGCGCCTCACCGCCGGCCTTGCGCCTGCTGACCTGCGCACTCGCAATGTTGATCTGGGCTTCGCCCAGCAGCGCGCCAACCGCTCCGACGACACCCGGCCGGTCGGCGTAACGAAAGAACGCCAGGTGCGCCTGGGGGCGGAGATCCACCTCGAAGTCGTCGATCGCGGTGACCTTCTCGACCTGACGGGGACCGGTGAGCGTGCCACTGACCGACACGGTCGTACCGTCCGCCAGCACCCCGCGCACCGTGACGAGATTGCGGTAGTCGGGGCTTTCCTCCGACGTCTCAAGCTGGACGTCGACCCCCCGCTCCGCGGCGAGCAGCGGCGCGTTGACGTAGGTGACCTGCTTCTCGATGATGTCGGTGAACACTCCCTTGAGAGCGGCGAGCTGCAACACGGACACGTCATGGGCGGCAATCTCGCCGCGGACCTCAACGGTGATCCCGGCGGCGAGCCCTCCGGCGATCCCCGTGAACAGCTGGCCGAGCTTCTCCGCGAGCGGGAGCCCAGGCCGCACCTCCTCGGCCACGACTCCACCCGCCTGCACGTTCACCGCGTCCGGCACGAACTCACCGCGCAGCGCCAGGCGTACCGACCGGGCGACGGCAAGACCCGCCTTGTCCTGCGCCTCCTGGGTGGAGGCCCCCAGATGCGGGGTGACCACGACATTGTCGAGCTCGAACAATGGCGAGGAGGTGGTCGGCTCGGTGGCGAACACGTCGATACCGGCACCGCCGACCCGGCCGTCCCGGATGGCGTCAGCCAGCGCCGACTCGTTGATGAGCCCGCCCCGGGCGTCGTTAACGATGATCACACCCGGCTTGACGCGCTCAAGCTCGTCCTTGCCGATGAGGCCGAGTGTCTCCGGGGTCTTCGGCAGGTGGATCGTGATGACGTCGCTGATGGCCAGCAGCTCGTCGAGCTCGACCAGGCGGACACCCATCTGGGCGGCGCGGGCCACCGAGACGTACGGGTCGTAGGCGACCATCCGCATACCGAACGCCGACAGCCGCTGCGCGACCAGCACGCCGATACGCCCGAGCCCGACGACACCCGCGGTCTTGTCCGCGAGCTCGACCCCGACGTACTTCGACCGTTTCCACTCACCGGCGCGCAGCGCCGCGTTGGCCGCGGGAATCCGGCGGGCCACCGCCACCAGCAGCGCGACAGCATGCTCGGCGGCGCTGAGGATGTTCGACAGCGGAGCGTTGACAACCATGACACCGCGGGTCGTCGCGGCTGCGACGTCGACGTTGTCCAGCCCGATCCCGGCGCGGGCCACGACCTTGAGCGACCCGGCCGCCGCAAGCACCTCCGCGTCCACCCGGGTCGCGCTGCGCACGATCAGAGCGTCGATGTCCGCGACCGCGCCCAGCAGCGCGGCCCGGTCGGCCCCGTCGACGTGACGGACCTCGAACTCGCCGGACAGCAGCTCCAGCCCGGCTGGTGAGAGTTCCTCGGCAACCAGGACGACGGGCACGGTAGGGCTCCTTGGGAAGACGGCCTTGTGGAAAAAGACACGAGAGGACGGCACGGACAGATCCTCGCGGGCCCGCGTGCCGGTGGACGCGGATACCAGCGAGCGCGGCCAAGCGTACCGAGTGGACAGGCCCCACGGGTGCGGCCCGCCCACTCGAAAGCGGTCGTCAGCCAGCCGGCTTGGAGATCCAGGACATCAGTGGCCGCAGCTGGGCCCCGACCCGCTCGATCGGGTGGTTCTTCCCCTCCTCCACGAGCTTGGTGAAATTCGGGCGGCCGGCGTCGTCCTCGGCGATCCACTCGCGAGCGAACGACCCATCCCGGATCTCGGTGAGAATGCGGCGCATTTCTTCCCTTACCGCTGGTGTCACCACCCGTGGGCCGCGGGTGACGTCACCGTACTCGGCGGTATCGGAAATCGAGTAGCGCATCTGGCTGATACCGCCCTCATACATGAGGTCGACAATCAGCTTGAGCTCGTGCAGGCATTCGAAGTAGGCCACCTCAGGCTGGTACCCGGCCTCGACCAGCGTTTCAAAACCAGCCTGCACCAGCGCGCTCGCGCCCCCGCACAGGACCGCCTGCTCGCCGAAGAGGTCCGTCTCGGTCTCCTCGGTGAAAGTCGTGCGGAGCGCGCCCGCGCGGGTACCGCCGATCGCCTTGGCGTACGCGAGCGCCAGCGGCAGCGCGCCGCCCGAGGCGTCGGCCTCCACCGCGACGAGCACGGGAACGCCCTTCCCCTCGGTGAAGGTCCGCCGGACGAGGTGGCCGGGGCCCTTCGGGGCGACCATGAACACGTCCACCCCGGCCGGCACTTCGATCAGACCGTAGCGGATGTTGAAACCATGCCCGAACGCGAGGGCCTTGCCCGGCGCGAGGTTCGGCGCGATGGACTCCGCATAGATCTTGCGGTGGGCCGTGTCCGGCGCGAGCAGCATGATCACATCTGCTTCGGCGGACGCCTCGGCCGGCGTGAGCACCCGCAACCCCTGGTCGGTGGCCTTCGCCCGGCTGCGGCTGTGCTCAGGCAGGCCGACCCGGACGTCAACACCGCTGTCCCGCAGGTTGAGTGCGTGCGCGTGGCCCTGGCTGCCGTAACCGATGATGGCGACCCTGCGGTTGCTGATGTTGTCAAGCGACGCGTCGGCGTCATAGTAGATCTCGGCCATTATGATCGAATCTCTCCTTGGGGGGATTGAACACGGCACCGACGGACGCCGGGCCGCAGGGACGTCGAAACGAGGGTCAGGCCGTCCGCTCGACAGCCCGCAGACTACGATCGGTGATCGATCGAGAACCGCGCCCAAGCGCGACCATGCCGGACTGGACCAGTTCCCTGATACCGAACGGCTCCAGCATCCGGATGAGGGCGTCGAGCTTGTCGCGAGTCCCGGTGGCCTCCACGGTGACCGCGTCGGGTACGACGTCGACCACCTTCGCGCGAAAGAGCGCGACGATTTCCAGGACCTGCGAACGAACCGACAGGTCAGCCCGCACTTTGAGCAGAATCAGCTCCCGCCGGACCGACGCGGCCGGGTCCATCTCGACGATCTTTATGACGTTGACCAGTTTGTTGAGCTGTTTCGTCACCTGTTCCAGCGGTAGCTCATCGACCGCCACGACAATCGTCATGCGGGAGATGTCATCGTGCTCGGTCGGTCCGACCGCGAGCGACTCGATGTTGAAACCACGCCGGGAGAACAGTCCCGCGACACGCGCGAGGACACCGGGTTTGTTCTCGACCAACACCGACAACGTGTGTGTGGTCACCGTGTCAGACCTCTTCGTAGTCGAAGTCGGGGGCGATGTCGCGGGCGACCCTGATCTCGTCGTTGCTCGCGCCAGCGGCGACCATCGGCCACACCATCGCGTCGGGGTGGACGATGAAATCCACCACAACCGGTGCGTCGTCAATCGCCATGGCCTTCTCGATGGTGGCGTCGACCTCGTCCGGCGACTCACAGCGCAGGCCCACACAGCCGAGCGCCTCGGCGAGCCGGACGAAGTCCGGCACCCGGCGTGGATGATTCCTGGCGCCGCCCGCGTGGGTACCGAGCTCGGTGTTGGAGTAACGCTGGTCGTAGAAGAGGGTCTGCCACTGCCGGACCATGCCCAGCGAACCGTTGTTGATGATGGCAACCTTGATCGGGATGCCTTCCAGGGCACAGGTCGCCAGCTCCTGGTTGGTCATCTGGAAACAGCCGTCGCCGTCGATCGCCCACACGGTCGCGTCGGGCCGGCCGGCCTTGGCGCCCATCGCGGCGGGCACGGCATAGCCCATGGTGCCCAGGCCACCGGAGTTCAGCCAGGTGTAGGGATGTTCGTAGGAGATGAACTGCGCCGCCCACATCTGGTGCTGGCCGACCCCGGCGACATACAGCGCGTCCGGCCCGGCGATCGCGCCGATCCGTTCGATGGCGTGCTGCGGCGCGATCGAGCCGTCCGCCGGCCGGTCGTAGCCCAACGGGTAGGTCCGGCGCCAGCCGTCGAGCTGTCGCCACCAGCCACCGAGGTCCGCCCGCGGCTCCTCCCGCAGCGCGGCAGTGAGATCAATGATCACTTCCCGGCAGTCCCCGACGATCGGCACGTCCGCGGCCCGGTTCTTCCCGATCTCAGCCGGATCGATGTCGGCGTGGATGACCGCGGCCTTCGGCGCGAAGGAGGCAAGCCTCCCGGTCACCCGGTCGTCGAACCGGGCGCCCAGGGCGATCAGCAGATCGGACTTCTGTAGCGCCGTCACCGCGGCGACCGACCCGTGCATGCCGGGCATACCGAGATGCTGGGGGTGAGAGTCGGGGAAGGCGCCACGCGCCATCAGCGTCGTCACCACCGGGATGCCGGTGAGCTCGGCGAATGCGCGCAGCTCGGCGGCGGCGCGTGCCTTGAGCACGCCGCCACCGACGTACAGGACCGGGCGACGGGCGGAGCTGATGAGCTTCGCCGCCTCCCGGATCTGCTTGGCGTGCGGTCGGGTAACCGGCCGGTAGCCAGGCAGACACAGCGTGGGAGGCCAGATGTCGCCCGGCAGTACCGCCGTCGTCGACTGCAGGATGTCCTTGGGCAGGTCGACCAGGACCGGCCCGGGACGTCCCGTCGAAGCCAGGTGGAACGCCTCGGCGATCGTGCGCGGGATGTCGTCCGCGGAGTGCACCAGGAAGTTGTGCTTCGTGATCGGCAGCGTGATGCCACAGATGTCGGCTTCCTGGAAGGCGTCCGTCCCGATCGCCGCGCTCGGCACCTGGCCGGTGATCGCCACCATAGGCACCGAGTCCATGTAGGCGTCCGCGATCGGCGTGACCAGGTTCGTCGCGCCCGGCCCGGAGGTCGCGACGCACACGCCCACCCGGCCGGTCGCCTGCGCGTAACCCTCGGCGGCGTGCCCCGCCCCCTGCTCGTGGCGAACCAGGATGTGGCGGAGACGCTCAGCGTCGTACAACGGGTCATACAACGGCAGGATCGCGCCGCCGGGAATGCCGAAGACCACGTCGGCTCCGGCCTCCTCCAGCGAAAGCACGAGCGACTGCGCTCCGGTGATCTCTCTGCTCATCTGATCGTCTTCCTTGACGTTCCACGGGAGTGACGGGTGGGTCGTGCCGGACATAAAAAAACCCCCCGTGCCAGAAGGCACTGAGGGGCGGCGCACGCAGTCTGTACTCGACCAAGGTCTCTGATCGGCTACGCACGCTCTTCACGTACGAGGATTCCGGAAAGCATGCGACCACCTTCCCCGACATTCGCGCCCCCGTCAAGGTCCTCCGCGCAACCACAACGAAACACCACGTCCCGGACAACCACCGGCGACGGTCAGGGGGCGGCGATGCTCAGGGGGTGCCCAGGCCCGCCAGGAAACGGGCCGCCACCGGGGCCGCCGACTGCGCGCCGAAGCCCCCGTCCTCAACGATGACCGCAAACGCGACAGTGCCGCGGTAGCCGACAAACCAGCCGTGGGTCGGCGGCGGGTTGCCGTCCTTGTACTCGGCCGTGCCGGTCTTGCCATGCACCTCACCAGGAAAGGCAACCGCGTTCGCCGTGCCCTCGGTGACCACCGCGCGCATGAAATCCTGCAACGGCGCGACCACCGCCGGGGGCAACGCATTGCTCCTGGGCGCACTGCCGGCTATGAAAGGCTGGCGCCAGGTCCCGCTGGCCACGGCCGCCGCCACGCTCGCCATCTGCAGTGGGCTCGCGGACACCTTGCCCTGCCCGATCGCGGCGGACGCCGACTCGACCGCGTCCTTGGGCGGCGGGAACGAGCCACCGACACTCGCGATCGGCAGCGGCTGGGTGCCGTCGAAGCCATACAGCTTCGCGGCCTGTTCCAGCGCGGAGTCCGGCAGCGACTGCTCGAGACGGATGAACGCGGTGTTGCAGCTACGGGCGAACGCCGCCCGCAGCGGAATCGGGCCGAACTGTTCGGCCTCGGCGTTCTGGAACGTACGCCCACCGACTGCCACCGTCTGCGTGCAGTCCAACGAGGTGTTCGCGTCCTTACCGGCCATCAGCGCCGCGGTCGCGGTGACAATCTTGAAGGTGGAGCCCGGCGGGTACCTGCCGATCACGGCCCGGCCGTAGCCGTTGAGCGGATGGTTCACCAGGGCCAGGACCCCGCCGGTCCGGGTGTCGATAGCGACCAGTGCCCCGTTGGGCTTGATGGCTGTTGCCACCGCGGCCTCACCGGCGCGCTGCACCTTCAGGTCGAGCGTGGTCCGGACATCCTTGCCATCCGCCATCGGATACGCCCGCAGGGTGCTGACCGTCTCGTTCCGATCGTTGCGGACGACCACCGTGCCGCCGTGGGGGGCGAGGTCGGGGTCATACACCCGTTGCAGCCCCGACAGCGGGGAGACCTGACCGATCAAGTTGCCGGCAAGCTCCGCGTCAGCCCCGAGCGGCTGCCCGTTCGCGTCGAGCAGCTGGCCCCGCTTGCCCGTGGAGGGGGTACGGTCCAGCCGGAGGCCGGGCGCCAGCGCCGGGTTGACCGAGTCGGGACGGGCCTGCACCTTCCAGGCCTTGCCGCGGCGCACCAGATGCAGCACACCGTCGTAGGTGTACGGCTCACCGAAGCCCGTGAGGACGAGGGTCGCCGAGTAACCGACCGTCGCCGTCGCGTCCTGGCGATGCAACGGGCCGGCTGCGAAGCGGGCTCCCGCGACGTTCAGCCTGGTGCGGACGTCGACCATCGTTGCCACGAGCTGGTCCACGGTGATGGTGGCTGGCACGCTGGCAGCGGTCACGCCGGCCCGGCCCTGATCCTGCGCGGCGGTGGTCACGGCCGTGTCCCCACCCGGGTCGCCGAGCGAACCGAGGTTCTGCCAGCTGGCGAGGTATGCCTGGGCGGCGCCGGCCGCCGCGTGGTCCGCGGCGCGCGCGTCGGCGCGGGTCTTCACGACGTACCCGACACCGGCCACGGCCAGTAACAGGATGACGACCACAAGCGCGATGAGCATACGGCCACGCCCGCGTCGCCACGAGGCCGAGGCAGTGAGCCCACTGGAGGTGAGAGGCACCGTGGCGGGCACTCCTCCCAGAGATGGTGGCCGGGTACGCCACGATTCTTGGCTTTTGACGGACTTTTCCGGGCGCAGTCGCGAGTCTACGGACAGCCCCGTGCTCCCGGCCGCGCGACACACCGAAAGCTGTCGTAAAAACGTAACGGCGTGGTCATGCGTCGTTCGACCGATGGATGGAAAACCCCGCGATGACAACGAGTCCCACCCATCGGCAACACCAGCAGTCACCAGACGTGGGCAAGAGCGACAGCGGACAGCGGTTGCCTACCCCTTCAGGCGTTCCAGCAGGAGCTTGCGCGTGGCGTTCGCGTCAGCCTGGCCCTTCATGCCCTTCATGGCCTTCATGACCGCGCCGACCAGCAGGGCGTACTGCAAAGTCGTTGATGCTGGTCAAACCAGGTTTTTGAGGCCGAGGATGGTCGGGAGCAGGGCCGGGTCATGCCTGATCGTCCGGATGGTGGGGCCGATCCGGGTGTAGCCGGCGAGACGGATCAGACTGATCGCCAAGTTACGGAGAGTGGCCATAATGCGGGGCATGGGGCCGCTCCGAACCCTCGAGGCATCTTCACGGAACGTCACATCGCGGACCCAGTGAAGACGGTTCTCGATGATCCACTGGCCGCGGACGTAGCCGGCGAGTCCGGCGGCGGTGACCTCACCGAACGCGAGACTGGTGATCACATAGACGGTGACCACAGTGGGGATCTTCCTGGTGACCCGGCGGCGACCCTTGCCCTTCGTCACGGTGCGGGTGACCTGGCGGCGGATCCGGGCGACGGTGCGCGCGTGCGGGTGGCGGGCCCGGAGCTGGTCGGTGGCCGCGGCGAGCTGGATCGTGCGCTTCTCGTCCCGACCGTGGGCCCGGCCGGCGACGCTGTGACCGATCGCCACCTTCGTCCAGTCCACTGCCCGCGCACAGTCGGCTGCCAGCGCGGGGGTGTTCCCCTTCACGGTGAACACGACGTGCGCGCCGAGCTCGTCGACGATCAGCTCGGCGTGGGCCTTCACCGTATGCAGAGCATCAGCGGTGAAGGCCAGGCCGGTCAGGGGATGGTAGGCGTGCAGTTCGCGTAGCAGCGGGCCGAACGCGGTCACCTCGTTGGTCTTCGCGCCGATCTCGTGCTCGGCGACGACGACCCCGCTGCCGTGCAGGACGACGGCGAGCAGGTGCGGCGGGATCCCGTCGCGGCCGGCGGCGCCGCGCAGCGTCTTGCCGTCGACAGCGATCGCCTGCCGGGCCGGGCTGCCCAGGGCCGTGGCCAGCCTCGCGGCAGCGCGGCGCTCCGCCCGGTTCGGCCCCTCCACCGGCGGCCGGCGTGCCCGGCCGGCGACCCAGGCACAGACCTGGCGGGCAACCACCCGGGCGGACAGTGCGGCGAGCAGTCGGAGCACCGTGTCCGGTGACGGCGCGACGAACCGGTCGGGATCGGCCGGCTCGCGGCGCGCGCCGAGCCCGGCGAGCAGCTCCTGAGGCGGGTGGGCGGCCCAGCCGGCGACGCCGATCACTGTCGTCTCACCGGAGAGCACCGCGGCCAGGCACAGTGTCAGGACCAGCGGCAGCGGGTGGCGCAGCCCGCGGGAGTGCCGTGGCTCCGGGATCGTCGCGAAGCACTCCGGCACCGGCGCGCCCGTCTCCGCCGCCACCGCGAGGGCGTGAGCAGCGACCGCGTCCAGCGCCGCCTGCGCCCTCGTGACCACGCCCGCCCCAAGACGCCGGGGCCGCGCCAGCCCGTCGACGGCACCGTCCCGCGTGACCGCCTCCAGCCGGGCCGGGGACATCGAGGACGTGCGAGACTGGACGGGCAACGGGGCCTCCGACGGCTGGTGATCTAGGAAGTCTCTGTCCTACCGGGACCTCGTTGCCCTCGCCATGCCGACACGCCCCGACAGCAGGCGAACCTGGCATATCCGCCCGATCCGGCTCCGCACCGGCGACCGCTGACCTCACATTCCGTTACCACCGTGCCCCGCGACGCCTTGGCCACGCCGCCATTGCCGCCATCTACGGAAAGTGACGATCAGCCCGTCAACCAGGACTTGCCCCACACGATCAACCGTGCACCCAAGCCAGGACGCCATCCCGGTCACAGCGGCCGGAAAGGGCCCCCGACCTGCGGAAAGCGACTTTGCGGCTCGCCCTGCCCTTCTGCGCTCGTGGCGCACGAACACCAACGGCCTTCTTCGGCAGTATTTCCCGAAGGGCACGGACCTATCCGTGCATTCCCGGGAAGATCTCGATAGAGCAGCCGCAGAGTTGAATGGCAGGCCTCGTGAGACGTTAGGCTGGCGCAAGTCGGTAGAAGTGTTCAACGATCTACTGGAAAGGCGTGTGTTGCCTTGACCGCTTGATTCCGCCCCTGCGTCTTCCCCTCCGGTCCAGCAACACTCCTCGTCGCGGAGCGGGAACTTGTAGGGTAGGCGACTGGCGCGGTTACGCTTGGCTTTAGGCGTTTGTGGTCCGGTACTTTTGTCCGCAGGGTTTCCCGTGCGTTTTTCGCCCCAGCCCGCCGTGGCGCGTTCCGTTTCCAGCCGCCCCCC
>NZ_CAKJTL010000163.1:13338-14090 GCF_917627385.1 Protofrankia sp. CiT1
GTGAGCGCTTATGCAGTTTCCGGAGAAACAACGCGAGGCGCATCAGCGCGTATGTCCTGATCGCGGTGAACTGCCGGGTCGAATTGCCGTAGCGGAAATATCCCGCCCAGCCCCGCAGAAACCTGTTCACGCGGGTGACCACGACGTCCACCGGCAGCAGCAGGAACCTGCGGTCCGTCAGTTCACGGATCTGGTTCCTGGCGTGCTGCATCGCCTTGCTCGTGGGCCAGCGGGCGAGAAAGGTGAGGTGCCTGGACCGTGGCCCCGTCCCGCGTACCCAGCGATGGTGAAAGCCAAGAAAATCAAGGCCGTCACTGCCTTCCGTCAGGAACACGACACGTGTCTTCATCGGGTTCAGTTCCAGGCCGAGGTCGGCTAGAATAGCGGTAAGCGTTCTGAGTGCATTATCCGCGTCTCTTCGACTCCGACACATCACCACAAGATCATCCGCGTAGCGGACAAGCACGCCGGACCCGGCCCCGTCCGTCCACATCCGATCCAACCGGTGCAGATAGACGTTAGCCAACAAAGGGGAAATTACGCCCCCAACGCACTTGGCAACTTCGAGTTCGAGGTCACGCTGAGCTATCGGCGGCTGGAACTGCCTCGGCGTGTCGAGGTGACGTCGCGACACAGACGGTAGTATTGATCTGCCTGTGGGCGATCGTCGTCGTGTGGGTGCGGGTGAGTACGCCGAGCGGGTGAACGCGGCGGCGCAGCTGCTGGAGGGCGGCGTTCCGATCAGGGACGTC
>NZ_CAKJTL010000164.1:0-7710 GCF_917627385.1 Protofrankia sp. CiT1
ACGCCCCGAGCTGGGCGAGAAGGCGTTGCGGAAGGTCGCCAGCCCGTCGGCCGATCTGGCGGTAGTTCGCGGCGCCAGCGAGTGTCGCGACAACCGCGACAGCGAGAATACAATCAATGTTGTAGATCTTTCCGCGGGCCGCCCGGAAATCTTTCACCTGGCGCAGCATCTCGAGAAGTCTGCTGGCCGCATTCTCGCCGGCGTGGTCATGGCCGTTCGACAGGGTGGCGCCGGTCTGGCATGATGACATGCGATGGCCTTCTCGGTTGGGGTTGTGTTTCTGGTACTTTCATTATCCCGGCCGGAAGGTCATTTTCATCACAACGGTACGTCAGATGTCAGATAATGCAGCGGCCACAGGTCGCCCATCACGCTCCAGCAGATTCTTCTGGTCGACACGCGACGTGCCGCGCCGATATGTTGGCGAATCTCGACCGATGTAGGCGGGGCAGCGTTGAAGCGCACCATACCCTTCCACGGTGCATGTGGATGGCCTCACAAGGCGACTACAAAACGTAGTAGATCGTAACGCTGTGCGACCTTCGCGCAGCCCTGTGTCGGGAACCGACACGCAGTTCGCCGACCACACCGCCATCGACGTCGACCGGGGTCATGGGCGTACCGAACAACGCGCCCTTCGGGTGGCACCCGCCGATGACAGCTTATTTCCCGGAGCCCGGCAGGTGTTCCGGCTGCGCCGCGACACCGGTGGCCTGGATGGCCAACGCACCGGCAAACACATCGTCTACGGCATCACCAGCATGCCCGCCGAGTTGGCCGGCCCCGTCCACCTCAACCACTACGAGCGCGAGCACTGGTGCGTGGAGGTGCGACATGAGGTCGCACTGTGTGAGTCAGCTAACCGAAATGGAGGGTCGAATATCGACGGCTAGCTGCGAGTGAGTGCCCGAACACTCGTCCCCGCTCCTGTCATGCGTCGCCGGTAACGGCGGGGTGTGGAGCATGGGAGGAAGCCTAAGGACCGCTGTTCCACCCGAGCGGTTACCGGCGAGGGGAAGACCGGAGGGGCGAACGTAGCGTGAACCCTTGTAAGCCTCGTTAACCAGAGCCTCGGATAGGTGGAAGCGACACCGAGGGGGAGGGCTGGCCGCTGGAACGCGGCACGTGCTGGCCGGAGTTTCAATGTCGGCCAGGTGGGCACCACGGCCCCGGGGTATAGAGGGCGCCCGGTACCGGTCGTATCTCAGCAGTGCGGAACATGGAAACCCCGTCATAGGTCCGGTGGCTTAACCAGCGCCGGTAGGCCGACCGTGAGGGAGGCGGAATGCCCGGCGGGAACAGGATGGCCAAGAAGCGAACGGCGGCATGCCGAAAGGTGACAGGAAGACGGAGCGTATGGTTGCACCCTCCAGGTGGCCGCTCTGTATAACTGGCCGCATACCGGGCTTGACCCGTGCCTGGGCCCGAAAGGGAGCTGACGTGGCCAGGTATGCCGTTGACAGAGTCAAAGCCCACGAACCGCCGGAGTCCGAAGGACAAGTTAGGCGCCTGTCATGACGACAACGACAACCACGGTGCTCGACACCGCAAGGCTGCCGAGGCCGCGTGGCACGGTGAACGGACCGGAGGACCTCATCGACTGGGAGGCCGTCGACTGGCGGCACCAGAACGAGCAGGTACGGCGGCTACGGCAGAGGATCTTCAAGGCGACGCGGGCCGGGGATCGGAAGAAGGTCCGCAACCTGCAGAAGCTGATGCTGCGCAGCCGAGCGAACACGCTGGTCAGCGTGCGCCAGGTGACCCAGCGCAGTACCGGCCGTCACACCGGCGGGATCGACGGGCAGGTCGCCCTGACTCCGCATGCTCGTGGCACCCTCGCGGATCGGCTACACGCCGCGCCGCCGAGCGAGGCCCTGCCGGTGCGACGGGTGTATCTTCCCAAGAAAGGCGGAAAACATCGCCCGATCGGTATTCCGACGGTCACGGCATACAGCCGCATTTGACAGTCGATCTTCTGAATCGCTTGTTGTTGTACATCCGTTCCATGCGTTGCACGGTCAGCGGCTCGACGTCCTGTTCAGTAAGCGGTGGTCGGGTGGGACGTTGTTCGTCTGTGTTCGGCCGGGTTCGGGTCAGATCACGCTGCCTGCGGCGTGGACGGATCGTGGTCCGTCTGCGGAGCGGGGCCGGCTCTCGGTCGACGGGTTGACGGGTCTTAGCGCGTTGACACGCACTCTCCAGGTCGTTGATGGCGGTGAGTAGCCGTGCGATTGTCTTGTGTGATGAGTCCACCCAAGATTCCGACAGATCTGGGCACAACGAGCACGGAGGATCTTCTTGCGCGGCGACGGGCGCTGGCCGGCGAGATCGGCGACGCGCAGCGGGTGCTGGCCGGTTCGCTGGTCGAGCAGCACCGCCGGTGCGGCAGACCGGGGTGTTCCTGCGCAGGCGGGGACGGGCACGGGCCGTACGCGTACTTCAGCCCGCGCCAGATCGAGAAGGGCAGGCTGCGCTACGTCCCGGCCCGCCTCGTCGCGGTCGTGCGCCGCTACCTGGACCGGTCGGTCGAGGTCGAGGCGCTCCTGGCGGAGATCTCTGCGATCAACGTCGAGTTGCTCGCCCGCCGGGAGCTGACCTGAGCGATGGCCGTGGCCGTTCTGTCCGGGTCCGCCCGCCGCGAGGCGGTCGCGGTGGTGGCGAACATGACGGCCTGCGCGCTGGGAGCTGGCAATGAACGGCGAACACAAGATCACCCTGGGGCATCGGCGGCGGGCGGCGTTGGTCTACCTGCGCCAGTCGACGCTGGTGCAGGTCCGGGAGAACACCGAGTCGACGCTGCGGCAGTACGCGCTGGGGGAACGGGCGGTCGAGCTGGGCTGGGCGCCGACGGATGTGGAGGTGATCGACACGGATCTGGGGCTGTCGGGGACTTCGACGCGGGGCCGGGACGGGTTTCGCCACCTGATGGCCCGGCTCTGCCTGGGCGAGGTCGGGGCGATCTTCGGGCTGGAGATCTCCCGGCTGGGCCGGTCGAACGCGGACCTGGCGAAGCTGGCGGAGCTCGCGCGGTTGACGGACACGCTGCTGATCGACGCGGACGGGGTCTACGACCTGTCGGACTTCAACGACCGGCTGCTGCTCGGGCTGAAGTCGACGATGAGCGAGGCCGAGCTGCACATCATGGCCGGCCGGCTGCAAGCGGCGAAACGGGCGGCGGCCGAGCGCGGCGAGCTGCGCACCCCGCTGCCGGTCGGCTACGTCTACGACGACGAGGGCCGGCAGGTGATAGACCCGGACAGCGAGGTCCAGGCCGCGATCGGCGACGTGTTCGCCGTGTTCGCCACCGCCGGCTCCGCGTTCGGGGTGGTGACCGCGTTCGCGGACCGCCGCTTCCCGCTGCGCGCCTATGGCGGGGCGTGGGCCGGCCAGCTGCGCTGGGGCCCGGAGCCTGTCAGATTTTTTGTGTACGGGGCCTTCCCGCGTTCCGGTAGTTACCGGTCCGCGCCTTTCACCGGCCCGGTCGTGATGCTCACCGTTTTAGCCTGGTCCGTGCCTCGCACCGACGGGTTCCGACGTTTTCGGACAGAGACCCGCGCAGGCGGCGGTTCTTCAGTTGTGGGATGTTCCGGCCCTCGTGCTCACCGATCCGGCTCTCTGCCGGGCCGCTGCCGTGGCGGTGTGGTTCACAGTATCGCTGTCGATGTGCTGATGGGAGGTGGCGCGCCGGGTTTTCCATGGCTCGGCGTGGTCCTTACAGCTCCTCCTGCGGGATGAGATCGGCCGCAGCGACGAGCAGATCGAACGCGAAGGCCTCGAGACCGGGGCCGGCGGGGCCGGACAGCTCACGGTAAGCGGCCTGCGCGGCGAGATCACCAGCGAGGCGGACGAGCAGGGCCCCGGCCTGGTGGAGCAGATCGACGAGGTCCTCGGCGTCGTCGCGGCGCAGTGCGACGGTGTCAGTGAGCACGGCCGCGGCCGGGTCCTCGGGCAGGAAGGCCGTCTCGGCGGGGTCCATGGCCGGGATCATGCCCGCTTCACAGGGCCAGGTCGGGGATCCGGCCAGGGTAGGCGGTCGCGAGCTCGGCGAGCGCCGGTTTCCAGCCCTGCGCGGCGTGTCCCTCGATGAGTTTCCCCGGGGCGGTGCGGCCGGTCCGTGGTTTGCCGGCCTCCTTCGCACGGGCACGGGCACGTTTGTCCTCGATATCGACGATCGCCAGCCACAGCAGCTTCACGACCGCGTCGTTCGACGGGAAATGCCCCCGATTCTTGATGATTTTCCGCAGCTGGTAGTTGAAGCTTTCGATCGCATTCGTCGTGTAGATGATTCTTCGCAGGTTAGGGGTGAACTCCAGAAACGGGACGAACTGCTCCCAGGCCCGTTCCCAGACCGCCACCGCCGCCGGATGCTTCTTGCCGAGCTCGGACTCGGAGAACTCCAACAGTGCCTGCTCGGCCGCGTCCAGGCACGGCGCGGTGTAGATAGGCCGCAGCGCGGCCGCGAGCTTCTTGCGGTCCGTGTAGGAGGCATACCGCAGCGCCGAGCGGATCAGATGGACCGTGCAGGTCTGCACCGTCGTGCGACCGTAGACGGTGCCGATCGCCTCGGGTAGCCCGGTCAGCCCGTCACAACACACGATCAGGATGTCGCGCACCCCGCGGTTACGCAGCTCGGCCATCACCGCGGCCCAGTGCCGGGCGCCCTCGTTCTGCTCGACCCAGATCCCCAGCACGTGCTTGACCCCGTCCAGGTCGACCCCGACCGCCAGGTGCACCGCCTTGGTACGCACCGACCCCCCGTCGCGGACCTTCGCGACCAGCGCATCGACGTAGACGACCGGATACACCTCGTCCAGGGGCCGGTGCTGCCAGGCCTTCACGTCCTCGAGCACCTCGTCGGTGATCCGCGAGATCGTGTCGTGCGACACCTCTACCCCGACCGTGCGGGCCAGATGGTGGCAGACGTCGCGGACCGTCATCCCGCCGGCGTACAGCGAGATCACCGTGTCCGACAGGCCCCCGACCCGCCGGTCGCCCTTCGGGATCAGCCGCGGCTCGAACGTCCCGGCCCGGTCGCGTGGCACGTCGAGCTGGACCGGCCCGACCTCGGTCAGCACCGTCTTGCGCGACGTGCCGTTACGCGCGTTGCCCGCCCCCGCCGCCTCGCCCTTCGCGTAGCCCAGATGCGCGTCCAGCTCGGCCGCCAGCCCCCGCTCGAGCACCTGCTTGATCAGCCCGGACAACAGCCCGCCCTGCCCGGTCAGCTTCACCTCGCCGCCCGCCGCCGTCTGCGCGAGCAGCGCGCCGACCAGCTCGTCGGCCACCCCGTCGGGCAGTGCGAGCCCCCCGGCCCGCGGCGCCGGCACCAGCGCCCCGCCCGGCAGTGGTGCCTCCAGAGGGTCCTCGACCCGAGCGCCCTGTCCGTCTAGTGTCGTCATTTCGGTCCTCCTCCGCTCAAGGGGCTCTACACCCCTACAGCATGACTCTAGGCATCAACTCCCTTACACAAAGTTTCTGACACCCTCGGGGCCTACCCACAGCCGGGCACTCGGGGTGCTTAAGAACCCCGCCTACGCCGGCGTCTACGTGTTCGGCCGCTACACGACCCGCAAGACCGTCGCCCCGGACGGGACGGTGCGTCCGCACACTGTCCAGTTGCCCCGCGACCAGTGGCCGATCGTCATCCCCGACCACCATCCCGGCTACATCACCTGGGCCGACTACCTACAGATCGAGGCGAAACTCGCGGCGAACCAGACGAACGCCGGGGCGCGACCCGCCAGGGAAGGGCTCGCACTGTGCCAGGGCATCATCCACTGCGGCGGCTGCGGACGGGCGATGGGCACCCGCTACCACCACAGCGGCCGCGGGGCCTACGAATGCTCGTCACGGCTGCTGCGCGAGCAGACGCCGACCTGCCGGTCGATCCTCGCGGCCACCGTCGACCAGGCCGTCGCCCGGGCGCTGCTCTACGCGGTCACTCCCGAGCAGATCAGCCTCGCGCTCGACGCCGCCGGCCAGGTCACCGACCGACACCACCGCGGCATCCGCGCCGCCGAGCTCGCCGCCGAACGGGCCCGCTACGACGCCGACCGGGCCGAACGGGCGTTTCACGCCGCCGAACCGGAAAACCGGCTGGTCGCCCGGAGCCTGGAGAACCGATGGGAGGCCAAACTCGCCGCGCTGGCCGCCACCGAGGCCGCGCTGGCCGCCGCCCGCGACACCCTGCCCCCGCTGCCCGACCAGGACTCGCTGCGCGCCCTCGCCAGCGATCTGCCCGCCCTCTGGCACGCCGAGACCACCACCGACCGCGACCGCAAACGGCTGCTACGCACCCTGATCTCGGATGTCACCCTGCTACCCGAGACCGACCGCGCCCGAGCCAGGATCGGGATCCGCTGGCACACCGGCGCCACCGACGAGATCTCCCTGACCCGCGCGCCGAACCGCGCGACCGCCCGGCGGACCCCGCACGACGCCGTCGCGCTCATCCGCGAACTCGGCCCGACCACGAGCAACGACGACCTCGTCGCCCTGCTCACCGCACGCCGCCTCACCACCGGCGACGGCCGTCCGTTCGACATCGCCGCCGTCCGCTGGGTCCGCCACACCCACAAGGTCCCGACTCCTGGCGCCTACCGGGACGACGAGCACAGCGTCAACGAGGTCGCCGCCGACCTGCGCTGCAACCCTGGCACCGTCTACTACTGGATCAACCGTGGGTATCTCACGGCCCGCCGCGGCGCCGGCAACCGGCTCTGCATCCCCTGGAACCCGCAGATCAAGGCCGAATTCCAGCACCTCATCAACACCGCCAGCCACCTCGACCCGCGCCCATCAATACCGGCCACCGCCCGTGGGGCCTGATCCCAGCCCCCACAAGCCGACCAGGTGGCAAAAACGACAGAACGCCCACCACACCGAGCCCGACATCCCCTACCAAACTGGACATCCGAACAAACGGATTAGAAAGCACCACTGCACAGGAGGGCAGTATGAAGCCACCATCCCCGGGCTCAAGTACCGCAGTTCGTACTGCAGTACTTGACGTCAAGGCCTCGGCGCGCACGGCAGTGGATCAAGCGATCTGACGGAGATCGTTTCCGTAGTCGAAGATGATCCGCATCCGAGCCCCCAACGCCCGGGCGTAACGGCTCAGCGTCGCGACCTCGTTCACATCAAGATCGCCGTTCTCGATCTGGCTTACCCGGCCCGGTGAGACGCCCATCAGGTCGGCCACCTGACGTTGCGTCAGGCCCAGCCGTTTCCGCTCCTCAGCAAGATGGAAGGCGCTGACCCATGCCTCGGTGCGCGCCCGCTCGGCGGCGAGCGCGTCGTCATCCCCGTCATGCAGTTCGGCGCGGATGTCGTCCCAGTCGTGGAACTCGCTCATGAGTCCTCCCGCCGTTTCCTCTCGAAGGCCAGCCACCCGTCGTAGGCGACCTCTGCCGCGGGGATGGCCGTCTTGTACCACCGCGACCAGTCGCCAGCTTTGTTCCCCGCGACCAACAGCACGGCCTGCGACCATGGATCGAAGACAAAGATCACTCGGATCGCGACATCGCGGCCTGACCGCGGCCGCAGCTCCTTGAGGTTGCTGATCGTCGACCCTTGCAGAGTGTCGACGAGCGGACGCCCGAGCCCGGGCCCGCCCTCGGCGAGCATGTCGATCGCCGCGTTGACTGACCGATAGTTGCCCGGATCCAGCCGGCGCAGCGAACGCAGCCACTCCCGCACCTCAGAGAGCATCTC
>NZ_CAKJTL010000164.1:8236-17489 GCF_917627385.1 Protofrankia sp. CiT1
CAGACGTGGCCTTGATCGTCCACCGGTGAGGCGGCGTCGCCGACATGAGTCAACTATAGCTCGAACTAAACATGGCGCATCGCGATCCGAAGCGGATGCGGCGGACTGACAGCCGGGGCGACAGCCAAGCCGGTAGTCGAACGCATGGACGCCCACAGGCAGCAGTGGACGGACCCCACACGAGTCGACGGACGCGGCGGAGGTCCACGACGCCAACGGAAGATCAAGATTTAGCTAGGGATCAAGGGTTCGCACCCGCTTGCTGTGGCCCCCGAACCACCGCCGTCCGCCCCGAAGACCAAGCCACGACGGACGGCAGCCTGGTTGGCAGCCAAGCCTGCCGACGACCATGGACGTCGGCGTATGTCCACGGACGAGGGCGTGCCCGTGACCTGCACCGACGGACGTCGGCGGACATAAGCGGACGAAGTACACGGCAGCTCGTAATCCGTCGCTTGATCGTCACGCCGTTGAGCTAGCCTTTCTCCCTGCTCCTCCCTTGCAGCCAACGACGTTAAAAGATGTCGTGGGTGCCGACTTCCAGCCAGATGATGTGTGGCTCATCAGCTCTCTTGGAGGGTCCGTAGGCGAACGTGGCGCGACCGTCGGGTGCCCATGTCATTTCATACACCCCTGGTCGGGTCCGCACACCCTTGACACGCAGCCCCTTGCGGAACCCACCCCCCAAACGAAGATCGGCAAGAAACATGTCTCGTGCACGCAGAAACCGCTCGCGCTGAGCAGGAGTCAACTGACGGTACATGTCCAGGAACCGCATGGTCCGCTCGAACGTGGGCATAACCGGCACGGTACCGGCCTGCTCACGGAGCAGAACCAGCGGTCAGGCCGTGCGGGGATACTCGATCAGGTCGCCGACGACGGCAGCCCGCAAGTCGGCGTCGAAGTCCTCAATGCTCTCGAACAGCTCGGTATGACCGGCGTCAGCCTCAGCCAATGCCTCGTCGAGCGCTGTCTGCGCAACAGAAGAAAGATCGACACTCTCAACACCGACCAGGGCGACCGGCACCTCGTAGTCCACCTGGGCCTCCGTCGGTGTCCTTCTCCCCCGGGTACGGGGGAGGATCTTCCTGCAACTCCCGGCGAGACGGACTACCGTTACCCATCTCGACAGGTGTGTTGAAGACCGTCCTCTACGGTACCACGCAATACAACATCTAGATCATTAGATGGCCCGGAGAGGACGGGATCCACACCCTGCGGGGGTACCCAAGACCACCGGCCGACGGAATGTCATGCAGCCACCTGGATTTCGGCCGGGACGCCGCTTACCTTCCGTCACCGGCACCGAGAGCGGTGCCGTACTGCAGTTGTACTGCAACGGGGGTAGACGTGGGTGGACGGTCCGCCGAGGGCTACGGATCAAGACGCGGCGCGAGCCGCGCCCCGCACCACGACATCCACGGGAAGAACCGGGGCCGACAGTCCATGCCGCAGCCGGAGTCCCAACGACGAGCGACATGCCGAGCCGCCGCCGCGACCGGCGGCATGCACCGTTCGTGGTCATTCCGGCTACGCCCCGAGCGCCTTCGCCGCCGACCACAAGCCCTGGGCCCGTTTGGTATCCGTCTCGGACATGAGCAGGTGGTGCCGCTCGCTGTCGGCCTGCCCACGTGCGTGGACGTGATTGAACGCCGATGACGTCGGCGTTGTATCCACCTCCGTCAGACCTCCAGAGAATCTTCAGGTAACCGCGTGTCTCCTGGGTATGCGCAAGCAGATCCCAAGGCAGGCAGAGTGCGGATGGTGACGGATACGCGAACCTGACCTTGACACACGTTCCGTCGTGAAAGGCCACGATCCAGCCGGCTTCCCCCATGGCGATCACGTGGTGGCGTGGTCGTGGCCGACTCACCATTCTTGATCAATTGTTGACGCGGTCTTCTGCACCTCGTGACCGACATCCACGATGATCGTCATCATGGTCATAGACGGACCGCACCGACAGCTGATGCCGGAGCGAGGCCACGGTCACCCCTCAGCTGTGTCTGTGGATGATTGCCCACTATGGGTAGTACCACAGGGAAAGGACGGATCCCGTCCTGGCTGATCCTGATTGTGGGGACGCTCGGAGCGGGCGCTGTAGCCCTGGCCAGCGGCGACAAATGGGCTGGTGCGCTGGCTGTAGCAGCGCTGACACTGGCATGGGCGAGCTACCGCGCCGATCGCGGGGACAACCAGGCCGGCGACATCGACATGGCTCCGGTCGCCGATCGGCTTGCCGATCAGCTGACAGCCCAGTGGTCCGCGGAGGCCAACCGCCGGGATCTCACCCGGCCTCCCCTGACAGTGTCCTGGCAGCCGGCCGATGCGTCGCTGGTCCAGCCGTGGGCCTTTCTCCAGCGGCTGGCGGCGGCCGGCGCCGGGTGGACCCGCAGTACTCCGCCGGGGGCAGGTCCCCACGAACTCGCTGGCACCGGTAGCGACCTGGTCACGGTGTTCAACCGGGTGCCGACCGGCCGGCTGATCGTCCTCGGGGAGCCCAGATCCGGCAAGACCGTGCTGCTCCTTCGCCTGGTGCTGGACCTGCTCGCCCGCCGAGGCGCTGGCGGGCCCGTCCCGCTGCTGGTCCCGGTGGCCTCCTGGAACCCCGACCGGGACGGCCTGTATGACTGGCTGGAAACCCAGATGATCCGGGAACATCCCTGGTTGGCCAGCACCTCAGCGACCGGCAGCAGCTGGAGCGGTCCCGGTTCCGTAGACGACGGAGCTGAAGTTCACTGCCCACGAAAGCAGAAACCTTCAGGCGGCCGGCCTGACGGCCACGGTGACAGCCAAGCCGGCGGACGACCACGGACATCGGCGAACGTCAGCAGACACACGCCCCCTGATTGGCGGACGCGGTGGACGTCCACGGACGCCAGCGGAAGATCCAGATGAAACTGGACGTTCAGGCGTTGAGGCGTTCCAGCAGGAGCTTGCGCGTGGCGTTCGCGTCGGCCTGGCCCTTCATGGCCTTCATGACCGCGCCGACCAGCGGGCCGACCGCGTTCACCTTGCCGGCCCGCACCTTGTCCGCGATGGCCGGCTGAGCGGCGATGGCCGCGTCCACCGCCTCGGCGAGCGCGCCGCCGTCCGACACCAGCTTCAGGCCGCGACCGGCCACCACCTCGTCCGGGGAGCCCTCGCCCGCGAGAACGCCGTCGATGACCTTGCGGGCAAGCGCGTCGGTGAGAGCACCCGCCGCGACCAGCTCCGCGATGCGGGCCACCTCAGCCGGCCCGATCGCGAGGCCCGTCGGCGCCACACCGGCGTCGGCGGCCCGGCGGGCAAGCTCGTTCAGCCACCACTTGCGGGCCGCGTCCGCCGCCGCGCCAGCCATGACGGTCTGTTCGACCAGGTCGAGGACGCCGGCGTTACGCATGTTCACGATCTCGGCGGGCGAGAAGCCGTGGTCGACGGAAAGCCGGGCGCGCCGCTGCGCCGGCAGCTCCGGAATGGTCGCCCGGACCGCGTCGACATACTCGTGGGTCAGCGCCAGCGGGGTGAGGTCGGGCTCGGGGAAGTAGCGGTAGTCGGTCGCCTCCTCCTTGGAACGACCGGACGACGTCGTGCCGGAGGCCTCGTCGAAGTGCCTGGTCTCCTGGACGACACGCAGACCCGCGTCCAGGCGGCCCGCCTGCCGGACGATCTCGTAGCGCACCGCCCGCTCCACCGACCGCAGCGAGTTGAGGTTCTTGGTCTCCGAGCGGGTGCCGTAGGGCGCCGCCGGCTCGCCAGGCGCGCTACGCGGCCGCAACGACACGTTGGCGTCACAGCGCAGCGAGCCCTGCTCCATCCGGACGTCGGAGACGGTGAGCGCCCGGCACAGTTCACGCAGCTCGTCGACGTAGGCTCGGGCGACCTCAGGTGAGCGGATGTCCGGCTCGGTGACGATCTCGACGAGAGGGATGCCGGCCCGGTTGTAGTCGACCAGGGAGTGCGTGGCCCCGTGGATACGCCCGCTGGCTCCGCCCACGTGCAGGGACTTGCCGGTGTCCTCCTCCATGTGGACGCGGGTGATGCCAATCCGGTGGATCTTCCCGGCAACCTCCAGATCGAGCCAGCCGTTCTCGCACAACGGCTCGTCGTACTGGCTGATCTGAAAGTTCTTCGGCATGTCCGGATAGAAGTAGTTCTTGCGCGCGAACCGGCACCACGGTGAGATCGAGCAGTTCAGCGCCAGGCCGATCATCACGGCGAACCGTACGGCGGCCTCGTTGACCACCGGTAGCGACCCCGGCAGCCCCAGACACGTCGGGCACACCTGGGTGTTGGGCTCCGCGCCGAACACCGTGGAGCAGCCGCAGAACATCTTCGAGGCGGTACCGAGCTCGACGTGCGTCTCCAGCCCGATCACCGGCTCGTAGCGAGCGACGGCGTCGTCAAAGGTGGGGGTGGTAACCGCCACATTGGTCGGGGATGTCAACGCAGGTGCTCCTGTTCAACCGGGTCTGCCTCGCCTGACGGGTCCGACGGAGCCGAGGGCCGGTCCTCGGCCGGGTTCGGGATCGCCGTGTCCGCTGACCGGCGCGGGCCGGTGTCACGCAGGTGGATCCGGGTGGCGAAGGCGGAACCGGCAACACCGAGGACGCCCCAGACGATCAGAATCGGCGAAACCGCCGTGATGCCCACCCCGAGTGCCGCCAAGGCCAGCACCCACACCGCCACGAGTGGCACCCGGTCCGCCCGCTGGCTACGTAGCGCAACCATCGACGTCTCCCCTCGTTCCACAGATCTCACGACTCACGACCCCCACCAGACCCAGTGCCCCGCTGGGTCTGGTGGGGCCTGCGGTGGCAGGAAAACCGCGCATGGGCTCCGCCGGCACTACAGCTGCGGGGCGTCGTCGAGGAGGGGATGGCCGCGGGCGGCGTCCAGGGCCGCCTCCAGCGCACCGCCCACCTGGTAAAGCCGGTCGTCCGCGAAGGTCGGCGCCATGATCTGGAAGCCCACCGGAAGCCCGTCGGCAAGGCCGACCGGCAGGCTCATCGCCGGCCCACCGGCCAGGTTCGACGGGATCGTGCACAGGTCGGACAGGTACATCGCCACCGGGTCGTCGACCTTCTCCCCCAGGCGGAACGCGACCGTCGGCGTGGTGGGCGAGGCCAGCACGTCGACCCGTTCGTAGGCTGCCGCGAAGTCCTGACTGATCAGCGTCCGGACCTTCTGCGCCTGACCGTAGTAGGCATCGTAGTACCCCGACGACAGCGCGTAGGTTCCCAGCATAATCCGCCGCTTGACCTCGGCTCCGAACCCGGCACCGCGGGTGCGGGTCATGACCTCCTCGGCCCCGGCCTCACCGTCGTCACCGATGCGCAGGCCGAACCGCATCGCGTCGAAGCGAGCCAGGTTGGACGAGCACTCACTCGGCGCGATCAGATAGTAGGCGGGCAGCGCGTAGACGAAGTGCGGGCAGCTCACCTCGATGACCTCGGCGCCCAGCCCGACCAGCACCTCGAGGGCGTCGGAGAACCGCGCCCGCACCCCGATGTCGTAACCGTCCCCGGACAGCTCACGGACCACGCCGATGCGCACGCCGCGCAGGTCCCGGCTGGCGGCGGCGGCCACCACGCCGGGTACCGGCAGCTCGATACTGGTCGTGTCCAGCGGGTCGTGGCCCGCGATGGCGGCATGCAGCAGAGCGGCGTCGGTGACCGTACGGGCCAGCGGCCCGGCCTGGTCCAGCGAGCTGGAGAAGGCGACGAGACCGTAGCGGCTCACCCCGCCGTAGGTCGGCTTGACCCCGACCAGCCCGCACACGGCCGCGGGCTGGCGGATCGAGCCGCCCGTGTCGGTGCCGATCGAGACCGGGGTCTCGAAAGCGGCCACAGCGGCCGCGCTGCCACCGCTACTGCCACCGGGGATGCGGTCGGTGTCCCACGGGTTGCGGGTCGGCCCGTACGCGGAGTTCTCGGTGGACGACCCCATCGCGAACTCGTCCATGTTGGCCTTACCGATGATCACAACGCCGGCGGCCCGCAACTTCGCCACCACAGTCGCGTCGTACGGCGGCCGCCAGCCCTCAAGCATCCGGCTGCCGCAGGTCGTCGGCATGCCGCGGGCGGCGAACACGTCCTTGAGGGCCAGCGGGACGCCCGCAAGCGGCCCGAGACGCTCCCCCGCGGCCCGGCGGCGGTCGACACCGCGCGCCGCGGCGACAGCACCGTCGACGTCGACGTGCAGGAACGCGTTGATCCGATCATCGACCTTCGCGATCCGGTCAAGCGCGGCCTGAGTCACCTCCAGCGCGCTGAGTTCGCCGGCGGCGATCGCGGCGGCGGTTCGGGCGGCGGAGAAGCGGCTGACGTCGGTCACGGGCAGGAACCCTCACTCGTCCATGTCAAGAATGCGCGGTACCCGGAACCGGCCGTCTTCGGCGGCGGGCGCGCCGGCAAGCGCGTCGGCCTGCGACAGCGACGTGCGGGTGATGTCCGCTCGGAACACGTTCGTCAGCGGGACGGCGTGGGTGGTCGGCGGGATATCGCCCGCGGCAACCTCCGCGACCCGGGCGACAGCACCGATGATCACGTCAAGCTGGGAGGCGAGCGTACCCAGCTCCTCGTCGGACAGGGCCAGCCGCGACAGGCGGGCAAGATGCGCGACCTCGTCCCTGGTAATCGCCATACCGGTCACACCCCTCCGACTTCCCGGGACCTTACGGCCACCTCACGCCTGCCAGACTTCCGCGGCTGCCCGCCGCTGGGCGCCAGCCCCTGAGCGCCGATCCGCCGACGTCCGTGCCTGCTGACTGGCGGATGACGCTGTGGTCATCGTACGGGCCAGCACGCGGGAACCGGGCGCGGGCATGGCCGCCCCGCGCGGCCCGGGGGATATACCCTCACGCCGTCGTGGGCTGGGGATACGGGCTGGGGATACGGTGCGGGAGTGGTCAGCGTCGTTCCACGGCTGCGTTTCGCGCCGTCCCCCACCGGTTTGTTCCATGTCGGCAACGCCCGCTCCCTGCTGCTGAACTGGGTGGTCGCTCGCCAGTCGGGCGGTTCGCTGGTGCTGCGGATCGAGGACACCGACGCGGCCCGCAGCCGTCCCGAGTGGACGCAGGGGATCATCGACGCGATGGCCTGGCTGGGGGTGGGCCCGGCCGAGTACGAAGGCCCCTACCTCCAGTCGGCGAACGCCGAAGCGCACGCCGCGGCGGTCCAGGGACTGCTGTCGGCCGGGCGCGCCTACTTCTGTGACTGCTCACGCGAGGACGTCATCGCCCGCACCGGGGACAGCCACCGCGGCTACGACGGGTTCTGCCGGGACCGGGGGCTGGTCGAAAGGCGGGATACGAGCGCGACGCCGGCCTCGCCCGCGGCCCTCGGGGGGCAGGGCCGCGCCGTGCGCTTCCGCACGCCAGACGACGGCACGACGATCGTCGTCGATCTCGTCCGCGGCAAGCCGGCGTTCGAGAACGCCCTGCTGGAGGACTTCATCATCGCCCGGAGTGACCTTTCGGCGACCTTTCTGCTGGCGAACGTCGTGGACGACATGACCATGGGTATCACCCATGTGATCCGCGCGGAGGAACACCTGTCGAACGCCCCCAAACAGCAGTTGCTGTGGGAGGCCATGGGAGCGCCGCCGCCGGTGTGGGCACACACCCCGATCCTGGTCAACGCCAAGCGGCAGAAGCTGTCCAAGCGGCGGGACCGGGTGGCGCTGGAGGACTTCCGCGCCGAGGGCTACCTGGCCGCGGCCATGCGCAACTACCTGATGCTGCTCGGCTGGGCCCCGTCGGGTGACCGGGAGATCGTCCCGTGGGAGGTCATCGAGACCGAGTTCCGGTTGACGGAGGTCAACTCCGCACCAGCCTACTTCGACGTGACCAAGCTGCGGGCGTTCAACGGGGAGTACATCCGGGCGCTGAGCCACGAGGAGTTCATCGCCGCGTGCGCACCGTGGCTCACCGGCCCGTCCGCTCCCTGGGATGCCGACGCCTACGACCCGGCGGTCTTCGCCGCGGTCGCGCCGCTCGCGCAGACCCGTCTCGTGCTGCTGTCGGAAATCCTGGAGCTGGTGGACTTCCTCTTCCTCGACGAGCCGGCCATCGACGAGGCGGCGTGGGCCAAGGCCATGAAGGATGGTGCGGCCGCTCTGCTCACGGCAACCATCGACGCCTACTCGCCGCTCGCGGGCGGGCCCGAATGGGATGCCGCGACGCTGAAAGCCCGGCTGGAAGACGTGGCGGTCGCCCACGGCCTGAAGCTCGGCAAGGCGCAGGCTCCGGTGCGGGTGGCGGTGACGGGCAGGTCGGTGGGTCTGCCGCTGTTCGAATCGGTCGCCGTGCTCGGCCCGGACCGGACACTCGCCCGGTTGCGAGCCGCCCACACCCGCCTCACATGATCATGATAACCCCCGGCGTCGAGCGACGCGATGACACTACGCACATGACACTGGAATGAGTAGCCATCCGGCATAGGACACCCCAGGACGGTGACCAGCGTCGATACCTGCACGTAATTCTTTCGTCACGTTAGCATTATCTTCAATCCGCATCCTTGACTACATGTCGTATCTGCTGCGCCTTCTCCTGCCGGACCGCCCCGGCGCCCTGGGCGCGGTCGCGACCGCCCTTGGCCAGGCAGGCGTCGACATCGTCAGCCTGGACGTCGTCGAACACGGCCCGGACGGCGCCGTGGACGACCTCGTCGTCGCGGCACCGCCGTACGGGCTTGTCGACACCGTCCTGACCGCCGCGCAGTCCGTACCCGGCGTGCGCGTGGAGTCCCTGCGCCCGTACCTGTCCGGGGGTACCGGCATTCAGCGTGACCTCGATCTCGTCGAAGCCATGACCTCCCGGCCCGACGATGCGCTCGCCATCATGACCGAGTTCGTCGGAGCGGTGTTCCACGCGGACTGGGCTGTGCTGCTGGACCGGGTCGCGCCGGATGACCTGCGGGTTGTGGAGACCTCCGTCGGCGCTCCGGACCTCGGCGGCGACGAGTTCGCCGTTCCGGAACGGGTGCGGCCCGCGCTGGGATGGCTGCCGTTGGACCGCGCGCAGCGCCTGGACCGCGACGCGGGCTGGCTCCCGCCCCGTTGGACGGCGCTCGGCATGGAGCTGGCGGTCGCGCCGGTGGGCAGCCCAGACCGGGCGGTACTGGTCGGTCGGCCGGGCGGCCCGGCCTTCCGGGCATCGGAGGTACAGCGGCTCGCGCATCTCGCCGGCATCGCCGCGACGATCGCCCACAACAGGAACGTCTCGCTCGCCACGCACGGAACGCGCTGACGGTCCGGGCCGGCCGCAACG